>CBFHVJ010000001.1:0-67308 GCA_965659435.1 uncultured Arcobacteraceae bacterium
CCTTTTTTATCCGTTCCACCTCTTTTTGAAGGTGCTTTAGATCTTTTGTATTATCAATTATATAACTTGCAAGCTTTCTTTTCTCTTCTATATCCATTTGATTATTTATTCGTGAGAGTGCCGTTTGTTGATCACATTTATCTCTATCTTGTAGTCTTTCTAGCTGAATCTGTTTTGAAGTATAAACCACGACAGATTTTTCAATATCATAATTTCCTCGTTCAAAAAATAATGGAATATCTATTAAATAAGGTTTTTTTTGTGATTCAAAAACTTTTGCTTGATCAATTATTTCATCTTTAATAAGTGGATGGATAAACTCTTCAAGCTTTTTCTTTTCATCAAGATTATTAAAAATAAGTTCACCAAGTTTTTTACGAAGTACTTTTCCATTTTCAACAAAATGTTCACCAAAAATTGAGCTAATTGTACCATGGTGTTGATCTAATAGTTTATGTGCAATCTTATCTGCATCAATAGTAAGAAAACCGTGCATCATAAATAGTGATGCTACGGTACTTTTTCCTGTTGCAATTCCTCCAGTGAGGACAATTGCATATTTAAAATTATCTTCTTGCAATTCCAGTTAACTCTTTATGAATATATTGTGGGTATACAAATACTGCATTATGAAGTTCTGTATTGTAGTAGTTACAATCAGGTAATAAATCTGAAACTTGTAAAACAATCTCAGCTTGTGGGTGAAACTTTTTAGATGCTAAAATTGCATTATCATGACCAAACTTATATGGCATAGAGATCCAGAAGCTTTCTCCTATTAAAGTTAACTCTGCTTTCATCTTCTCTAAATCAGTATGAAATGGTGTTGATTTAGTATTAAAGATACCACATTTTGGTTCTAAACATCTATTTACTTGAGCTAAAACTTGCTCATCTAAAGTATCACAATTATATAAAATCACATCAAAAACATCGTCTGTATTAAGTGAATCTAAATATGTTGCCTCAACATCGTGTTTTGCTACTTCTGCTTTAAACTCATCATCTACCTCACCTACAACTAAAACTGTCTTTGGATCAATATGAGAACATAATGGAACATGTACCATCATCTCATTGTATGCAAGTTTCTTACTGTTTCTATCTGCCATTATAAAACGCCTTTTAAATTTAAATTATATTTCAGTAAATACAATATGTATTTTGGATATAATACCGAACAATTATTAAACTCAACTAACTTGAGTAAACTAAAGGGAATTTTTATGAACACTTTCGACAAGATTAGATCTTTTTGCCAAAAATTTAGAATAATCATTGGATTAGTAGCTATCACAATTGGTTACTTACTAGGTGATGGATCTTTAAGTTGGTCATGGTGGTACCTTGGAGTAGTTCCGTTAATTGCAGGTATTATCGACTTTTGTCCAATCTGTATCATCTCTAAAAAATGTACACCAAAGGGTCAATAATGAGTACTATTTCATATAAAGATGCTGGTGTAGATATCGATGCTGGTAACAGTTTTGTAGAAAATATTAAACCATATGTAAAATCTACAATGATTCCAGGTGTTCTTGGTGGAATTGGTTCATTTGCAGGGGCTTTTGAACTTCCTACAGGATATAAAGAACCAGTTATTTTAGCAGGAACTGATGGTGTAGGTACAAAATTAAAACTTGCTATTGATTCGGGTAAATTTGATACAGTTGGTATCGATTTAGTTGCTATGTGTTCAAATGATCTTATCTGTAACTTTGGTGAACCATTATTTTTCTTAGACTATTATGCAACAGCAAAGCTTGAAGTAAATGAAGCATCTGATGTAGTAAAAGGAATTGCTGAGGGTTGTATTAGAAGTGAATGTGCTCTAATCGGTGGTGAAACTGCTGAGATGCCAGGTATGTATAGTGATGGTGATTTTGATCTTGCTGGATTCTGTGTAGGTATTGCAGAGAAATCTGAAATGAATAGAGTAGAAAGGGTTCAAGAGGGAGATGTATTAATTGCATTACCAAGTTCTGGTATCCATTCAAATGGATTCTCACTAGTTAGAAAACTTCTTTTAGAAAAATTAGATATGAAATTTGAAGATGACTTTAACGGTAAACCATTAATCGATACTTTATTAGAACCAACTAGAATCTACGTAAAAGAATTCAAACAAAATAAAGATCATATCAATGCATTAGCACATATTACTGGTGGTGGTTTAGTAGAAAACCTTCCAAGAGTATTACCTGAAAATATGAGAGCCATTGTTCAAAGAGATAAAGTACAAGTATTGCCAATCTTCGAACTTATGGGTCAACATGTTGAAGAAGCTGAAATGTTCAGAGCATTCAATATGGGTATAGGTATGGTATTTGTTGTAAACCCTGCAAATGTTGATGCTGTATTAAAAAATACTGATGGATATGTTATAGGACATATTGAAGCAGGAACAAAAGGGTGTGATATAGTTTAGATTTTTCTAAACTACTCACCTCATTAAATATGGATCTTCTCTCTATTATTGTTGCTACTTTAGCAATATCACTTATTTTAAATTTATTCCTTAAGTATATACATGTTTCACCAATTTTAGGTTATATATTTACGGGATTTATCTTATCTCTTATGCTAGAGGACTTTGCTCATATTGATCATGTTCAATTAGCGCACTTTGCTGAATTTGGTATAGTTTTTTTAATGTTCACCATTGGACTTGAATTTTCCCTACCTCATCTTCGTTCTATGAAAAAAGAAGTATTTGTATTTGGTCTTCTCCAAGTAACCATAACAGCTGCATTTTTCTCCTATATAGCACATCATTTTTTTGGTATTGAAGCAAAAGCAGCTATTATTATAGGTGCAGCACTTGCTCTATCATCAACTGCAATTGTTCTAAAAACACTAAATGACAATAATGATATTCATAGACCTTATGGTAGAAGTTCTGCAGGGATGTTAATCTTCCAAGATATTGCCGTTATTCCGATCTTATTAATGATCACAATCTTTACAGATTCACATATTGCTGTTGAAGATCTACTTTTACAAACTTTTTATTCAGCACTATTTGTATTAGTAACATTATTTATACTTGGTAAATTTGTACTGTCACACTTTTTTGCTTATGTAGTTAAAACAAAAAGTGAAGAGATGTTTATCGCTTCCATTTTACTTATTGTACTTTCTGCTGCACTATTTGCTCATGGATTTGGATTCTCATATTCATTAGGAGCATTCTTAGCAGGTATGTTAATTGCTGAAACAAAATATAAATTCAAAGTAGAATCAGATCTTATTCCATTTAGAGATCTTCTCTTAGGCCTTTTCTTTATCACTGTTGGATTGCAAATAGATGTAGAAACTATTAAGGAACACTATTTAGTTATTATCGCTTTAACTGCTTCAATTTTATTCTTTAAAGCGATACTTATCTTTATAATTTTAAGAGTTTTTACATTTACAAAAAGAGCTTTTAAAATTGCTTTAACACTTGCACAAGTTGGAGAGTTTTCATTTGCAGTATTTGCACTTGCTCAAAATAATGGTTTATTAGATGATAACCTTTATCAAATACTAGTATCTGTTATAATTATCTCTTTAATCTTTACATCCTTAGTAATTAGATATGTAAGACCATTTACAAACTATTTCCTGCCATCTTCATCTGAATCTACAACAGAACCTATTCTTTCATCTGGTATGAAAGATCATATTGTTGTGTGTGGATATTCACTTTTAGGACAAAATATAGTTAAGACTCTAAAGAAAAAAGAGATTAGTTATGTAGCTATTGAACATGATCATACACATGCTGACCAAGGTTTAGAGAATGGAGATGTTGTTTTCTTAGGAAATGCACAATCAAAAACTCTTTTAGAAACTGTGTATATTCAAGATGCTCAAGCTGTAATTATTGCTATTGATAATGATGAACAAATTAGACTTATTTGTGAATCTATTAGAGCATTAAATCCAGAGATTCATATCATTGTAAAAGTTACACATCAAGTACAAGTAGATGATTTAATGGAAATTGACGTTAAAGATGTAGTGAATGAAAATGAGGTTCTTTCTGAACAACTTGTTAGAAAAGCAACCTCTTGTTCACTATATAAAGATTATGTAGTTTACTAAGTGTGTACAGATACCAGCAAAAATTCCAGCTACAAGATCATCACCCATAACACCCCAACCACCATCTACTTCACGATCAATTCTACCAATAATTGATGGTTTATAGATATCAAAAAATCTAAAGAAGATAAAACTTAATATACCTATAATTAAAAAGTTATCAACAGGAGATCCAGAGATTGCAATTGTAAAAGCAAGCCACATACCAGCAAGTTCATCAATAACTATCTCTTTACTATCATGCTCACCAAGCTCTTTTTCATAAATATCAATTTGCTTAACGGCCACTATACTAATTAAGATAGTTAATAAAAGTATTGTCGAAGAATGAAGTATCTGTATCAATCCCATTACTAACAGTAAAGATACAAAACTTCCTGCTGTTCCTGGTGCTTTTGGACTTAATCCACTATATCCAACTGTTAAAAAAATTTTTCTCATTATTTTTTCTTTTCAATTCCTAACTTTTTTCTTTTTTCCCAAAGTGATTTTCTACTTATACCTAGTTTTTCACTTAGTTTTGTATCTGGGAACTTATCTTGAAAGTTTAGTACAATATACTTAACATAATCATTTAAACTCATGATATCTTGTTCTAAAAGAGTTTTTTTCTTCTCTTTTAATTGAATACACGTAAATCCTTCTGGTTCTATACAGTTTTCTTGATATAACATAATGTTTTTATCTTTCATTATTTCAAAAAACTCTTCTCTTTCTTTTGAAGATAGATTGTGAAGTCCACAAAAATATAACAGTTTACTTCCATGTTTCTTTTCATCATATTTAAATTTTTTACTTGACTGAAGAACAATTGTTTCTAATTCTTTATTTTCTTTTTCAGAAATATCAAATGCTACTTTATCTGCATCAATTGTTGTTGTACTATTTATAATAAGGGGGAAATTGTACTCAAATTCTGAAGACTTAACTTTTCTAAATAAAAATTCATTCTGTTCTCTAAGTGCATTATTTTCTGACTTCATTGCTCTAAAGTCATTGAAGTGTTTGATTTTTCTTAAAACTTCATCCATAGAAAATGGTTTGATTACATAATCCATTGCTCCTGCTTCAATTGGAGCAGTTACTGTCTCATCACTAATATATGGTGCTAATAAAATTATAACAGCATCATTATTCTTTTTTATAAAGTCCATATAATTTTTATTTTGTAAGCCTGTAGATAAAAGTATCGTATCATACTTTTTCTCCACTTTTTCAGTTGATGTAACGATATCACATAGATATCCTACATCCTCAAGTCTTGCAGATACTTTCTGTGATAAATAAACTTCATCATCAACAATTAAAATATTCATCCTTACCCCTTCCAGTTGTAATATTTTGTTGTTGCACTACTTTGAACTGCAACACCCTCTTTTCGTCCTATAAAACCTAACTTTTCTGCAGTTGTGGCTTTAATATTAACTTTTTGTTTTGGCAAATTAAGTAAATTAGCCATTGTTGTTTTAATTTGATCCTTATAAGGACTAAGCTTAGGAACTTGTGCTATCACTAAGATATCAATATTTACAATCTGATAGCCTACATTTCTTGTAAATCTCACTATCTCTTCAAGTAATACTTTTGAATCTGCCCCTTTATACTTTTGATCAGTATCTGGGAAAAACTCTCCAATATCACCTGCACCAATTGAGCCTAAAATTGCATCAATTACACTATGAATTAATACATCTCCATCACTATGTGCTTTAAAACCAAAAGGTGAATCAATCTCTACTCCACCTAATACCATCTGCTTACCATTTTCAAATGGATGAATATCGTATCCTATACCATTAAAATAATCTTTCGATGGAGAAGCTAAACAATCTAAATTATTTAACTCTTCACCAAAAGTTAATTTTGCACTTTTTAAAGAACCATCAACATACAAAATTGATCCACCAATATCCTTAATGGCACTGCTATCATCCGTAAACTCTTGAGATGTTTGAAGAGCTTGTTTCAAAATAACACTATTTGAAAGCTGTGGTGTTTGTATTAACTTTACACTATTTCGATCTATCGTTTCTTTATTATAAATAACAGTATCACTCACATTTAAAATAGGTACAATACAATCAGCACTACCCTTGTTATCGACTAAGGAATCAATCACCTCTTTAGGTACACAGCATCTTGCAACATCTGTAACCATTACTGATGTTGTCTTGACTTCATCTAAAGCATTAGCCATAGATTCTTGCCGTGAGTTACCCCCTGTTACAAATTTAAACTTATCGTCAAAGTTCTTCATATAACTAATCTCATCTTCATGGCCAACAACAATAATCTCTTCAAAATTATGAAGTTTAGACAACCTTCGTGTAGTAACTAACCATAGAGGATCATTACCGATACGAAGCCATTGTTTCTTCACTTCTAATTCAAATCTTGAAGAACTACCTGCACTTAAAACAACTAACGTAATACCTTCCATCTCAATCCTTATAGTATCTAAAAGTAACATATTCTAATCTAAATTATCTTAACATATTCTTATAAATGCTACATTAGGTAACATTAGCTCAAAAAGTTAATTTTTTACTTTAAGATTATGTAAAAATAACCTGCTATAATGGCCACAATTAATATAATTCATAAAAATATATAGGACTTGTAATGAGAGATTATCTTGACAAATACGAAGGTGATAAAGTAAGAACACAGATGTACTATGCCAAAAAAGGTATTATTACTGAAGATATGCAATATGTTGCAGAAGTTGAAAAGTTAGACCCAGAACTAATTAGAAGTGAAGTTGCAAAAGGGAGAATGATTATCCCTGCTAATATTAACCATAGAAATTTAAAACCTATGGCAATTGGTATTGCATCATTATGTAAAATCAATGCAAATATTGGTTCATCAGCTTTAGCATCAGATATTGATGGTGAGCTTGAAAAAGTTGATATGTGTTTAAAATATGGTGCAGATACGATTATGGATCTATCTACAGGTGGTAATCTTGATGCTATTAGAGAAGCTGTAATTGGGCACTCAAATGTACCAATTGGAACTGTTCCAATTTATCAAATCATTCATGACTGTGATGATGATATCAATAATCTTACAATTGAAGCTATGCTTAAAACACTAGAAAAGCAAGCACAGCAAGGTGTATCATACTTTACAATTCATGCTGGATTCTTACTTGAAAATATGCCAAATATTGCAAAAAGAAAAATGGGTATCGTTTCAAGAGGTGGTTCACTAATGGCATCTTGGATGATGCACTATCATAAAGAAAATCCTTTCTATGAAGCATATGATGATATCTTAGAGATTTGTGCTAAATATGATGTTTCATTATCTTTAGGTGATTCATTAAGACCAGGTTGTTTAGCAGATGCATCAGATGAAGCACAACTAAATGAATTAAAAGTTCTAGGTGAGTTAACTTTAAGAGCTTGGGAAAAAGATGTACAGGTTATGATTGAAGGGCCTGGTCATGTTCCAATCAATCAAGTTGAAAGAAATATGAAAATTGAAAGAGAATACTGTCATGAGGCACCATTCTATATCCTTGGGCCACTTGTAACTGATATTGCAGCTGGTTATGACCATATTAGTTCTGCGATTGGTGCAGCTGTTGGTGGTTGGCATGGATGTTCAATGCTTTGTTATGTAACTCCAAAAGAACACTTAGGTCTTCCAAATGCTGAAGATGTAAGAGTTGGTATCATCTCTTATAAAATTGCTGCTCATGCTGCAGATATCGCTAGAGGTAGAAAAGGTGCTAGAGATATTGATGATGAGATGTCTGATGCTAGATATAACTTTGACTGGAATAAACAATTTGAACTAGCACTAGATCCAGATAGAGCAAGAGAATACCATGATGAAACTCTTCCTCAAGATGTATTTAAAGATGCAGAGTTCTGTTCTATGTGTGGACCAAAATTCTGTTCATATAAAATTACAAGACAAATTGTAGAAGACAATCCAGAGATTGCTGCACAATAATTTACTTAAGCCTATTGGCTTAAGTAACCCCTATGATAAAAACTTACTTCTCAACAAATCAAGATCTTGATTTAAGAGAACTTCAAAACAAAAAAAACCTTTGTTCTAAACTTCAAATAGATTTTAAAAATCTAAAATATATGAAACAAGTACACTCTAATGATGTACAAATAAGCACTCTTAATCAAACTACCTATGAATGTGATGCACTCATAACTGATCAAAAAGATATAACACTCTTAGTTTTAGTAGCTGATTGTATACCAATTTTATTTTATGATGAAAAAAAAGGTGTGATTGCAGTAGCCCATGCAGGAAGAAATGGTACATTTCTAAAAATAGCTCAGAAAACTATTAAAAAGATGATCTCAGTATTTAAATGTGATCCTCAAAATATCAAAGTAGCGCTTGGTCCTAGTATCCAAAAATGTTGCTATGAAGTGGATAATTCTATGTGTGAAATTGTAATTAAAAATTTTGGACAAGAATTTGTATTCAATAAAAACATTGATCTTCAAGGTATAAATAAACAACAAATTTTAGACCTTGGGATAAATGAAAAGAATATTTCTATATCAGAAATTTGCACAAAATGTACTGGAACAAACTACTATTCTTATAGAAATGATCCAAATTGTGGACGTTTTGGAGGATTAATTACAAAAAAATGACAAAATAGACTTAATGATGATGTCTATTATCATGATTAGCTCCACCATTATGCATATTACCTTGCTCTACAAAATCAGCCATATTTGTTCCATCAACCTTTTTCAACTCATTTTTATTTAACTTTTGAAGAACATCATTCAATAATATCCTCTCTCCACCATCATGAAAACACTCAATATTGGCTTTTTGTAATAACATAAAAGGGTTTCCTCCCATATGATGAAATACAAGTTTATTTATACCTTTTTTTAGCATATTTTCAACAACTTCTCTTCCACTATCAGTTGTATTGGCTTCAATTTGTACATTTCCATTTTCATCCACTATTGCAAACCATTTTGATTTACCAAAAAGTGTACTTACAGGTGGATTTTCTTTATTCATTTTTACAGGTATTGCTATCATTTTATTTTTTCTTCAAACTTTAATGCATTTTTTACGCTTAATTTCCAAGCCAAATATATAACAACTGGCCATAAACAAAGCCATAAAACTTCTACAATATATTCCATAATTCTCTCCTAATAATTATGAGCATCGGGTGCTTCAATCTCTTCTTTTGTTATTTTTACTTTATCCATCGAATACCAAGCATAAGCAATATAAGCTAACACAAATGGCACCATTAATGATGCATAGCTCATGGCCATTAAAGTATAATGGCTACCCGAACTATTTACAATTGTAAGTGAACTTTGTAAGTCATAAGTAGATGGATAATAGGCTGTATTATTAAACCCCACATTTAATATAATTGCCATAACAGTCAATACTATTCCAACACCTGTAGGCGTGATACAGTAAGTTAGTTTGTATTGAACTGTTGCATATACACCAAATATCACTAAAACTACTCCTATAATAAACATAAGAAAAACCATTGGTAGCTCTTTAAAATTGAGAAAGTATTTATTTTCTTGTATAAATACCATGGCATTTGTATCCACAGCATAACCATCTTTTAATAATATCCAAGCCATAAAGCCTAAGAAAAACACTAAAAAAATTATCATATTTATCTTGATTGAATCAATCGCTTTTTCTCTTATAGGTTCATAGTCAATATTATTGATAAAATACAATGCCCCACTAATTTTTGCTAAATATACAAGGGCAAATCCTAATAAATAATTATATGGATTTTGTAATGCTTCTAAACCTCTTAAATCATTTTGCCATAATACAAAATTATTAGAATCAAGTAAAAATTCACTTCCAGAAAAGAATGTACTGATGGCAACTCCAAGTAAAAACACCCCAAGTGAACCATTGATTTTTAAAAATGTTTCATAAGTTTTTTTTCCTAAAAAATTATCTGGTTTTGTTCTATATTCATAACTTACTGCTTGAATAATAAAACAAAATAATATAGCCATCCATACCCAATAAGCACCACCAAAACTTGTGGCATAAAAAAGTGGAAATGCAGCAAACAATGCTCCACCAAATAAAACTAATGTAGTAAAACCAAGCTCCCATTTTCTCCCTATAGAATTGATAAGCATTGTTTTTTCTGTTTCGTTTTCGCTTAATTTATCAATAAGAGTCTGTCCACCTTGAACAAACATAATAAAAACAAATAGTCCTCCAAGTAATGCTATAATTATCCACCAATACTGTTGTAAGGTTAAAAGTTCTAAATCACCAAATCCCATTTTAGTGCCCTCCCTCTGGTCCAATTTTTATCTGTTTTGTCATTATTTTAATTTCAGCTATCAAAAGTGCTGTAAAAAGAAATGCAAACATCCAAAAACTTATTTGTACATTGGTAGTTGATATGTGAGTAGCTGCAATTCCAACAGGCATCAAATCTTGTATTGCCCAAGGTTGCCTTCCAACTTCTGCTACAATCCATCCAGCTTCTGCTGCAATGTAGCCAAGTGGGATAGACCAAAGAGCTGATTGTAATACTAGTCTATATTGAGAAATATCTCTTTTTGTTACTAAAAATAATAATAATGCAAATAAAACTATAAACCAACCACCAAGAGTAACCATTACATGAAATGCATAAAAAGTTGTTGCTATAGGAGGCACAATATCCTCAGGTTTTTTAATATGACCATACCCAAAGAATTTCATATTTGTCTGTAAAATACTATTTGCAATCTTCATTGCTTTTTCATCTTTTAGCTTTTTAGCTTTTTTATAGTCTTCTAAAGCCTGTACAGCAATTTTCCCTCGTACCATTTTTTCTTCTACACTCATTATCCCACGCTCCTTATTCCCATAAACTAAGTCCTTAAGCCCTGGAACATATGCGTTAGGAGAGTGGTAGCCTAAAAGTGAAAGGGCATAAGGAATCTCAACTTCAAAATGATATGTATGTTCATCATTATTGAGTGTTTTTTTATTGTTTAATATTCCAACAACTACTATACCAGCTCCCTCTTTCCCTTCATACAAGCCTTCCATCGCAGCTAGTTTTACAGGCTGTTTCAACGCAACTTGATGTGCAGATTCATCACCGCTTAGTGTTAAAAATAATGATGCAATTAAACCAAATGTAGCACCTATTACCATTGACCTTTTTGCAAATAAAACATCTCTTCCTTTTAAAAGATACCAAGCAGATATTCCAACAACAAAAAGTGCAGCTACAACATAACCACTCCCAATAGTGTGTAAAAATTTACTAATTGCAACAGGAGAAAATAAAACTTCCCAAAAATTTACCATCTCATTTCTAACTGTATTAGGATTAAATTCCATCCCTACAGGATACTGCATCCATCCATTTGCTACAAGTATCCAAAGAGCAGAAAGGTTTGAACCAACCGCAACCAACCAAGTTGATAACAGATGAAAGCCTTTACTTACCTTATCCCATCCAAAAAACATAACTGCAAAAAATGTTGATTCCATAAAAAAGGCTAAAATTCCTTCAACTGCAAGAGGTGCACCAAATATATCTCCAACAAACCATGCATAGTTTGCCCAATTTGTACCAAATTCAAATTCCATTATTATCCCTGTAGCAACTCCAATTGCAAAGTTAATTGCAAATAATGTCATCCAGAATTTTGTCATCTTCTTATATGCTAAGTTTCCAGTTCTAACATAAATTGTTTCCATAATGGCTACTATAAAACCAAGACCAAGAGTAAGAGGTACAAACAACCAATGATATATTGCTGTTAGTGCAAATTGTGCCCTCGACCAATCAACTAAGTGTTCTTCCATTATTTTCCTCCTACTAAGTTTTCATGTACAAAGTTTATTTTTTCTTCTTGAGTTATATACTCACTTTTAAAATTTGTATCATGTACAAAGTATTTTAAAAATATTAATATCACTGCAAGTTTTATGAATATTAACTTCCATAAAGTTTTACCAACTTTCATATTTTTAAATCCCTCATAATACATTAAATAAATATTTTTTATATTTATCATAAGTTTTCCTTTTTGAACATATGCTTGAATCATATCATTCTAAATGAACATATGTCAAGTATATTTAAATTAAATTTAGCTAAAATTTCAATATTAAGGATATATAATGCCAAGAGAGAAGACACAAAGAAATCTAAATTTCAAGCCTATTGTTACAGAATATATACCATCTAGTGGTAAGTATAACGGTGTATCAAAATTGTTACATGAAGAGATTGAGGCAATATATCTTATGGATGTATTAAACTTATATCAAGAAGATGCTGCAAAAAAAATGGGAATTTCGAGACCAACTTTTACAAGAATTATAAAAAGTGCAAGACAAAAACTAACACATGGACTCATTTCAGGATATAAAATAGTACTTGAAGATGATAAAAAAGATTTAGTCATTGCATTTTGTACCAATGATATAAATACATTTGAACTTATTGACCCTAAACAAGAAATCATATTAATTTATCACATAAAAGATAATACAATAAATTTGATTGATGAGATTAAGAATCCCATATCAATAAATAATTCTAAACCTGCTATTGAATTACCAAAAATCTTACTTGATTATAATGTTAATACATTTATTAGTTCTAAAATTGGAGAAGGTTTAAAACATTCTTTGATGTCAAAAGGAATAAACCCTTTGATTCAAGATACAATTAGTATAAATTACTTGAAAAGTATGACTATAAATAATATTGTATCAATTAGATAAAATATTAAATATAGAAGGAAAAACCAATCTTATAGAAGAGATGTATCAAAACTAGCTATAACTTCAGTTACCGACAAACTCATACCAAAGATTGAAAATTAGCTATATTTTTTTCTTAAAATAACCCCTGATTCTATATGAGAACTAAATGCAAACTGATCAAATAGAGCAAATTTTTCAATAGTATGAGTTTTTGTTAACTCTAATAAGTCCCTATACAAAGTTTCTGGATTACATGATATATAAATAATCTGATTAAATTCTTTAGAAAGTTGTGTAGTTGTTTCATCAAGTCCAGCTCTTGGTGGATCCATAAAAATAGTACTGAAATTATAAGTATTAAGATTTACATCTTCTTTTTTCATTCTTGTAAACTCTCGTACACCTTGTCTAGCTTCTACAAATTCTTCACTTGACATCCTAATAAACTTAATATTTTCTACATTATTTAGAGTACAATTTTTCTTTGCAGATCTTATTGATGTTTTACTAATTTCTGTTGCAAGTACATTATTAAAATGTTTTGAAAGTGGTATAGTGAAATTTCCACCACCACAATAAAGTTCACATAGATCATCTTTAGCTTGAATATTATCGATAACCCACTCGATCATCTTCTCATTTACTTTTTGATTTGGTTGAGTGAATCCACCCTCTTGATATTGAAATTTAAACTGTTCATTTTTAATAGTTAGTTCTTCATCAATACAATCAGTTGATAAAATAACTTTTTGTTTTCTACTTCTACCAATAATTTTAATACTTAACTTTTCTTCTAATCTTGTAGCAATTTCACTCCACTGCTCATCTAGTTTTCTATGATATACCAGAGTTACAAGTATATCTCCCGTAGTACTCCCTAAAAATTCTACCATGAAAAGTTTTTTAGATAATATTTCATCTTGCTTTATCTCTTCAAGTAATGTAGGCATAAGTGATGAAATAGATTTACTTACTATACTACAACTTTCAATTGGTAATATTTTTTTATTTATATCATTCATAGCATAATAGATAGTACCATTTAGATGTAATATTCTAAATTCTGCTCTATTTCTAAAAGCTCCATCTTCACTTTGAATAACATCAATATTTGTTAAATCAAACTCTTCAAATCTTTTTTTCTCTCTTGCTAATTTGAACTCTAATTGTTCATCATAACTTATTCCGCCAAGATTACAACTTCCACATCTTTCATGTGTATCTGTAGCTTGAAAATATTTACAATCCATACTTATCCTATTTACTAATAATTATGATATTATAACAAATGCAAAATGAATCCCTTAGGTCTCAACTCAATAACTTCCTTAACTGTGATATAAAAACTCTCTATCCTCTAGCTCGTAGCATGAAAAGAGAGCTATACTTTTTCGTAGGACCTACAAATAGTGGGAAAACATATAATGCCATGCAAGAGCTCAAAAAAGCCCATACAGGTGTTTATCTAGCTCCTCTTAGGCTACTAGCATTAGAAAACTATGAAAGCTTAATACAAGACAATATTGAGACATCATTAGTAACTGGTGAAGAACAGATATTCAATGAAGATGCTGCACATATTTGTAGTACTATTGAGATGCTTGATTTTAATCTTGATGTTGATGTTTGTGTAATAGATGAAGTGCAAATGATTGCAGATGAAGACCGTGGTTGGGCATGGGTGAATGCAATATTAGGAGCTCCTGCAAAAAAGATTATCATGACGGGAAGTGTAAATGCACTAGATGCTGTAAAAAAAATTGCTTCCTATTTAGATGAAGAATTAATTGTAAAAAAGTTTAAAAGAAAAACTCCTCTGGAATTACTTCCAAAAGCTACAAACTTAAGAGATATCCAACCTGGAACTGCTTTAATTGCATTTAGTAGAAAAAATGTACTTATGTATAAAGCAAAACTACAAAAGTACCATAAAGTATCTATCATCTATGGAAACTTAAGTCCAGAAGTAAGACGTGAAGAAGCTAGAAGATTTAGAGATGGTGAAACTACGATACTAATTGCTACAGATGCTATTGCTATGGGACTTAACCTACCTATTAGAACAATTTTATTTACAACTGATACAAAGTTTGATGGTGTTGAAAATAGATTACTTTATCCTACAGAGATTATACAAATTGCTGGTCGAGCAGGAAGATATGGTTTCCATGAAGCTGGTCATATTGGTGCTATTAAATCTTCTATATTAAAAAATATTGACAATATATACAATCAAAGTGTAAGAACTATCAAACCACCATTTAAAGTAAAAGCAAGTAACGTTCAAATTGAACAACTCTCACAACTATTAAAAACTCATAATTTAAATAAAATATTAGATTTCTTTGCAAAAAATATGTATTTTAGTGGACCATTTAGTGCAACAAATATTAGTAGTATGATCGATACTTCTAAAATTGTTGAAGATCACTATCAATACCTAACACTTGAACAAAAATATATCCTTGCACAAGCACCTATTAATACAAGATCACCACTTATACTAAATGGGTTTAAAAAATATATAGGTTCTATTAGTCAAAGAAAAGTTATTAAATATAAAATATCTATTAATATAAATAAACCAGCTTCTACCCAAGAGGAACTTTTAAAAGCAGAAGATGAAGTAAAAAAGATATCACTTTATCTATGGTTATCTTATAAACTACCAGATATTTTTCCTGATGAATGCAAAGTACGATTACTAAGAGAGAAAGTAAATCAATATATTGAAAACTCTTTAAAAAATAACAAAACACTTAAAAGAGCTGAACGACCTATACGAAGAGATAGAGGAAATAATCAAAAAAAGTCTTATAAAGATAACAATAAACAAGATAGAGATCCTAGATCACAAAGATCTAGGAAGAGAAGATCAGACCGTGATAAAAAACATCACGGAATGAGATAGATCTATATTTTAACTAAATATCTCCCTACAATATCTCCAGCTAACATCTTCTTATAAACATCAGAGATCTCATCAAGTGAGATTTGTGTTGTTAATTCTTCTAATGAATCTAGTTTAAAGTCTGTAGCAATTTTTTCCCATGCTGCTGCTTTTTTCTCTTTTGTACATTCAACTGAATCAATCCCTATAAGTCTAACACCTCTTAATATAAATGGAAATACATTTATTGGTAATTCAAAAGATGCTGTTAATCCACAACATGTAGCAACTCCATCATATTTTACTATTTTTAAAGCTTCTGCTAAAATATTTCCACCAACAGTATCTACAATACCATCAAATGTTTCACGTCCCATTGGTCGCTTATTCTCAACATCAAAATCACTTCTTAAAATCACATCACTTGCACCAATAGATTTTAAAAATGGTATTTGATCAGCTTTTCCTGTTACTGCTGTTACATCAAATCTTAGCTTACTTAAAATAGCTACAGATATACTACCTACTCCACCAGTTGCACCTGTTACTAGTACTTTTCCAGTTTTAATACCATTTTCAAGAAGTTCATTGATACTTAAAGCCGCTGTTAAACCAGCTGTTCCATATATCATGATCTCTCTTGCTGTAATATTGTTAGGAAGTTTAATCACCCACGATGCTGGAACCTTTACAAATTCACTATGACCACCACGAGTATGCATACCAAAATCATATCCAGTTACAACTACCTTATCACCAACTTTAAAGTCAGATGAATTAGATTGCTCTACTATTCCTGCAACATCAATACCTGTAGTATGAGGGAAGTTTTTAGATACTCCTGAATTTCCAATAGAGCTTAATGCATCTTTATAGTTTAAAGAAGAATACTCCGCTTTAATCAATACCTCACCATCCTCAATAGTTGGAATATCAATATCTTGTACACCTGATTGAAACTTTTTATCTTCAATTTTCTCTACTACATATGCTTTCATTTTAATCCTTTGTTTACTTATTCTAAAACTTTAGCTAAAATGGTACAATAACACAAGAACATACAAAAAAGTAAGGTACTATCTAAAAGTATACTTTAGATAAATAGGGCTTCTTATGACTAAAAAAATTGACAATATAGAAAATATTGAAAAGTGTCCAGTAGAAACATCACTAGATGTATTAGCTGGAAAATGGAAAATTTTGATTCTTTGGTATTTAAGAAGTGAGACTAAAAGATTTAATGAACTACAAAAATTACTTCCTAGAACAACACAAAAAATGCTCATACAAAAACTAAGAGAGTTAGAAGAGGATGGAATAGTTCATAGAGAAGTATATCCTATCGTTCCACCAAAGGTAGAATATTCACTTACAGAATATGGACAAACATTAAAACCTATACTAAAACAACTCTATTTATGGGGCGAGATTCATAAAGAGAAATTTTCTAAATAGAAATTCTCTTTAATTATATTTATCTACTAATAAGTATCCGCAGGAACATGTACAAAACCATCCATAATGATTCTTGCACTTCTACTCATACTTGCTTTTTCAACTACATATTTACCATCATTTTGAGATAATGCAGCTCCCACTTTAATAGCTCCACTTGGGTGACCAAATGTAACTGTTTCTTTTTCACCACCACCAGCAGCAATATTTACTAAAGTTCCAGGGATACAAGCAGCTACACCAATTGCAACTGATGCTGTACCCATCATTGCATGATGTAGTTGTTGCATAGATAATGCTCTTACATGTAGATCCATCTCACCTGCTTTTACCTCTTTACCTGAAGATGTTGTAAAATCTTGTGGAGGTGAAACAAATGCAATTTTTGGAGTGTGTTGTTGCGTTAATGCATCTTCTGCACTTTTCATAACACCCATTTTAAGAGCACCAGCTATTCTAATTTTTTCAAATCTAGCTAAAGCTTGCGTATCAGAGTTAATATCACCTTGAAGTTCAGTACCTTTGTATCCAATTTCTTCAGCATTTACAAATACTGTAGGAATACCAGCAGTGATCATAGTTGCTTTAAAAGTTCCTACCCCTTCAACTTCTAAATCATCAACTAGGTTTCCTGTAGGGAATAACTCTTCAGAAGGATCAACTGGTTCTACAAACTCTAATTGAATCTCTTGGGCAGGAAAAGCAATACCATCAATTTCATAATCACCCATCTCTTTAACCATACCATTTTCCATAGTTACATAACAAAGAATTGTTTTTTTAATGTTTGCTTGCCAAATTCTTACACAACATACACCATTTTGGGGTACATTTTCAACTAATCCTTCATGAATAGCAAATGGTCCAACAGCAGATGATAAGTTTCCACAGTTTCCACTCATATCTACAAAGTCTTTATCAATTGCAACTTGACAGAAATAATAATCTACATCATGACCTTCAACATCTGATTTTCCAACTAAAATTGCTTTAGAAGTAGATGAAGAAGCTCCTCCCATTCCATCCATTTGTTTTTTATAAATATCTGGAGAACCTACGATTCTTTGAAGTAATTTATCTCTTTTTACTGGATCTTCTTGAGTTTCTTTTGGAAGATCTGCAATATTAAAGAAAGTTCCTTTAGAAGTTCCACCTCTCATATAGGTAGCTTTTACTTTAAATTGTGGTTGATATGCCATCATATTATCCTTATAATTTTTATTAAATAATCTATAAAAAAATCCTGTGATCTCTTTATAGACCTCTTAACCTAAAAAGGGCTAATTACTTAGCCCTTCTTTTAGAAATGTTTGTGAAATAGTGTACTAGTTACCTTCAGCAATAACATCTTTAGCGAATTTTTGTAAAATTCCACCATTAGTGTAAACTTCAACTTCCGCCGAAGTATCTAATCTACATAATACAGGGAATTTAACAACATCTCCATTTGCTCGTGTCATAACAACAGTTAAGTCACATCTTGGAGAAATTTCACCTTCGATATCGAATGTTTCAGAACCATCAATAGCGTAAGTATGTCTTGTATCACCCTCTTTAAATTGTAATGGTAATACACCCATCCCAACTAAGTTTGTTCTGTGAATTCTCTCAACTGACTCAGCAATAAGAACTTCAACACCTGCAAGTCTAACACCTTTTGCAGCCCAATCTCTAGAAGATCCTTGACCATAGTTAGTACCAGCAATAATAATAAGTGGTTGTTTTCTATTTGTGTAAGTCTCAATCGCTTCCCACATTCTAGACTCAGTACCTTCTGGCATAATCTTCGTTAATGAACCTTGTTTTGTTTCACCATTTTCATCTTTAACCATTTCATTAAATAGTTTTGGATTTGCTAATGTTGCTCTAGAAGCTGTATGGTGATCCCCTCTATGTGTTGCATAAGAGTTAAGGTCAGGAATAGGAAGACCTTTAGAGATACAATATTCACCAGAAGCAGAATCAGGTAAGATAGCATTTGATGGAGACAAGTGATCTGTTGTGATATTATCTGGGAATACACCTAATGGTCTCATACCTTTTAATGCTGGCATTTGCATATATTCATCTTCCCAGTAAGGAGGTTTATTAATATATGTAGAGTTTGTATTCCATCTGTAGAATGGATCAACTTTAATATCACCTAATATTTCTCTTGCAAACATTGGTTCATAAATGTCGTTATACATTTCTGGTCTAACACACTCTTTTTCAACTGCATTAATTTGGGCATCTGATGGCCATAAATCTTTTAATTTAATATCATTTCCATCTTTGTCTTGTCCAAGAACATCATTTTCAATATCAAATCTTACTGTTCCAGCTAGTGCATATGCAATAACTAAAGCAGGAGATGCCAAGAATGATTCTTTTACATAGGGATGGATTCTACCATCAAAATTTCTGTTTCCAGATAATACAGCAGTTGAATAGATATCTCTTTCAACAACTTCTTCTTGGATCTTAGGATCTAAAGCACCTGACATACCGTTACATGTAGTACAAGCAAATCCTACAACACCAAATCCAAGTTTTTCCATCTCAGGCAATAATCCAGCTTCTTTTAAATAAACTTCAATTACTTTTGAACCTGGCGCTAATGAAGATTTAACCCATGGTTTTCTTTTTAGTCCAAGTTCATTTGCTTTTTTAGCTAATAACCCAGCTGCGATTACATTTCTTGGATTTGAAGTATTTGTACATGAAGTAATAGCTGCAATTAAAATACCACCATCAGGAATTAAATCACCTTCTTGAGTCCACTCTTTTACAATACCTTCTTCTTTTAAAGTTGAAGTTGGTACTAATTTATGAGGTTTAGATGGACCTGCTAAAGATCTTGTAACTTTTGATAAATCAAATTCAATTGTTCTAGCGTATGTAGCACCTTCAAATTGATCAGCCCATAAACCATTTGCTTTTGCATAAGCTTCAACTAACTTAACTTGCTCATGGTCTCTACCTGTTACTGTTAAGTAATCAATAGTTTGTTCATCAATAGCAAACATACCAGCTGATGCTCCATATTCAGGAGTCATATTTGCAATAGTAGCTCTATCACCTAAATTTAAGTATTGAATACCTGAACCATAGAACTCTAAGTAAGCAGAGATAACATTATTTTCTCTTAAGAATGCTGTCATTGCTAAAGCAATATCTGTTGCAGTAATACCTTCAGCTCTAACGCCAGTGATTTCAACACCAATGATTTCAGGAACTCTCATATAAGATGGGTTACCTAGCATTACATTTTCAGCTTCTAATCCACCAACACCTACTGCAATTACACCAAGTGCATCAACATGAGGAGTATGTGAGTCTGTACCAACTAATGTATCAGGAGATGCAATACCTTCAATATTATGAATAACTGGAGACATTTTTTCTAAGTTAATTTGGTGCATAATACCATTTCCTGGAGGAATAACATCAACATTGTTAAATGCTTCTTTAGTCCAGTTAATAAAGTGAAATCTATCTGCATTTCTTCTATCTTCAATATCTCTATTTTTTTGGAATGCATCTGGATCAAATCCACCACATTCAACTGCTAATGAGTGGTCAACAATTAATTGAGTAGGAACTACTGGATTAACTTTATCTGGATTACCACCTTTAGATGCAACAGCTTCTCTTAAACCTGCAAGATCAACAAATGCTGTAAGACCAAGAATATCATGACAGATAACTCTTGATGGGTACCAAGGGAAATCTTTGTCAGTTCTTTTCTCAATTAGTTGCACAAGTGAGTCTTTTAAATCTGCACTAGGGCACTTTCTAATTAAATTTTCTGCTAATACTCTTGAAGTATAGTTTAATTTTGCAAAAGAACCAGGAGTGATATCTTCAACGGCAGCTTTTACATCATAAAAGCTTGTATCAAAACCTTCTAGTTTTTTTAAATATTGACTATTATCCATATTACTCCTATCCTCTTTGTGCTAATGGTACAAATTTAAGATCTTCAGGACCTACATAAGTTGCTGATGGTCTAATAATTTTTCCATCTTCTCTTTGCTCAATAACATGTGCTCCCCATCCTGAAACTCTTGATATAACAAAAATAGGTGTAAACATATCTGTTGGTACTCCCATTTGATTATATGATACAGCTGAGAACCAATCAAGATTTGGGAACATTTTCTTTTCATCCCACATAATCTCTTCTAGTCTTGCAGCAACATCGAACATCAACATATCATCATTCTCTTCAGATAGTGATCTAGCAACCTCTTTAATCACTACATTTCTTGGATCACTACTTGTGTATACAGGGTGTCCAAATCCAATAATGATCTCTTTTCTTGCCATTCTCTCTTTGATATCTTTTTCAGCTTCATCTGCACTTGAATATCTCTCTTGAATTCTAAATGCTTCTTCATTAGCTCCACCATGCTTAGGACCTCTTAATGCTCCTATTGCTCCAGTAACAGCTGAATGCATATCTGAATTTGTTCCAGCAATTACTCTTGATGTAAATGTTGAGGCATTAAACTCATGCTCTGCATAAAGGATTAATGATATATGCATCGCTTTAATCCACGAATCACTTGGTTTTTTACCATGCAATAGATGTAAAAAATGAGCCGCAATTGTATCATCATCTGTTTGAAGTTCAATTCTCTTTCCATTATGACTAAAGTGATACCAATATAAAAGAATTGATCCAAATGATGCCATTAATCTATCAACAATATTTTGTGCTTCATCTTTTGGATGAGCTTGATCTTCTGGTTCCATACAACCAAGAGCTGCACAACCTGTTCTCATTACATCCATTGGATGAGTATCTTTTGGTAATTGTTCTAATACAACTTTTACACCATTTGGTAGATCTCTATATGTTTTCAGTTTTGCTTTATATGCATCAAGTTCAGCTTTATTTGGTAATTTTTCATGAATTAAAAGATATGCGATCTCTTCAAACTCTGCTTGTGTAGCAAATTCTAAGATATCATATCCTCTATAATGTAAATCATTACCAGTTTTACCTACAGTACAAATTGCTGTATTTCCAGCAGCTGTTCCAGATAATGCAACCGATTTTTTTGGCTTAAATCCTGTGGCTGTACTCATCTTATTACCCCTTATTTTTTACCAGCAAATAATTCATCTAATTTTTGTTCAAACTTATGGTAACCTAACATATCATATAGTTCCATTCTTGTTTGCATAGTATGTACCTTAGCTTCTACTGTTCCCTTATCATGAAGTTCTTTGTATATATCAAGTGCTGCTTGATTCATCGCTCTAAATGCTGTTAGTGGATATAAAACCATATCAATACCAACTGATGATAACTCTTCTGTTGTAAAGTATGGAGTTTTTCCAAATTCAGTAATATTTGCTAATACTGGTACATCAATTTGATCTGTAAACTCTTTATACTCTTCAAGTGTATGAATTGCTTCAGCAAAGATCATATCTGCTCCAGCTTCAACATAAGCATGTGCTCTATCAAGTGTAGCTTGTTGCCCTTCACTTGCATGTGCATCAGTTCTTGCCATGATTACAAATTCTGAATCATATTTACCATCAACTGCTGCTTTTAATCTATCACACATCTCTTGAGTTGAAACTAACTCTTTATTTGGTCTATGTCCACATCTTTTTTGTGCAACTTGATCTTCCATATGAACTGCTGCAACACCAGCTCTTGTAAACTCTTTAATTGCTCTTGTGATGTTAAATGCTCCACCCCATCCAGTATCAATATCTACTAATAATGGTAAATCAGTTGCTCCTGTGATTCTTGATGCATCAATTAAAACATCTTGCATAGTTGTTACACCTAAATCTGGTAAACCATATGATGCATTTGCTACACCACCACCTGATAAATAAACCGCTTTATGTCCTACTGCTTCTGCTTGTAATGCTTGGTATGCATTAATAGTTCCTACAATTTGTAATGGGTCATTATCTCTTACTGCGTCTCTAAATCTTTTTCCTGCACTTACTGTTGTCATTTTTTATTCCTTTATTTTTAAATTAATTTATTATTTTTTTGGGTAACCAAGCGATTTTATAGCTTCTGCTATCTCCGGTAATACACTTTCATCTTCAATTGTTGATGGCATATTCCACTCTTTTCCATCAGCAATACTTCTCATAGTACCTCTTAATATCTTACCAGATCTTGTTTTTGGTAATTTATTTACAACTGTTACAAGTTTTAATGCAGCAACAGCACCAATCTCCTGTCTAACAAGAGCAACAACTTCTTTTGAAACATCATCATATGATTTTGTTACACCATCTTTTAGCACAACAAATCCCATTGGAAGTTCACCTTTAAGTTCATCATTTACACCAATTACAGCACATTCTGCAACATCTGCATGGTTTGATATAATCTCTTCCATCTCACCAGTTGAAAGTCTATGACCAGCTACATTGATAACTCCATCAATTCTACCCATTACCCATACATATCCATCTTCATCAATGTATCCACTATCTCCTGCTAAATAGTATCCTGGGTAATCACTTAAATATGATTTTTTGAATCTTTCAGTGTCATCCCAAATACCCATAAGACATGATGGTGGTAATGGAAGTTTTAAACAAAGGTTACCAAGTTCTCCTGGTTTACATTCATTTCCTTCTGCATCTAAAATTTTAAGATCAAATCCTACCATTGGTTTAGTTGGACTTCCAGCTTTTACTTTCATTGGATCAAGTCCAAGAGGATTAGCTGCAATTGCCCAACCAGTTTCTGTTTGCCACCAATGATCAATCACTTCTTTACCTGTAATATCTCTTGTCCAGTGTAATGTATCACTATCACACCTTTCACCTGCAACAAAGATTGATTGCAATGAACTTAAATCATATTTCTTTGCATATTCTCCAGTTGGATCTTCTTTTTTAATAGCTCTAAATGCAGTAGGAGCTGTAAATAAAATATTTGCTTTATACTCTTCACAAGCTCTCCAAAATGCTCCTGGATCTGGAGTACGAACTGGTTTACCCTCATAAAGAATAGTTGTACATCCACTTAATAATGGTGCATATACAATGTATGAATGTCCAACAACCCAACCAACATCACTAGCTGCCCAGAAAACATCGCCTTCCTTTACATTGTAGATATTTTTCATAGACCATTTCATGGCAACAGCATGTCCACCATTACTTCTAATTACACCTTTTGGCTTTCCAGTAGTTCCTGAAGTATAAAGAATATAAAGAGGATCAATAGCATCAACTTCTGTACATCCAACAGGATCTGTATTTGCTTCTGCTTCTTTCCAATCAATATCTCTTGTTGGTAGCATACTACAAATTGCTTCTTCCCTTTGCCAAATAAGACATTTTTCAGGTTTATGTGATGACTTTTTAATAGCTTCATCTAGAAGTGGTTTATATTCAATTACCTTTGAAACCTCTACCCCACATGATGCACTTATAAGCATCTTCGGTGAAGCATCTTCTATTCTAGTTGCAAGCTCATGTGCAGCAAATCCACCAAATACTACTGAGTGGATAGCTCCAATTCTTGCACAAGCAAGCATTGCAATTGCAGCTTCTGCAATCATTGGCATATAGATAACAACTCTGTCACCTTTTACAATACCATTTTCGCTTAAGATACCAGCAACTTTTGCTACTCTGTCTCTAAGCTCATTATATGTATATTGCTCTTTTTTATTTGTCACTGGAGAATCATAAATAAGTGCTAGTTGATCTCCTAGTCCATTTTCAATATGAATATCAAGTGCGTTATAACAAGTATTTAGTCTTCCTCCTTTAAACCATCGATAATAGTCATCTTCTTCAGTAAGTACTTTATCCCACTTTTTAAACCAATGAATATCTTCAGCAGCCTCTGCCCAAAATTCTTCTGGATTTACTATAGAGTTTTTGTATACATCATCATATAATTTTCCCATTGTTATTCATCCTTTTTTGATCTATAACTATAATATCACATTTCACAATTTTTGTGTTGTATTAAAAATGAATTATTTCTGTAACTTCTGATCAATATAAATACACTATGTACTTTATTGTACTTTATGTATAGAAATTGTACAATTCATAATATTCATTTTAAGGTGTGTGGTTTTGTATAAAAATTTAATGGATAAAGTTATAGATATCTATAATCGTTCTGAACTTAGTATTTCAAAATTTGCAAAAATTATAGATAAAGATCGAAGAACTGTAAGTTCATGGGTAAATAAAGAAGTAACTGTTGAACCTAAAAGAGAAGTTCTTGATAAAATAGCAAAGTTTTTTAGATATCCAGACTATGTTTGGAATGAGAATTGTCAGGCAGATGAATTTATAAAAGCGATTACAGCTATACCTTCAAAAGATGTTAAAATTATTGATGAAGACCCGGAAAATCGTCTAAAATACATACTTAATAGAGAATCTCAACAACGGTTAGTGATCCATCCAAAATTCCCTGGTCCAGTTTACAGAGATGCAGTTAATGTTAAAGGACTCGAAGATGAAGAAACAAGCCATAATCTAAAAAAACTAAGAGCTACAAGAATTGATAAAATGCTGTCATATTCATATAAAAGTGATGAGTGGTATGACATTAAATCATTATTGAGTTTTTGTTTTAGTACTATAGGAAACTTTTATACAAAAGATGAAAAAATTGCTATTTTAGATCTTATGTACGATACATTCCATGACAACTATAATAAACATCTATTTTTATATGATTCATTTTCAAAAAAAATATATGGAATGGATACTATGTATACTTCTATTATGATACAACAAGGGATGATGTTTTTTAAATCACCCTTAGAGTCTGTATTTATTGAGATTCAAAATCAAGAGATTGTGGATAAAATGCATAAATATTTTACATCAGGGAAAGAAGCTCCCTCACATATTCCACCATATGATGCAACAAAAATTCTAAAAATTTTAAAAGATGCTATTACAAAAAACTTAGATCTTTTCGATACTTATAGAGTAATCAATGAACAAACACCTTATGGGATGTTTATTAAAAACAATATAAGTACATCATATCACGATAAACTATCGTAATAATGCTAATTACAAATAGTTTTAATTAGCGTTTGGATCAAATCCAGGAGTTTGATCTCCATTTAACTCTTTATCAATCTCTTCTTGATATTTTTCTTGATATTCCATCATAGCAACTCTTAACTCTTGCATATGAGCAGGACTAACATCATCAGCTGAACTCCATTCAACTTCAATATCATTTCCATAACCTTCACCCATCTCTTGTATTTTACTAGAAAAGTTTTCTAAGTCTTCACATCTAACTGTTGTAGATTCTAAAGTATCAGTTAGTTCAATACACCAACCACCAATTCCATTATTTTTTAATACTGCTTCAAACTTTACTGCCAAAATTATTCCTTTTTATTTATTATACTAATCCAAATTTTTTTATAAATTGATCTGAGATATCTAAAATGCCTCTTTTTCTTAGATCATCAATCACACTTTTTGTACAAACTACATCATCTGGCCATCTTCTTTGAAAATTATCATATGAATTTTTATTTGTAGCATCAATTCCAACTGTAGCACCATCTACAAAGATATCTCTTTGTGCATCAATATTATTTACAACTCTCCATACAAGCATATACTCATTTGATAGGTCATTATTTTTTTCATCAATGATTATTAAAATTTTAATATGACTAAATAGAGGTTTTAATTCATCAAAAAGATATTTTTGAGATCTATTTTTATCTACTGTTACAATAGTGATAGGGTTCTTTGTATCTGTATAGTATTGTTTTAGATCTTTTATATCAGATGAAATCTCTTGAGCTTTTTTCTTAAGCTCATCAGTTGTAAGTAATGTAATTCCACTTTCAGTTACCTCATCACCTGTACAGTCAAGCCCTAGCTTTCCACCAAGTGCAAATCTTGGTGAACTATGATCGAGTGCATCAACTACACCTTTTGAAACAAGCATCTCTTGCACATCAAATCTATTTAATATCCACTTTGTAATATTTTCATCATCATGAAGTTCCGGAGCATCTTCACCTACAAAGATTGCATGTTTAACAAAACTCATTTGACCTACACCCCAAAATGCGTGCATCATCTGTTGTGCATGCCCTGGATATGCTGTTTTAATTTTTGCCAAAATTAAATTATGGAACACACCATTTTCAGGCATATAGTAGTCAATCAAATCAGGTGCTGTTGTTTTAAGTAATGGTAAGAATATTCTTTCTGTTGCATAACCCATATACTTGTCTTCAAGTGGTGGTTTACCTACAACTGTTGCAGCAAATGTAGGTTTTTTTCTACTTGTAATTGCAGTTACATCCATAAGTGGATAGTCTTCTTCTAAAGTATAGTAACCAGTATGGTCACCAAATGGACCTTCTATTTTAAGTACTTCTGGATCTACAAAACCTTCAATAACAAAATCAACATCATGTGGTACATAAATATCATTTGTGATTGATTTTACAAGGCGTGCATTCTCTTTCTTTACAAATCCATATAATAATAATTCAAATATTCCTATAGGAAGTGGTGCTTGTCCACACCAAATATACATAGGATCTCCACCAATACCAATAGATACTGGCATCTTCTTTCCAGCTTTCTTATATTCATGGAAGAAATGATTTGAATCTTTATGAATTTGCCAATGCATACCTAATTGACCATCATTATACATCTGTAATCTATACATACCAACATTTTGCATCTTGCCATCTAAGCTTTGTGTATACACTTGACCCATAGTAATAAATGGTCCACCATCTTGTTCCCAAGTAGTTAGTATTGGAAGATCAGATAATTTAATATCATCGCCAGTTTTAATAATTTGTTGACATTCACCTTTTCCATTTAGTCTTTTTGGTGGAACATTTTTTAGATCAAATAGTTTTCCAAACATTGCAATCTTATCACTAAAACCTTGAGGTGGCTTCATCTTTAATAGTGATTCAATCTCTTGGGCTATTGCATCTGCATCACCAATTAAAAGCTTTACAGCTTCTGGAGAACAAAAGATATTCATTAATACTGGAGTATCAAATGTTTTATCATTTTTTCTGTCAATTGGATTTGTAAATAGTAAAGCTTTACTATCCTCTTTTTTCACTTCAACATAAGCAATATGTGGAATTTCAAGATAAATATCAAGAGGCTCGTCAATGATTCTTAAAAGGTCATTGTCCTTTAGTAGTTGTATAGTTTTATCTGCATTCATAGTAAAGATTGTATCTTAGAATAAGTAAATAGTGGTTTAACTATTATTTAGCTTTTAAATAGACAATCCTATATACCATTGGAAGATAATAAAGATTTAGTATCGTTGCCCACAATATACCAAAACCAAGTGCAACTGCCATTGGTTGTAAAATAAGAGACTGACCTGATGCAAAGAATATAAGGGTGCTTAATCCTAAGATTGTTGTCAACGATGTAAGTAAAATTGGTCTTAACCTTAAAAGAGCATATTCTTTAAGCTCTTGAATATTTTTTGCTTTCTTAATAAAATCCATCATAATAATTCCATCATTTACAATAACACCAGCAAGTCCAACCATACCAATAAGTCCTGGCATAGTTAAATTCAATCCCATAATATAATGGCCTATTAATACTCCTAAAACAGATAGTGGAATCGTACTTAGAATAATCAATGACTTGACAAGAGAATCAAACATCCATACAAGTGCAATAAAGATTAAAACCAATGCAATAACAAATGCTTGTCCCATCTCTTTTTGCACCTTTTCATTTTCTTGTTGCTCCCCTTTGATATCTATTTTTACTATCTTTTCTAAAGTATCAAGAGTTGATTGAAGTTGTCTATAAACCTCTTCACTTGTAGTGTCATTCAAGCTAGCTGTAACACTTGTAATTGCTGTACCATTTTCTTTAAATATTTGGGATAAAGATGGCTTTGTAGTAAACTCAACAATATCACTTAATAATACTTTTTGAATGCTATTAGGTATTGCTATTTGAAAACTTTCCAAAGATGATTTGATATCTTTATTTTTTGATACAAATACAATATCAACTAAACCATTTTCATCATACATCTTAGAAAATGCCCCTTTAAAATAAAAAGGTTTTAAAGTATTGATAAGATATTGCTCACTAAATCCTAAAGAATTTCCATAGTTATTAAGTGAAAACTTTAGCTCTTCATTACCACTTAATCTATCATCAACAATATTACTTACACCCTTTATCTTTCCAAGGTCTTCTTTTAAACTACTCACTGCATTTATAACTTGTTTTTCATTACCACTTATTGCTAGCTCTATATCATATTTGACTATTCCAGCACCAGGAACATAAACTTTTAATTCATCATATCTATTACTTTTTATCTCATCATCTAAAACATCTGAAATTTGACTTGCAATAATTTTAGCCGTCTGTATACGTGTCATATCTGTATCATCATACTTAGGACTCAAATATGGGTTAATATATTTATCAAATATATTCTCTGGGGCTCTCTCTTGTAAATTTACAAATATATGGAAATAAAATTCCTCATTTTCTGGTAACTGTTTTCCATCTAGTTTCATCCCTACAACTGAACTAATAGAATCTATCTCATTTCCAAGTTTAAAGTTTTTTAATAACTTTTCTTCAAGTTCTTTTACCTTTTGTTCAGTTTGCTTAATATCATTTCCAACACCAACTGAACCAGTAACATACACTTGTGTGGTATCAAACTCTGGCATAAACTCAAATTTTAAAATATTTACTAAAGAGATTGTTGCAACAATAATAAATGAAACTAATAACCCTAATGAGATATATTTCCATTTTAATACAAATGTTAAAATATTTTTATAAACTCTTTTATTCCAATCCCAAATAGATTCACTTCTTTTATCCTCTTTATTTAACTTAAAAGAATGTTTTGCATGTAATGGTAAAAAGAAAAATGCCTCAACAAGAGAACTAAGAAGCAATACAGATATCATAATAGGAAGTATTTTCATAAATACTCCAACTTCCCCTGTCATAAGAAGTATTGGTAAAAATGCAAAAATTGTAGTAGCTGTTGCTGTTAACACTGCTGGATACATCTCAACAGCACCATCAAGTGCTGCACTCATTTTATCTTTACCCATCTCTAGATGTCTATAGATATTTTCACCAACAACTATAGCCTCATCTACAAGCATTCCAAGCGCTAAAAGTGCTCCAAGAAGGGAAAGCATGTTTAAGCTGTATCCTAATTGTTCAGCAGCTACTAGACCGATCATAAAACTTGTAGGTATCCCAATAGCTACTACAAATGCAATTCGAACATTGATAAAGAAAAATAATGCTGTAGAAAGAAGTAATACTCCAAATAAAATGTTTGATACAACAGTATTAAGCCTATTTTTTATCCACACAGAAGTATCTGTATATGTATCAAACTCTACATCTTTATATTTTACGTTTTCATCTTCTAAAATCTCTTTAATCTGTTTTACTAAAGAGATTGCATCTCCCTCTTTCCCTTTATTTATCCCTATAGACATATCTTGTTTACCATTAAAATGGGAAAGATTAATAGTATCTGCAAGTTTAAATTCTATAGTAGCAATATCTTTTAGGTAAACTCTTTTATCTCCTATTTTTACAATCATATTATGAAGTTTACGAAGATCTTTTTCACCATTTTGACTACTAAGATAATAGTGGTTTTGTTTATCTTTTATAATTCCTGCAGGGAAAATAGAACTCATTTGAGATAATGTATTTACCACTTGTGATCTATTGAAACCATAAGCTTCAAGCTTTTCATCATTAAAAGTGATAATAAGCTCTTTATCACTATCTCCCCAAATTGTTACATCACTTAGATCTTCTAAATTATTGATTTTTGTTTTTAAATCTTTTGCAATACTTAAAAGCTCTTCTTTAGTTTTATCACCAAAAATAGCAACAGTAATAAGTGGAAAAGAGTTTACTATCTCTTTAACGATTGGTTCATTCATATCTGTAGGGAGATTTGATTTTATTTTAGAAACAATATCTTTAATATCATCAATAACTTCAGAAGACTTATATCCACTTTTTAGATCAACTTTTATGTTAAAAAATCCAGTTTTTACAACTGTAGATATGGTATCTGCTTCACTTAAGCTTTTAAGTTCATCTTCTATCTCTTTAACAGCTAATTTATCTAAAATATCGCTACTAGCTCCAGCATAACTTCCTGATATACTAATAGCATCTAACGAAGATGGAGGAAAAATCTCTTTAGGAATTTTGAAATATGAAAAAATTGCTAATATAAATATAAAGGCTAATAATAAATAATTTAAAATAGGCTTTTCAAGACCAAATTTAATGATAGACTTTATCAAAGAGATATCCTTTAAAAGTTTGGATTAAATCCAAAGTCTGGAGTACCGCCTGCATTAAAGCCACCTCCAAAGTCCATACCACCACTACTAAAACTTGGATCCATATGCCCAAATTGAGCACTTTTATTTCTAAGCTTCATAATGTCATTTTTAATATCAATATGTGCAGGACAAACCATCGAACAATTTCCACAAAGTGTACAATCCCATACTCCATTTCTCTGAATAGTATCAATATGTGTTTTTATATCTTTTTCTTTTTTATCATTGATATACCTATATGCTCGAGTTAAAGCAAATGGTCCTAAAAAGTTTTCATTCACTTCATATACAGGACATGAACTATAACAACTATGACATAAAATACAATTTGACTGAATATCAATTGCTTTTTCATCTTCTATAGAGATAGACTCACCACTATTTTCTAAAAGGTAACCATATGAATCTTCTAAGAATTTACTTTCATGTTCTAAATCTACAACTAAATCTCTTATAACTTTTGTATTTTTTAATGCTTGAATATTGTCATTATCATTACAAGTTGTTGTACAAGCTAGCTTTTCAACACCATTTACAACTACTGCACAACTTCCACATACACCACTTTTACATCCACTTCTAAAAGTAAGCTCTTGATTTTGATGTGATTTAATATAGTTCAAAGCCTCTAAAATAGTATCGACTTTCTCTTCTAAAGAATATTCCTTTTCAATTATATTAATCTTCATCATCACTCCTAAAGTGGGCTCCACAACTTTGTGTTCTTTGTTGTGCACTAGTTATAATATTCTTTGCTAATTCCAAAGAGTTTTCTAACTGTAAAAACTCTACTAAGGTTTTATTGTAAACTCTACTCTTGTCTTTGATACCACTTTTGAGATATTGTCCTTTTAGATGTGTAACATAGTCTTTAGCTTCAGCTAATAAACTACCATCTCTAAATACACCAACATCTTTAAACATCACTTGTGCCAAAAGCTGTTTTATCTCATAAAAGTTTTCATCTGTAGTATTTTCAAAAATCTGCTCTATTTTAGCTACATCATTTTCTAGTTGTTTTGTTGTTGTGTTAGTATAATTTTGTTCTTGACATTTAGCTGCATTTTCTCCAGCTATTTTTCCAAATGTAATGATCTCTAAAAGTGCATTCCCGCCTAATCTATTTGCTCCATGGATTTCAGCTTGTGCACACTCTCCTACAGCAAAAAGATTTTTTATATTTGTTTGACATTGTATATCAGTTTTGATTCCACCCATACTATAATGTGCAGCAGGTGTTATTTGAAGTAACTCTTCTTCTATTTTTACACCAGCAAATTTTAATGCTAAATCTCTCTCTTGAGGCATTGATTCTATAATTTTTTCTAAACCTAAATGCCTTAGATCTAAATATACTTTTTCTCCATTAAGAATTTGTGCTGATATTGCTCTTGCTACTTCATCACGAGGCTTTAATTCATCAACAAAACGATCACCATACTGATCAACTAAGTAACCACCTTCACCTCTTGCAGACTCACTTATAAGAACTGAACTTCCAACCATTGCTGTTGGATGAAATTGAACAAATTCTAAATTTGACACTTCAACTCCAGCTTTTTTGGCAATAACTATTCCATCACCAGTTGAAGCATATGAATTAGTTGAGTACCCATCATAAATAGCTCCATAACCACCTGTGGCTAATACTACAGACTTTGCTAGTATCTGTTTTACTTCAGAAGTTTGAATATCTAATACAGTTATACCTTTTACTACTTCATCTTTAACAATCAAGCTTAAAAGCATATGCTCATTTAGAAATTCTATTTTCTCTTTAATTGCTGTGTCATATAAAGAATGTAATATTTTTAATCCTGTATAGTCACTACTAAAACATGCTCTTGGATTTGAAGCTCCTCCAAGTGATCTTTGTTTTATTTTTCCATCACTAGTTCTTGTAAATGGTACCCCTATTTCATCAAGCCATTTTATACTTTCAGGAGCTTTTTCACACATTAAACTTATCGCATCTTCACAACCTAATCCTCTAGATGCTTTTAATGTATCTTCAATATGTAACTGTATATCTTCTTTATTGATAGCACAATTAATACCACCTTGTGCTTGTGCTGTTTGAGAGTGTGTTGGATATGTTTTAGAAACAACTAAAACATTTGCACTATTCTTTTTTGCATGAAGGGCAGCTGTTAATCCAGCCCCTCCACTACCAACAACTACTACATCATAAATATGCTGTTCCATTAATCTAAAAAATCCTCTATATTTTGAATAATTCCATCAACTAATCTTTTTCTTGCCTCTTGCGAACCCCATGCAATATGTGGTGTAAGGATTAATTGATCTTTCTTTTTGATTGTTAAAAGTGGCGATGAACTTTCTATTGGTTCTTTTGAAACTACATCAGTTGCAAAATAGATCTTTCTTTTTTCGATCTCATCTGTAATATCTTGCTCATTTACGATACCACCTCTACCTAGATTTAATAGTATAGCGTTATCTTTAAGCTGTCCTAAGTTTGAACTATTAATTAAATTATTTGTTTGGTCATTTAATGGTGAATGAATTGAGATAATATCTGACTCTTGAAGTAATTTATCTAGCTCTTTTTGAGAATATTGATCACAGCTATTTTTTCCACTTGTAGAATAGTAAGATACTTCACATCCAAAAGCATCTGCAACTTTTGCAACTTGCTTACCAATCGATCCAAGACCAATAATACCCCATTTTTTACCTTCAAGGTCATAAAATGATCTATCTAGATGTGTAAATATATCACTATTTTTCCACTCATTTTTTCCAAAAGTATCATAATAGTTAATTTGATTTACAAAATGCATCACATAAGCAATAGTAAGTTGAGCTACACTTGAAGTAGAATATCCAGCTACATTTTTAACAACTATTTTCTTTTGTGCTGCATAGTCTAAATCGATATTATTCATACCAGTTGCAGCAATACAGATAAGTTTAATATCACTATTATCGATAATATCTTTATCAATTACAACTTTATTTGTAACAACTATATCTGCATATTGAACTCTTTGTAAAGTTTCATCTTTTGATGTTGACTCATAAGTGATAACTTCGCCATATGTATCAAACCCTTCTAAACAAATATCATCACCTAAAGTTTTTCTATCTAAAAATACAATCTTCATTAATCTATCCTTTTTATTTCTTCAAAATATCTTTTTTCATTTTTATTCTTATATAAAAGAAAATCCCAATAGCAAGCAATACTAAAATTGAAACTATAATAATTTTAATGTACTCCCCTATTAACTCTTGATTATGTCCTATAAAGTATCCAAGAAGAGCAAGTATCATTACCCAAATTCCTGCACCTAAAGATGTATATAAAGAAAATTTCCATAAGTCCATTTTTGCAAGTCCCGCAGGTAATGAAATATATTGTCTAACAGCAGGAATCAATCTTCCACTAAATGTAGATATATGTCCATGCTTAGCAAAAAAATCTTCCATTTTTTGTAAGGTTTCCTCTTTCACTAAAACATATTTTCCATACTTTGATAAAAATGCTCTGCCAAATTTTAATGCTAAAAGGTAATTAAACACAGCCCCAGCTAATGAACCACCAATACCAGCTAAAATTGCTAAATATAGATTCATCTCACCTTTTGCTGCAAGGTAACCAGCTGGTACCATCACCACTTCACTTGGAAATGGGAAAAAAGAGCTTTCTAAAAACATCATAGCAAAAATACCAAAGTAGCCTAAAGCTCCAACAGTTTCTACTATAAAGTTTACTATTTCACCCATATTAATCTATTTCAATAAGCTTTGCCATTCCACCTTTAAGCTTATCCATTAAATCTAACATACCATCAGAAAGGTATTTGCTTTGAATTCCTAAAGAGTTTAAATAAGCACTTACCATAATTGATCTATCCGATTTAGGACAAGCACACACTATGATCTTATCTTTTGGTAAATTTTCTAAATTATCTGGTATCTCATTTGCTGGTATTTGTAGTCCAAAATTCAATTGCCAAACTTTTGTCTCAAAGGGCATTCTTATATCAACTAGTTCCACTTCACCATCATTATACATATCAATAAAATCTGAACTACTTAACCTAAAGTCTGACATCTTTTTTGGTGTTAATTCTCTTATAAAACTTTCCATTCAAACCCTTTTTTATATATTAAAATATTTTGCTTCTTTATTTGGTACAACAATTGCAACTGTTGATTGTTCTGGATGAATCTGGAATGTTTCACTTAACTCAATACCAAAGTCTTCAGGTTTTAATAGATCAAAAATAGTTCTATTTAAAGCTAAGTCTGGACAAGCTGCATAACCAGGTGAATATCTACACCCTTGATAAGCTTTCATTTGAACATCTTTTAGTGTTGGCTTTTCATTATCAACAATATTTAAGTCAAGTCTTATCTGCTTGTGTGCAATTTCTGCTAATGCTTCTGCAAGCTCAACTCCAAGACCATGAACTTGATAATATCTACCAAATTCACCTTTTTCATATATCTCTTGCTCAAAAGGTGTGATCTTTAATCCACTACTTACAAATGTAAATCCAACTACATCAAATTCATCACTTTTAAAATAATCAGCTAAACATCTATGTGGAGCTTTTCCAGCTCTTGGAAAATCAAAAGTTGCTATGATATTTTCTTTTGCATCATCATAAATTTCTAAAATAGTATCATTTGCTTTACATGGGAAGTAACCATACAATACAACTGGATCAAATACATCTTTTTCTAAAAACTCATCTTTTAATTCTTCATATAATGGCTTAACAACATTTTCTTCATGCTCTAAAAATTTTACACTGTCTTGTTGACCTTTTTTATATCCCCATCTTTGTCTAAATAAAACTCTATGGTTAATCCATTCAAATACTAATTCATGATTAAAATCATTAGACAAATCTTTTCTACCCCAAAATGGTGGTGTATATTTATGATTATTTTCTAAAAGTTGTGGAGTATGTATAGATGAATCAAATTCAATTTTCTCAACTTTTTCACTTGAGTCATCTTTTTGTATTAAATCTGCAGCCATTGCGGTATCAAGCTCTCCGCCTGTTTCAATTCTTTGCATAGCTACAACACCATCAAAAGCATCTCTTGCATAAAAAATTGCTCCATCATATGATGTTCTACAGAAGTTATCAACAAAATCTTTTGTTAAAGCAGCACCACCAAGCATTACAGGTATTTGTAATCCTTGTTCTTGCATCACTTCAAGATTTGATCTCATCTCATTTGTTGACTTTACAAGTAAGCCACTCATTCCAATAGCATCTGCATCATGCTCTTTAGCAGCATCTATAAAGTCTTGGATTCCAACTTTAATACCAATATTTACAACTTTAAATCCATTGTTACTTAAAATAATATCTACAAGGTTTTTACCAACATCATGCACATCACCTTTTACTGTTCCAAGTACAAGTGTTGTTTCTGATGATTTTTCAATCTTTGGTAAAAATGGGTTTAGTTGATCTACTGTAGCTTTCATAGTTTCTGCACTTTGTAGTACAAATGGTAACTGCATTTGACCACTACCAAATAGTTCACCAATCTCTTTCATACCATCAATTAGCCATTCATTTACAATAGTTTCAGCTGGCATATTATCTTTCAATTGTAATGATAGAGGGATAAGTCTTTCTTTATCACCCTCTTTTAAAAGATAGATAACTTTATCTCTATCACTTAATTTTTCTAGCTCTTCATCACTTTTATCTTCAACAGCTGCTACATTTGAGAAATGTTCAATAAATGCAAATAATGGATCTCCATCCTCTCTTCTATTAAACAATAGATCTTCACAGGCCTTAACATCCTCATCACTCATTTTTGATCTAGGTACTAAATGCTTTACATTTACAATTGCACTTGATAGTCCAGCTTCCACACAATGGTGTAAGAATATTGAATTTAAATAAACTCTTGCATCTTTATCAAGTCCAAATGAGATATTTGAAAGACCTAGTGTAGTACCCACTTCAGGATGCATTGTTGTAAATTCTCTGATCGCTTCAATTGTTTCAATACCAGCAGTAAGATATTCCTCATCTCCACTACCAATAGTAAATACAAGCATATCAAATACTAAGTCTTCAGGCTTTAGTCCATGAACATTTACAGCTCTTTGATAAATTCTTTCAGCAATCCTTACTTTGTCTTCTTTTGTTTTTGCCATAGCAACTTCATCAATCACAAGACAAACTAAACTTGCTCCATATTTTTTAGCTAGTGCACAAACCTCATCAAACTTCTCTTCTCCATCTTCAAGATTCACAGAGTTTATAATTGGCTTTCCACCTATAAGTTTTAAAGCTTCTTCAAGTGCTGGAGTCTGTGTAGAATCTGGCATAAGTGGTAACTGAATTTTTTGAGAATATCGTGAAATAACTTCATTCATATCTCTAGTTTCATCACGCCCTGCAAATCCAACACTTACATCAATTACATGTGCTCCAGCTCTTACTTGCTGTTGCCCAACAGTAAGAGTACCTTCATAATCTTCAGCTTTTAGTAGTTCTCTAAATGCTTTTGAACCTGTAGCATTACTTCTTTCACCTATTAAAAGTGGCGCTGGATCTTGCTTAAGTTCAACAGTTGAAAATAGTGATGCTAAGGCATTTGGATGACTGCCTGTTGGAGTTTTTGGTTGAATATCTTTAATACTATCAGCTAAAGCCTTGATATGCTGTGGTGTAGTTCCACAACAACCTCCAAGGAAACTTACCCCATCAAATTCTAAAAATGCTTTTTGAATAGTTGCAAACTCATCTGGTCCCATAGGATAGAATGTATAACCACCTCTATTTTGAGGTAATCCTGCATTTGCATGAATTGACAATGGGAAATGACTAGATTCACTTAAAACATCAAGATGTTTTTTAACTTGTTCTGGTCCTGTACCACAATTAAATCCTAAAGATAAAATATCAAATGGCTCTAGAATAGTCGCAATTGTTTGGGCATCAGTTCCAATTAACATTGAACCACTTAATTCAATTGTAACTGATACCATAATTGGTATTTGTGGTGCAGCATCATTTAATGCATGGATTGCTGCTTTTATTTGTAATGGATCTTGACAAGTTTCAAGTAAGAAAACATCACACCCACCATCAGCTAAACCTTGAGCTGTAATCTTATAACCATCATACATATCATCATATGTAATGTGTCCTAAAGATGGTAATTTTGTACCTGGTCCAATTGACCCTAGTACAAATCTAGGTTTTTCAGGTGTAGAGTATTTATCACAAATATTTTTTACAATTTGTGCACCTTTTTTACTTAATTCATAAGCTCTTTGAGGCATGTCATATTCATCTAAAACCCATGGCATAGTACCAAATGTATTTGTCTTAATCATATCTGCATCAGCTAATGCATAAGCATTATGGATCTTTTCTAAGATTTCAGGTGCTGTATCATTTAGAAGTTCATTACACCCTTCTTGATTTATACCCTTATCATCAATCCATGCTTCATCTGGAACTTTATAAGTTTGAAGCTGTGTACCCATAGCTCCATCAATAACTAATGCTCTTTTTTTAATTATCTCTAATATCTTATTTTTGATTTTAAACTCTTTCAAATGTTCTATAATAAGAGATATTTTAGTTAAATTTTCGTTAATTTCTGATGAATAATGTCAGCTACTCTAAAAGCATTAGCATAGATAGTCCAAGTATAAGGGATACTTCCCCCTGTAGGGATAAAACTACCATCTGAGATATAAAGGTTACTTACTTCATGAGATTGACAGTTTTTATTTAAAACTGAACTCTTAGGGTCATTACCAAATCTACATCCACCTGCTTGAAGATTTTGTGGAGGATAAGAAGAGATTCCACCTTTAATATTTTTTGCCCCTAATTGACCAAGAACCTCTTTTGCTTTTATATCAAGAAGCTTTGCTATTTTAAGATCATGTTCATGTGCATCAATTCTAATTTTTGCAACATTAACCCCAAATTTATCTTTGTTATCTTGATCAATTGTTACAAAACAATTATCATGTGGTAACCAGTCACAAAAGATTTCATATTTAAATCTTTTTATATTTCGAAAGTGATAGTAAAGTTTATCTTGTAATTTTTTACCAAAAAGAAGTTTTCCATTATCCCACTTTAAAACATTAGCTTTTCGAATAGGATTAGCATGCTCAAACATAAATTCAATTATTCCACCTTTATGTTTTTCTCCACCTATATCAACTTGATAAAATTGATCAATAGTACGATTTAGAAATAACCCATCATAGCTTTTATTACTATACTCAATCTCCCCATATCCAATACCTCCAGCAGAAAAGATAAGATTTTTTCCAACTTGACTATTATTATTTGAAAGACCATTTGGAAACTCTTGATTTTTTGAATTTAGTAATAACCTACAAGTCTCAACTGCTTGAGCTGCAACTACAAATATCCTAGCATTTATAGATTGTGATATTTTAAATCTATTATAATAATGAGCTTTTGTAATTTTAAAATTTTTTGTTTCTAACTTATAGACAAAAGCCTCTGGAATAATTGTACAATTTCCACTTTTTACTGCATCTTCTAAAAGTGCTACTCTTGAACTTCCTTTTGCATCTGTGCTACAGCCATAGCTTCCACAATAATTTGAGTATGAACACCCTTTTCTATCTTTCAAAGGTGAAGATAAAATAGCACGAGGAGTCTTGTAATAACGATAATTTAACTTTTCAAAAGTATCATCTAATTTTTCTACTAAAGGATGTTCTTGAAGTGATTTGAATGGCAAGTTCTCACCAGAAACTCCAACTGTAGTAGCCACTTTTTCATAATATGGCTTTAATTGCTCTAGTCCTATTGGCCAATTAGTTATATTCGCCCCTTTGATCTCTCCGTATTTATTTTGTAATTGAAAATCTTCTTTTCTTAATTGATGAAAATAACCAGCCATGAAATTTGAAGAACCACCTACAATATTCCCATTCCAAAAATCCCATCCTGAGCTCTGGGTAGTATAGGAGATATATCCATCTTTTGTTTTTTCTTCTAGTGTATGGTACTGTTCATCTAAAGGTGGAGTATAGATTGATCTTCTACAACTTGCTATTTCATCTTTAGAAAAATCTTTTGTTTTATGGTATTTCCCTTTTTCTAGTACTACAACTTTATAGCCCGCTTTACTTAATGTATAAGCAACTGGACCAGCTCCAGCTCCACTACCAATGATACAGATATCGTATTTCATACTATTTTCCATAACGTTTACTAGGTTGAGGGCTACCATGAGTATGTTCAATCATATCCCATCCAATTTGTTCAATATTCCCACCATATATTGGATCACTATATAAGCCTTCTAAAGCATAGTTGAGTAAATAAGATAGCCAATTTTCACCCCATGATGTTTCTAAAAGCTCATCCATTGAAGAATCTACATTAATTTTATCTTCCTGGATCCACTTTGCACCATTTAAAATAAAAGATAAATCCTCTTTAGGAAAATATTTATCTCGAGATATATTAAAAAGATATTGTGTTGGATTATAGTTTTCAATATTATATTGAGTATTAGAAGGGAAGATTATTTTATAAACTTTTTTTATTATGTTCCATTGGTTTATTTCAAATTCAATACTATATAAATCTGTTTTTAAAATTCCCATACTACATAGCAATGTACCTGTTATCATAAATCTTCTTCTATCCATAAATAAATACTACAATAATTAGTTTAATTTAATCAAGTAAACTTTTAACTATAATCTAATATTATATAAGATCTATAAAGGAAAAATATGAAAAATTTTAAAATAAAAAAACAAACTATAAAATGTGGAAGTAACTAATAATGAGTTTTCTTCCAGAATTTGGTAATCGTGTTGAAGGATATGATCAACCAGTAATTAATGAAAGAGAAGCTAGAGCAGCAGCAGGATTGCTTTTCGCTTTTGGTTTTCTAAGCTTTCTTAATAGTTTTATGCTTGGGAACTTTGTATTTACTCAATATTTTGTTACATTTTTTATGGTTGACTTTGCCATTAGAATGATCAATCCAAACTACTCACCATCAATGCTTTTAGGTAGAGTTTTTGTACAAAATCAAGTACCTGAATATGTAGGTGCTACTCAAAAAAGATTTGCTTGGTCAATTGGCTTAATACTATCAATCTTTATGTTCTATCTTGTTGTAGTTGATCCTCAAATGAATCCAATTAAAATTGTTATTTGTACACTATGTCTTATCTTTTTATTTGCTGAATCTGCTTTTTCAATCTGTATAGGATGTAAGCTTTATAACACTATTACTAAAAAACAAGCTGAAAACTGTCCTGGTGGGATATGTGAAATAAGAGAAAAAGAACCTATCCAAACATTTAATACTTATCAAAAATCTATAGTAGCTGCTGCAACTGTATTTACTATTGTATCTTTATATCTATTTAGTGTAAATACACCAAATAACTCAACAGCCCTGAAAATGATGCCTATGATGCTTATGTCTGATGAAGAGAGAATGGAGATGCATGCTAAAAAAATTGAACAACAATTAGAAGCAGAATTTGAAAAAGATGATTTTGATGACGAAGATGTAGAGGAATCTACAAGAGAAATGCCAACACAAATTCAAAATACTATGAAATGTGCTGCTGGTCGTTGTGGAGCAGGAAGATGCGGTGGAGGAAATTAATATTTCCCTACCACTTTAGTCAATATAAGTGATTTTATTTTTATCGAATCTATCTTTAGTTTTTCTCACCTCATCATGGTGACCAAGTGCTACAATAGCCAAAGGTGTTAAACTATCATCTATTTTAAAAAGATCCTTTACAAAATCAATCTTTTTTTGCCGTGGATGAATTGCAATCCAAACAGAACCTAAACCTTCATTAGTTGCACTTAAAAGTAGATTCTGTGTAGCTGCACTCCCATCTTGCTGGAAATACAACTTTTGTGATTCATTTTCTTGCCTATAACAAACTACTATGGCAGTAGTTGCACTTTTACACATCTTACCATGTTCTAAGCTTAATGCTATAGTATCTAGATACTCTCTATTGGTAACCACTATAAAATGCCAACCTTGTTGGTTTCTTGCACTTGGCGCAGACATAGCATCTTTTAAAATTTTATCTAGTTTCTCTTTTTCTATAGGTTTATTAGTAAACTTTCGAATACTACGTCTATTAGCTACAACTTCACTAAAATCCATCTAACAAATTACAACAGATTTAATCTCTGTAAATTCTTCAATAGCAAAAGATGGTCCCTCTTTACCAATACCACTTAGTTTTGTCCCACCATATGGTTGAATATCAAATCTTAATGTTGGGATATCATTGATCACTACTCCACCACAATCAGCTTCATAGATAAACCTTTGAGTCATACTTAAATCATTTGTAAAGATTGAAAACTGTAATCCATATGGTGAATTGTTCATCTTTGGAAGTGCTTCATCATATCCAGAAACTTTTACTAAAGATACAATCGGAGCAAATACCTCTTCACAAATAATTTTCATATCATCTGTTACATCTGTCATTACTGTTGGATGATAATTTAATCCCTCAGCTTTGTTTCCAGTTAAGCATGTAGCACCTTCTGATATTGCGCTATTAACCCATGATTGAGCTCTCTCAAGTGACTCATCATTAATTAGTGGTCCTATAAAAGTATTATCTTCATAAGGAGATCCTACTACTAATTTTTGTGTTTCCTCTTTCATAGCTAGCGAAAACTCATCATAAACATCTTCATGAACATAAACTCTTTGAAGTGATATACAAACTTGTCCAGAGTTAATAAATGCTCCAAAAGCACATCTTTGTGCAGCTAATTTAACATCTGCAGTTTTATCAATATATGTTGCAGCGTTTCCACCTAGTTCTAAACTCACTTTTTTAATACCTGCAGATTTTGTAATAATATTTCCAACTGGTACACTTCCTGTAAAACTTAATACTCTTGGTATCATCGATTCAACTAAAGTACTTCCAACTTCTACATCACCATATACAACACTTAATGCATCTTTAATTGCATATTCACTTTCAACAAATAGTTTTGCAAACTTATACGCTGTAAGTGGTGCTTCTGGTGTTGGTTTTAATACCACAGTATTCCCAGATACTAATGCAGGTGCAATTTTATGAGCTACTAGATTTAATGGAAAGTTAAAAGGTGTAATACAAGCTACAACACCAACTGGTTCTCTAAAATAATAAGCTGTAGTCTTTTTACCACTAGGCATAGCATCTGTATTTATTGTATGTCCATCCATATTAATCATCGCATGTGCTGAAAGCTTTACAGTCTCTATACATCTTTCAACTTCTACTCTTGCAAAAGTGATAGGTTTTCCAACCTCATCACATAGTGTTTGCGCTATACTTTCTTTATTTTCATCTAACTTTTTTGCAACGTCTTCAATCCATGCTACTCTTTGAGCTATAGTTGAAGATTTCGCTTCTGTACTTGCTTTTTGCGCAATCTCTAATGCTTTTAATGTATCTTCTTTTGTACACATTGGATATTGAGAAACAACCTCTTTTGAATAAGGGCTTATCCTTGATTCTAGCTTTTCTCTTTTCTCTTCTGTGCTACCAAAAAAAATATTTGCTTCCATAAAAAAACTCCTTAAATTATGATTTATTATATCATAAACAATTTTTAGATAGTATCTCTAAATTTTATAAACAATAAATAAGTATAGGATATTTTATTATGGAAAAAGCTAAATATATATGGATGGATGGAGAATTAACTCCATGGGATGATGCAAAAGTACACGTTCTTACGCATACACTACATTATGGAAATGGAGTTTTTGAAGGGACAAAAGCATATAAAACACACGATGGTAGATGTGCAATATTTAAACTTCAAGAGCATACAAAAAGACTTTTTGATTCAGCAAAAACAACGTTAATTGATATTCCATACACAATTGATGAACTAAATAATGCGCAAGTTAAGATTTTACAAGAAAATGAATTATTTGAAGGTGCATACCTTAGACCATTTGTATACTTAGGTTATGGGGTTATGGGTATTTACCACAAAGAATGTCCTGTAAATGTTTCAATCTCTGCTTGGAAGTGGGGAGCTTATCTTGGTGAAGAGGGTCTGAAAAATGGTATTAGATTAAAAATGTCTTCATTCACAAGAAACTCAAACACTTCAGGTCTTGGTAAAGCAAAAGCTGCTGCAAACTATTTAAACTCTCAAATGGCAAAATTTGAAGCAGTTGAAGCTGGATATGATGAAGCACTATTAAGAGATGACCAAGGTTATATTGCTGAAGCTAGTGGTGCATGTTTCTTTATGGTTAAAAATGGAGTACTTATCTCTCCACCAAATGACAACTCATTAGAGTCAATCACACAAGCGACAATTATTGATTTAGCCAAAGATATGGGTATTGAAGTTGTAAGAAGAAGAATCACTAGAGAGGAAGTTTATACTTGTGATGAATGTTTCTTAACAGGGACTGCTGCAGAAGTAACACCAATTAGGGATATTGATGCAAGAGTAATTGGATGTGGTTCAAGAGGACCTATGACTGAAAAGTTACAAACAGCTTATTTTGATGTAGTAGCTGGTAAAAATGAGAAATATTTAAAAGATTTAACTTATATTAACTAAAACATTTTAAGTTCAAAAGGAAAGAAAAAAAATGCCAATCGATAACGATTATTTTAAAAATAGACAACAAAACAACGGTGGAAACAATAACAATGGTGGAAACAATAATGGCGGGGGTGGTGACTATCAACCACCATTTGAGCCACCTGAATTTTTCAAAAACTTAGGAAAAATGGGAGCAACTATCTATATTATTATTGGTTTAGTTGTTTTACTAGTGATGGCTAAGCCATTTGTGATCATTGAATCTGGTCAAGTTGGTATTAAAGTAACTACAGGTAAATATGAAACTGAACCTTTACAACCAGGTTTCCACCTATATATCCCAGTAGTTCAAAAAGTAATTACTGTTGATACAAAAGTAAGACTAATTAACTATAAAACAATTGAAGATATGAGTGGGTTTGATAGTGGAATTAAAATTAATCCAGCAATTAATATCCTTGATGCTAGGGGTCTTCCTGTATCTATTGAGCTTACAGTTCAATACAAACTTTTACCACATGGTGCACCAAATACAATCGCTACTTGGGGTCTATCTTGGGAAGATAAGATCGTAAATCCTGTTGTAAGAAATATCGTAAGAAATGTTGTAGGTGGATTTAACGCAGAAGAGTTACCAACAAAAAGAAATGAGATCGCAACTATGATTGAAAATGGTATTAGAACTGAGATTGAAGCACTACAAGGTAAACCAGTATCAATTGAATCTGTTCAATTAAGAGAGATAGTACTTCCTCAAAAGATTAAAGATCAAATTGAGAGAGTTCAGATTGCGAACCAAGAATCAGAAAGAGTAAAATATGAAGTTTTAAGAGCTAAGCAAGAAGCTGAGAAAAAAGCTGCACTAGCAAAGGGAGAGGCTGATAAAAATAGAATTGAAGCACAAGGTAGAGCGGACGCTGTTACTATTGAAGCTGATGCACAAGCAAAAGCAAATAAGCTAGTAGCAGAGTCTTTAACTCAAAAACTTCTTCAAATGCAACAAATCCAAGTGCAAGGGAAATTCAACGATGCACTTAGAGAAAACAAAGATGCTAAAATATTCTTAACACCTGGTGGATCAACTCCAAATATTTGGGTTGATACAAAAGATAAAGCAAAAGATACTTCTATTCATAAATAATAGATTTTTAGAGCACCTTTTTTAAGGTGCTTTATAAAGTTTATATAAAGAGATGAAATGACTGATATAATTAATAAAATAGATTTTGAAAAACAAGATGGAATGGTTCCTGTAATAGCACAAGACTTTGAAACTAATGAAGTTTTGATGCTTGCATATATGAATAAAGAAGCAGTTGAACTAACACTACAAACTTCATATGCACACTACTTTAGTAGAAGCAAACAAAGACTTTGGAAAAAAGGTGAAAGTAGTGGTCATACACAAGCTATAAAATCTATCTCAATGGATTGTGATAATGACACACTCTTATTAAAAGTACAACAAGAGGGTGTTGCTTGCCATACGGGAAGAAAATCATGTTTCTTTACAGATCTACAAACTGGTGATACTACAAGTGATGTAGAGGTTGATACAACTGCAGCATATGGTGTAATAGAAACACTTTATCAAACAATCCAATCGCGAAAAAATGACAATGCTTCACAATCATACACAGCAAAACTTCTTCAAGGGAAAGAAAACTCTATGCTGAAAAAAATCGTAGAGGAAGCGGGTGAATTTACATTTGCATTTAAAGATGATAATAAAGAGGAATTAGTTTACGAAAGTGCTGATCTAATGTATCACTGTTTAGTAGCACTTGCAGCTAAAAACATCTCTCCTGATCAAGTAAAACAAGAGTTAGCTAGAAGATTTGGACTTTCAGGAATAGAGGAAAAGAATAGTCGAAAAGACTAATCATCCACCTGTTTCATAAAAGGCTCTACTAGAAACTTCTCCATCTTCACCTTGAGACCACTTATTTTTTTCTGGTTTATTTTCTAAAACCTTATTTAATATCTCACAAGCACCATCAATATCATCATTTTCAACTGATTCTTTAATACTCATAGCATCTTCAAAATATAAACATGGGATTAAAAATCCTTCTGCTGTTAATCTAATTCTATTACAAGACTCACAAAAGTCATCTCCATATGGCTCAATCACACCAAATTTATATCCATTTTCTAGCTTATAATATTGTGCAGGAGAGCTATCTTCTCGAGGAAGTTTTTCGAAACTATATTTAGTAGAGATAAGATCTAGAAGATCGGCACTTTTAAAACCTTTTAGATCAGAATTTGCAAAACTATTTTCCATATATTCTATAAATCTTACAGGGTAGTCTCGTTGCATACAATATTCTAAAATATCGATAATCTCTCCACCATTGACATCTTTCATAGGTACACAATTAACTTTGATTTTTAAACCAACTTCATTTGCCTTATCTAGACCTTTTAAAACTGTATCTAAAACATCTTTTTGAGCAACATGATGAGCTACCTCTTTTTTTAATGAGTCTAATGAAACATTGATTCTTTTAAGGCCAGCATCTTTTAGATCTTGTGCAACATTTGGAAGTAGGTAACCATTTGTAGTAAGAGCTAAATCTATATCTGGCTTGTAATCATGAATCATCTTAATAAATACATTAAGTTTTTCTCTTAAAAGTGGTTCTCCACCAGTGATTCTAATTTTATTAACGCCATTATCAATAGCAACCTTAACAAACTTAAACATATTTTCATAGCTCATTATATTTTCTTTAGGAACCCATGAAAATGGTTTTTCTGGCATACAATACTGACATCTAAAGTTACAACGTTCAGTTACTGATATTCTTAGGTAGTTTACCTCTCTACCGTGTCCGTCAATAAGCATTTAATCTCCAAAATTGTATAATATCAACAATATTAACTAAAATAAACTTCCATAACATTAACGAAGGTCAAAAAAACATGCAAATTAAACAAAACAAGGTAAAAACACTTCTTGATGCTTTACCTTACATCAAACAATTCAGTGGAGAAATTGTTGTAATTAAATATGGTGGATCAGCACAAACATCTCCTGAACTTCAAGAGAAGTTTGCTCAAGACATCTCACTTTTAGCTTTAGTGGGAATCAAACCAGTAATTGTTCACGGTGGTGGAGCAAAAATCTCAGATATGCTTAACAAATTAGATATAAAATCAGAATTTATAGATGGTCACAGAGTGACTTGTAAAGATAGTATGAGAGTTGTTGAAATGATCCTAAGTGGAGAGATTAATAAAAATCTTACATCACTTTTAAATCATCATGGAACTAAGTCTATTGGTATTAGTGGAAAAGATAGTAGTTGTATTGAAGCACTTCCAAAAGATGGAGGAAAGTTTGGATATACAGGGATGATCACTAGTGTAGATGGTGAAGCCATTATGAATCTTATTGATGAAGGATTTGTTCCAGTTATTGCACCAATAGCAGATAGTGCAGAGCCTAATCATCCTGGATTTAATATCAATGCAGATGTAGCTGCATCAAAAGTTGCTATTGCACTTCAAGCAAATAAAGTGCTATTCTTAACAGATACAAAAGGTGTATTAGATAAAGATGGTACACTTTTAAATGACCTTGACAAAAATGATGTTGAAGGATATAAAGCTGATGGTACAATTGGTGGTGGGATGATACCAAAAGTTGATAGCTGTACAGATGCTATTGAAAATGGTGTTCAAAAAGCACATATTATTGATGGTCGAGTTGAACATTCAATTATTTTAGAACTATTTACTAGCGATGGAGTTGGTACACAATTTTTACAAAAGGGAAATAACTAATGAGTTTTATTGAAACAAGAGGAAATGATGGTGCTAAACCAAATGAGGTTGAATTTTCATATGCTATTTTAAATCCAATGGCTTCATTTGGTGGACTATATGTTCCTAAAGAGGTACCAAATTTAGGCGAAGATTTTATCTCAAATCATATTGATAAAAACTATAAAGAGCTTGCATTTGATATTTTAAAAGCATTTAATATTGACATTGAAGATGAAGATATTAACACTGCTTTAAACCTATATGATAACTTTGATGATCCTAAAAACCCTTCACCAGTTGTAAAAGTAAAAGATGATCTTTTTGTAAATGAACAATACCATGGACCAACTAGGGCATTTAAAGATATGGCTTTACAACCATTTGGTTCAATTCTTTCAGCAGTTGCTAAAAAGCTAGGTGAAAACTATCTTATTTTAGCAGCAACTTCAGGTGACACAGGACCAGCTGCATTAAATACCTTCAAAAATAAAGAGGGTATTAAAGTAGCTTGTTTATATCCAGATGGTGGAACAAGTGATGTTCAAAGACTACAAATGGTTACAGAAGATGGATCAAATTTAAAAGTGATTGGTATCAAAGGAAATTTTGATGATGCTCAAAGTGCTCTAAAAAGACTTTTAGACTCTGATACTTTCAAAGCTGAACTATCAAAAAACAATATGAAATTAAGTGCTGCTAATAGTGTAAACTTTGGTAGAATTATTTTCCAAATTGTATATCACTTCCAAAGTTATTTAGAGTTATTAAGACAAAATGAAATTAAATTAGGTGAAGAGATATATATTAATGTTCCAAGCGGAAACTTCGGTAATGTTTTAGGAGCATATTATGCGAAGCTTATGGGACTTCCAGTTAAAAAACTTTTAGTTTCTTCAAATGAAAACAATATTTTAACACAGTGGTTAACAACTGGTAAATATGACATTAGAGGGAAGAAGTTAATTCTAACAAAATCTCCAGCAATGGATATCTTAAAGTCTTCAAATATAGAAAGAGTTATCTATGATATGTTTGGTGCCAATAGAACAAAAGAATTAATGGAATCATTAAATAACGATGGATTCTTTGAGCATACGCAAGAAGAGTTATCTCAACTACAAGAGATATTCTCTGCAACAAATAGTGATGATGCATTTGGATTAAAAACTATTAAATCATTCTTAGATGATGGTTACCTTATGGATCCTCATACTGCTACTTGTATCAAAGGATACAATGATCTAAGAGATGATAAAACTATTAAAACAGTTATCTACTCAACAGCAGAATGGACAAAGTTCTCAGCAACAGTACTAAATGCTTTAAATGAAGACTCAACTTCATATGCTGATAAAGAAGCAATTGAACAAATTACTTCAAAGTACAATGCTACAATTCCTCAATCAATAGAAGATCTATTTGATGCACAAATCAATCACGATACAGTAATTGATAAAGAGAATATTGAACAAGAGATTGTTAACTTTATCCAAGGATAAACAAAAAGATATTTAGGGGTTTAAAAACTCCTCAATATCATCATATATCTCATCTATAGCTATACTAGCTTTATCATATATCACTTTAGAAAATAGATGTTCCTCAATAGCATCACTTGGTTCTAAATTATTTAAAATTGAATGCTCCACAAAGTTTGCGACAGAATTCACGCCAATCACATTTCCACTTGTTCCAATTACAACAAACATCTCACAATCACTTAGCTCACTATTCAACTCTTCATATTTTGGTGCCATCTCTCCAAAAAATACAATATTCGGACGAAGTTTTCCACCACAACTATCACATATTGCATCATTACATTCATATATAGATTTATATCCTATATTATGCACCGTGCCACAATAATCATCTTTACATTTTACTTCTGGTAAAAATCCATGTAGGTGTATCACCTCATCCTCTTGCATTCCTGCTTTTTCAAATAGATTATCAACATTTTGGGTAATTATTGCTATATCTTCTGGATATTTATTTTTTAACTCTTTTAGTAATAGATGCGCTCTATTTGGCTTTTTATCTTCTATATCTTCTCGTCTTTTGTCGTAAAATTCTAACGTTAGTTTTTCATTTTTATCTAAACTATCATGATTACATATGACTTTTACATCATATTCTTCCCATAACCCATCACTATCTCTAAAAGTAGAAATACCTGATTCTGCACTAATTCCAGCTCCACTTAACACAACAACTTTTGCCATATCATCCCTCCATTGATTTTTACTAGTATATTATATCTTTTTTTGTACAATGAATTATGGATAATTTACACTTTACACTTTCTAGTGATGCAATGGAAAACTTTGAGATATTTGGTAAAATACTAAATAAAGACCCTAATACAATGATAAATGAAGCATTAGAACAATATTTTGATGAACAACAAAAGAAACTTTTAGAAAAAAATATGGAAAAAGAAAACGCTCTTACAAGCCTTGAATATGATGAATTTTGGGATGGTGTTGACATATAATAATACTTTTTCTACAAAATAGATAAAATTATTGTATAATTAGATAATAATTGTAAAGAAAGGAGATCTCATGGCAATTGAATCTGTAATGGGTACAGTAGGACAAAACTATCTTACTAAAAACCAAGATATTAATCAAAATGAAGCTACTAAGGTAGTACCAGAAACTACTTCAGAAGTAGCTGTAGAAGAGACTGCTATAAATAATGAAGTAACTCTATTAAATATCGATAAAGCAACCTTTGGAACTGAAGTAAAAGAGCTTTCAAAACAAGTGCAAGAGGGAAATGTGACTATCGAAGAAGCGAGAAAACAAATTGAAACGATGAAAGAGAGCCTTGCTCCTACTCAAATTTTCAACTATCAAAACACTTCAGAATTTGGACATATTAGTGGTTCACTTACTATTGCTCAAGCAAATATGTCACAAACAAATGTTACTAGGCTATTAGCTTAAAATTATTTTTTATATAGTTAAATAAAAAGGGTCGGTAAGGAAAACCGACCCTTTTTGAGTTCTATGATATGTTCGCTATGTTAAATTTCTTAATAGAATTATAAAAAATGAAAATGAAATGAAAATGAAATAGAATTAATTTTCTATAAAATAACTTTTACAGTTGTTCCTTGATTTTCTTCTGATGATATTTTAATCTCTCCACCATGTAGTTCTACACCATTTTTTACAATAGATAACCCCAAGCCAAAACCTTTAACCTTCTTATTTCTAGATTCATCTACTCTATAAAACCTATCCATAATCTTTTCTATCTGTTCTTGAGGAATCCCTATTCCTTTATCTTTTACTATAAAGAATATTTTTTCCTTTTTTTCAAATAATGAAACAGTAATGTTTTTACCTTCACCACTATATTTAATTGCATTGTCTAAGATATTAGAAAAGATTGTTTTTATCAATATTTGATTTACATCTTTTTTAACTGACTCACATCTTTCAATATCTAATAAAATACCTTTCTCTTTTAATATAGAATCAAAGTTTCCAATTACATCTAATAATAAAGAATCAAGATGTGTTTCTTGAAATGTTTGAGAAATATTTTCTTTTGAATATTTTGTTAGGAGTAATAGGTTATCAACTATCTCTTGAATTTGTTGTGTTTCATGCTCAATTGTTTTTAAACTTTTAATATAATATTCACAATCTCTTTTTTTGTTTAATGTTATCTCTATTTCACCTTTTATAACAGTCAAAGGTGTTTTGAGTTCATGAGAAACATCACTATTAAACTGCTCAAGTGTTTGTACACCATCTCCAAGCCGTGATAACATACCATTAAATGAATCAACTAGATCTTTAATCTCATCATCATATTTAGGTGCAGGAATCTCTTGTGTTAAATCGGTTACATATATTTTATTTGCTGTATTTGTAATATTTCTTATAGAGCGTAATATTTTATCTGTCATTTTACTAGCAAGAAAAATTAATAACAGTAGTAAAATTGGTTCTAAAATCATAAGAACCTTTTTTATCTTTTGTAACTCTTCATCTATTTTCTGATCTACATTATGTTCATAAAATAAAATTGCACCTTTAAATGGATTTGCTATTCTTAAAATATATAAGCCATCTAAACTCTCACCTTTATTAAAAACAAAAAATGACTCTTGGCTATCTTGAAACTTTACAAAGTCTTTAAATGATATGTCACCTTTTTTAAAAATTATCTTTTCCTCTTTGATAATAGCAACATCAACGCCTTGAAGTTTTTCCTCTTTTAGAAGTTCATTTACAGGTACACTATCCATAATTTTGTTATTAATAAATACTGCTTTATTATATAAGTTATTTTGAATACTTAGTTTCGTATTTAATTCCATAAATCGATATATTGCAAAATTAAAAATTAGCAATATGATTGTCGTTACTGTTCCAAACCAAAAAAGAACTTTTGTTTTTAAACTTCTAAACTTCAATTTTATAACCTAGCCCTCTAAAGCTTTTAATAAACTCTTTTCCAATTTTTTTTCGTAAGTTATAAATGGTTACTTGAATAACATTACTACTAATATATTCTTCATCATTCCAAAGCTGCTCTTCAATCATTCCATTAGAAACTGTTGCATTTTTATTTTTTACTAAAAACAGTAGTAGTTCATACTCTTTTTGTGTTAAAACTATCGCCTGACCATCTTTAGAGATAATCTTTGCATCAAGGTCAATAACTATATCTTTAAGCTCAATCTTATTACCACTATTTACTGAAACTACTCTTCTATATAAAGCTTGTACACGAGCTAATAACTCTTTAAAACTAAAAGGTTTACTCAAATAATCATCAGCACCTTTTGTAAGTCCTAAAACCCTATCATCAATTTCAGTTTTTGCAGTAAGCATAATCGTTGGTGTAGATATACTTTTAGCTCTAATTGACTCTATAATCTCTATACCACTTTTTATAGGAAGCATCCAATCTAAAATAATCACATCATAACTATTAGTAGTTGCTAAATACTCTCCATCTTCTCCATCTGAAGCTGTATCTATTACAAAACCTTCCTCTTCAAAACCACGTTTTAAAAGAGATAATATATTGTCATCATCCTCTACTATTAAAATCTTCATTAACTTCCTAAGTAATTTACTATTACTCTATTATAAGATAATAAAATGAAATATACATGAAGTGTTTTGTGATATAATCAACAACAAGGAGATCTCATGCCATTTAACAAACCACCTTATACACTATTTAATAATACTAAATATGCGTTGTCTGGATTAATTGATATGGTACAAAATGAGACATCATTTAGATTACAGCTATTGTTATTTATTGTGATGAATATAATTGCTTTTAATCTACCTCTTTCCTTTCATTTTCAATTTATATTATCTCTTTCACTTTTTATTCCAATACTAAGTGAGATTATTAATAGTGCCATTGAAAGAGTCGTTGATCTCAATACTCAAGAGGAACATGAACTTGCAAAAAAAGCAAAAGATGTTGGAGCATCACTTGTATTTATGAGTTTTATTGTAACTACTATTATTTGGATAGGGACTATCTATATAGCACTGTCATAACCCCTATGCAAATATTATTTTTATCGCTACTTTTTTATAGTCAAAATTTTTTAATATCACTATTTATACCATTTGTTTTTATCCCTAGTCTTTGGGAATTCTTATCTATTTTACTAATAGTTGTACTCATTAGAAAATCAAGCTATTTTAAAATACTATTTATTCTCTGGCAACTACTATACTTTGTTCAGTTTTCTTTTATAAGCTATTTTGGTAGTACTTTATCATATATAGATATATATCTCTTTTTTACACATATAGATGAAACATTTCAATCATTAAACTCACTTTATGAAATATTTTTAATACCATTTACCTTTTTAACTACTATTAGTATAATTATTCTTTTTAGTAAACAAACTAATAACTATAAAATACCTTTCAAAATATTTATCCCTTTACTATTTTTATCCATTTATCTAATACCTAAAAATCATGATGGAAGCTTATTACTTTTGGAACAACTATTCAAAAGCTATAAGATATTTCAAATAAAAGAATCCAAGTTGGAAAAAAGTTATCATAGTACACTTAACCCTATAGAGAAAAAAGATTTAAATATTATTTTAATCATTGGGGAAAGTATGAGAGCAAAAGAGTTTGCAAGCTCATCATATAAAATATTTGAAAACTATACTTACAAAACTATCTATAGTGGTGCTACAAATACTGATGTATCTATTCCTCTATTGCTTAATGGAGCACAAAGACCAACTCAAATAGATCTCAATAAAAACATTTTCACTCTTGCTAAAAGAAATGGTTTTGATACATCTTTTATTACATCTCAAAGTGATCAATATTTAAAATATATTAAACCATATCTTCAAAAAGATGATATTGATAATATAAAAGTACTCAATAGTTTAGATGAAAAACTATTTGAAACACTAAAAGCTATTGATCTAAATAGGCCAAATTTTATAACCTTACAGATGCAAGGGGAACATAGTCCTTATATATATTATCCTAATGCAAAAGAAGATGATTCTATTAAGATTAGATATCAAAATTCTATGAAATACTCAAGTGAAATTCTTACAAAGATTATTAATTATATAAAACAACATTCACAAAAACCATATATTATTCTTTTTACATCTGATCATGGGGAACAAATTGGGATCAATGGGAAATATGGTCATAATAGATTTGAAGAAGAAGTTTATAAAGTACCTTTGGTATTTGATTCAAATTTTATCAAAATGCCAAATTCAATTTTAAGCCACAATGACATATACCAATTACTTCTATACCATCTTGGATACAGTGCTACTTTGAAGTTCCATAGACCAATCAATATCTATGGGACAATGATTACTGAAGAGGATGGATTTATCCAAATAAAACCATAATTTGTTATAATTAATTTAAATAGATCTAAGGATAAAATAATGGATAAAACATTTAGTGAAGCACTAGATTTCAGACATGCCTGTAAAGTATTTGATGAAACAAAAAAAGTTTCTGATGAAGATTTAACTTTTATACTTGAAGCAGCTAGAAAATCACCATCATCTTTTGGAATGGAGCCTTGGAAATTTCTAGTAATTACAGATGAAAAGCTAAGAGAACAACTTCGGCCAGCTTGTTGGAACCAAGTACAAATTACATCATCTTCACACCTTATTGTTATTCTTGCAGCAATTGAAAATGCTCGTCCACAATCAGGTATCCCTGAACATAAATTTGCAAGAAGAGGTTTAGCAAAAGAGGCATATCAAGGATACTTAGTTAAATATGCCGATCACTTAAAAGATGTTTTAGATACAGATGAAAATACTTATGCATGGACTGCACGTCAAACTTATATCGCCCTAGGAAATATGATGACAGCAGCTGCTATAAAAGGTATTGATACATGTGCAATTGAAGGATTTGAAAAAGAAAAAGTGGAAGATATTCTAGGATTAGATAGTTCAAAGTATCAAGTGTCTGTAATGATGCCAATTGGTTATAGAATAAACCCTCAATCAGTTCAACATAGAGAAGATTTAAAAGATATAGTAGAGTTTATCTAAGCCATTTTATGTTTTTAAAATTATTTTTTGTATTAATACTCTTATCATCTAGCTATGCAAAAGAATATATAAACCTTGGAAAATTTGAAAATGATAATTCAATTTTTCAAGAAAAAAATATCCCTAAATTAAGTGACAAATTTTTAGATACCAAGTATATCTCTAATACACTATCAAATGGTCAAATAAATACCTCAAAAGAAAATCTTATTATCAATTTTGATGCTCTTGATTGTTTTACATTTATAGATACATTTGAAGCATTAAAACAAAGTGATAATATTCATTCATTTAAAAAACACCTTATTGATATACGTTATAAAAATAGTATCGTAAGCTACCACAACAGAAATCATTTTTTTAGTGATTGGAGACAATATAACTTTATAAAAGATATCACTTGTGATCTTGGTGAGTGTAAAAAAGAACTAAAACAATTAAACTTTAATGAGAAATATCTAAAAGAGATCCCTACTATTTTAAGAGAGATTTCATATATAAAATCTACAAATATAGATACTACAAAACTTCAAAATGGTGACTATATTGGTATTTATAGCAATAAAAAAGATCTTGATGTTACACATACTGGCCTTATTATAAAAAAAGACAATCAAATCTTTATCAGACATGCTAGTTCATTAAAAAAGAAAATTATTGACTCTGACCTTTTTGAATACACAAAAAATAAACCTGGAGTAATAATCTATAGATCAAATCATAACCTTAGTAAACTTCATATCGATGCAACTTGCTCCAAATCTCTTGGAAAAGAATTTCATATCACTATTGAAAATAATAAATTATTTTTAACTGATGATGCACTCTATGAAACTGTTGGTGGATATGTAGATATACCAGCAACTAACTACTATTTTAAAATAGATAACAAAATATATCCTATTGATGGTGTTGTTGAATATTCAAATATAAAAAGTATAAACCAATTCTCTTCATTTATTGATGAAAAAAATTTTAATGCTCTTCAAAATTCTCAGACAATACAGTTTATTCAAAAAATCAAATTAAAAGAGAATCAAACAAGCACTATATCAATTAGTGTAGATATTGATAATAAATCATTTACAAAAGTATCTCAAGAGTGTCAAGAGCAATTACACAATACAAAAGATAAATATAATAAAAATATATCTATTGCCTTAGTAATCTTAATACTATTAATACTTTCAATTAAATCCTACAAGAGATATAAGAGTAATCTTTAGATAAAATCCATAATATGAATAATAAAATGATAAAAAATATTTTAATACTATCTATAGCACTATTTACTATTATGCTTATATCGACATTAATAGTAATAGGTTTTAACTCTATTATAGGATTTAGTACAGATGTAGCAAATGATGATGTTGCGACGAGTATCTCTGCTGTTGCTTTTGTAATAGCTATAATTTTAAAACTAATATATGATAAAAAATCTGAAATAGAGTAAATTTATATGACACCATTTAAAGTAAAATCTCAATACTCTCCAGCAGGAGATCAACCCAAAGCAATTGAAAAACTAAGTTCTAGTATCTTACAAGGGAATAAATATCAAACCCTTGAAGGTGTAACTGGAAGTGGTAAAACACATACTATGGCAAGAATTATTGAAAAAACTCAAATGCCTACACTTATTATGACACATAACAAAACTCTAGCTGCTCAGCTTTATAGTGAATTTAGAAGCTTTTTTCCAGACAATCATGTCGAATATTTTATCTCATATTATGATTATTACCAACCAGAAGCTTATATACCTAGATCTGATCTCTTTATTGAGAAAGATAGCTCTATCAATGACGAATTAGAAAGATTAAGACTTAGTACAACAGCATCTTTATTGAGTTTTGAAGATATTATCTGTGTAGCTTCTGTATCAGCAAATTATGGATTAGGTAATCCAGAAGAATATAAAGCAAATGTACAAAAGCTTGAAGTTGGTCAAGAATATAGTCAACGAGCCTTACTATTAAAGCTTGTAGAGATGGGATATAAAAGAAATGATAGTTTCTTTGATCGTTCAAATTTTAGAGTAAATGGTGATGTTTTAGATATTTTTCCTGCCTATTTTGAAGAGGAGTTTATTAGAATTGAATTTTTTGGAGATGAAGTTGAATCATTAACAAAGCATGAATACCTAACAAACAATAAAGTTCAAGACTTAAATAGCGCTACTATTTATAGTGTTAATCCATTTGTAGTCTCTCAAGATAGACTTGCAAATGCGATAAAATCTATCGAAGATGAATTAGCACAACGACTGGAGCACTATCAAAAAGAGGAAAAATTTGTTGAATACCAAAGATTAAAACAAAGGGTTGAATTTGATCTTGAGATGTTAGAATCAACTGGTATGTGTAAAGGTATTGAAAACTACGCACGACTTCTTACAGATAAAAAACCTGGAGAAACTCCCTATTCCTTAATTGATTATTTTCAAGCAATGAATAGACCTTTTTTATTAATTGTAGATGAATCACATGTTTCTCTTCCCCAATTTAGAGGAATGTTCGCAGCAGACAGAAGTAGAAAAGAGATATTAGTTGACTATGGATTTAGACTTCCTAGTGCTTTAGATAACAGGCCTTTAAAATTTGATGAGTTTATAAAAAAAGCTGATCATTTTTTATTTGTTAGTGCAACACCAGCTCCTACTGAACTTGAATTAAGTAGTGAAGTTGCGCATCAAGTTATTAGACCTACAGGACTACTTGATCCTAAAATAGAGATTTTAGATAGTCAATATCAGATTGAAAAACTTTTTGATGAAATCAAAAAAACTATAGAAAAAAAAGAGAGAGTTCTAGTAACTGTACTAACTAAAAAAATGGCTGAAGAGCTAGCTGCATACTATAGTGATCTAGGATTAAAAGTAAAATATATGCATAGTGAAATTGATGCAATTGAAAGAAATCATATTATTCGACAATTAAGACTAGGTGAGTTTGATATTCTTATAGGAATTAATCTTTTAAGAGAAGGACTTGATATTCCAGAAACATCTTTAGTAGCTATACTAGATGCAGATAAAGAAGGGTTCTTAAGAAGTAGAACAAGTCTAGTACAAACAATGGGTAGAGCTGCTAGAAATGAGAATGGTAGAGTTATTTTATTCGCTCAAAAAATTACAGATTCTATGCAGTATGCAATTGACCTTACAAACAAAAGAAGAGATATACAAGAGAAACATAATATTAAACATGGTATTACTCCAAAAACAACAGTAAGAACATTAGATGAGTCATTAAAACTTGAAGAGTATGATGAAACAGCATTAAAAAAACAACGTCTTGAGAAGATGCCTGCAAGTGAAAGAAAAAAGATGTTAGTTGAACTAAATAAAGCTATGACAAAAGCATCAAAAGAGCTTAATTTTGAAGAGGCTATTAGACTAAGGGATGAGATAGAAAAAGTTAAGAAACTATAGTTTCAAATAACTTTTTCGTACAATTATGACCATCATTTTGGTGGTCTGAAAATCCCCAATTAACTAAATGACATTTTATATCGGCATTTTGTGCCGCCATTAAATCTTTGTTACTATCTCCAACTAATTGTGATTGCTGTGATGAAAATGAAAGTTCATTCATCGTTTTTAGCAACATTTCAGGATGTGGTTTTGACTCTTTTACATCATCAAATCCAACTACATATTTAATATATTTATCAATATTTAAATGCTCAACTGCTTTTCTAGCAAAAATATTTGATGCATTAGTAGCAATTGTTAATGTAAAGTTTTTTTCGTATAACTTTGCTAATAGTTCTTCTATACCCTCATATAAAAAAATCGTATCTAAACAATGTTTATCATAGTAATCTTCAAATAGTTTTGTATGCATAGGTGTAAAGCAATCTGTACCATAGAAAAATTTAGCTGGATCGATAGAAGGATCATTTATATTTGAAAGTAGATAATCATGTCCCATAGGATCAAGTCCAGTTGATGTTCGAACATGATTAATAGTATTTACGATGATAGTACCACTATTAACTAGAGTACCATCCATATCAAACATGATAAGTTTTTTAATTATTTAACCTTCACATTCATTAAATAATCAATTACAGTATCAACAAAAGCATCATATTTTCTCTCTTTTAGATAAGAGATGTAAAGCTTTCTTCGAACTTCAGTTCCTGTTAGTCTTGCCTCATGTAAAACACCTGCTTCTAAATAGTCAGCAATTGCAAGTCTTGATACAATTGATACCGTAGGGATATCATCTTTTTCACTTCTTAACACAGTTTGGATAATAGTAGTAGGACTTGATGATTCACTAATCATATTAAAATTATCACAATCTGGTAAATCTACAGAATCTAATGCTTCTTTAAATAGATGTCTTGTATTACTTTCTCTATCTCTACAAACCCATTTATAGCTTAATAGATCATTTGCTTTTAATCTTTTTGGAAGCTTTTGATTAGAGAAAACCACTAACTCATCTTCCATCCATTCTCTATAGATAATGTGAGTATTATCCCCAATAACATCAACTAAAGCCATATCACTTTCTCTATCAAGTAGCTTTTGTAATGCTTCTGCGGAAGTAGACACATCAATACTTACATCATTATCAATACTTTTTTTAATATTGTTTAAAAACATTGGTAAAATATAATTACCAACTACAAATGATGTTGAAAATTTAAAGATAATATCTTTGTTGATAATATCTAAAATAGCTTTTTCACCATTTACTACACATTTGTGAATTTTTTGTGCAATATGGAATAAAGCCTCTCCCTCTTTAGTGAGTTTTATACCATTCTTTTTTCTTTCAACAATTTTAGTATCAAGATATTCTTCGATAAATTTCATCTGTTGTGTTACAGCTGGTTGCGAGATACCCAGTTTCGCAGATGCTTTAGAAAATGACTTTTCATTTACTACTGTAAGAAAAGTCTCAAGTTTTGTGAAGTCACTTAACATATATTTACCTTCATATTATTAGTTTATATGAATTATAATATATATTAATATAAAAAATAATTAAACGGTTAAGTAAGTTTAATTATTTTTATAATTTTTGATTATTTAACTGTCTTAGCAAACTCGTTAAATATGTATTTACTTTCATGCGGACCTGGGCTTGCCTCTGGGTGATGTTGTACAGAGAATATTGGCTTATTGTTGTATTTTACACCCTCAATTGTATTATCAAAAAGGTTTTTATGTGTAATAGATGCAATCTGTACAATCTCATCAGGAACATTATAGTTATGGTTTTGTGCAGTAATCTCAACCACTCCATTAGAAGCCACAGGATGATTACCACCATGCTGTCCAAATTTCAATTTAAATGTATCAAATCCATGTGCAATTGAAAGCATTTGATGTCCTAAACAAATTGCAAACATTGGGATATCTTTATCAATTAGTTTTTGAACCTCTTTTTTCTCATTTTCAAGAGTTAAAGGATCTCCAGGACCATTACTTAAAAAGATTCCTCCAATTTCACTAGCTTCAAATCTTTTAATAAGCTCATCAGCATCAAAACTACTTGGAGATACTTCAACTTCTAAACCAGATTCAACTAACTCATTTAAAATATTTCGTTTAACTCCAAAATCAATAACTACAATTTTTTTATCACTCATCACTGCTTTGTTGTAACTTTGAGTCTCATGATTCCATGCACCACTTTTATGAATATAAGTCTCTTTCGTACTTACTTGCTCAATGTAGTTAATATCTTCAATTCTTGGGCTATTTTCTAATTTTGATTTTAATTCATCTTTAGAAGAGATCTCTGTAGATGCAATCATCATCATTGCACCTTCATCTCTTAACATTTTTGTTAAATATCTTGTATCAATATCACAAATACCTAAAGTGTTATTCTCTTTAAGTAATGCATCTAATGATTTTTCTGCTCGATAGTTAGAATATTCTTCTTGATAGTTTCTTACTAATACACCTTTACAATGTGCTTGAGAACTTTCACTATCATCGTCATTTACACCAACATTTCCAATTTCTGGTGCAGTAAATGTAACAAACTGTCCTGCATAACTAGGATCTGTAATAATCTCTTGGTAGCCAGTCATTGAAGTATTAAATACAATTTCACCGACACTAGTTCCAGAAGCCCCAAAACTATTAGCTTCTAGAAATGTTCCATTTTCTAAATATATCCACACTTTTTCCATTATATTAGTCCTCTTCTAACTAACTCTTCTTCATATAATCTATTATAGATATCATTATAATCATCTGTTCCAGGAATTAGTCTTCTTTTATAGTTTTTGATCTTCTCATATGCTGCACTATCTGCATCATCAAAACCTTTCATAAACTCTTCAATAGAAGCTACAATAACATTTTTCACTTGATTATCTGATACTACAAAATGGATAAAATCCTCTTCCCATAAATAGTCAAGAACTTGATGTGAGATATCACTAAATCTTTCAGTATTATTTAAAATTACACCATATTCATTAGCCATTCTCTTTTTTGTCATCCAGAATAATTGTCTATAGTCTGCTTTATAAAACTCTATCTCATCCTCTTGACCATCTAACATATTTGAAACTGCTTCATCAAGTGCTGATTCTTTTTTAATATCTTCACTCATTATTCTTACAATCTCAGCAGTAATATCCTCTTTTGGGCTTCTAATCTCTACAAAGTCACAATTTACTAAATCTTTTGTGATCCTTCTAGCTATATACTGCACATGATTTTGCTTTAGTCTCATAAACTTCCTTTAAAATCTATTTACAAATAATTGTATCTAATCTATCTGGTGATGTTGAGATAATTCCAACTTTAGTTGATGTTACCTCTTCAATTAACTCTACGTATTTTTTTGCATTTTCAGGTAATTCCTCAACAGTTCTACAACCTTCACTTTTCCCCCAACCAGGTACTTCTTTGTATACTGGTTTTACACTTTCTAAGTCTTGTGGTAAGTAATCAATTTCTTCACCATTTAACTCATAAGCGATACAAACCTTAATAGTTTCAAAACCATCAAGAACATCAAGTTTCATTAGAGATAACTGATCACATCCATTTAGTCTTGAAGCATATTTTACTGCAACTGCATCAAACCAACCACATCTTCTTTTTCTTCCTGTAGTTGTTCCAAACTCATGACCAACCTCAGCCATTCTATCACCATCTTGTCCAAAATCTTCAGTAGGGAATGGTCCATTTCCAACTCTTGTACAATATGCTTTTACAATTCCTGTAACTTGTCCTATATCCTTTGGATTTAGTCCAAGACCAGTACAAGCACCTGCACTTACTGTCGAGGATGATGTAACATATGGATAAGTACCATGGTCAATATCAAGCATAGTTCCTTGAGCACCCTCTAATAAAATTCTTTGATTATCATCTAAAGCTTTCCATACCATATTTGTAGTATTTGTAATAAATGGTGCTAGTTTACTATTATACCCTTCTAATGTAGCTAATAATTCATCAGCATTTGGTGTAGAAACTTCCATTGCATCAAAAATAACTTTATTTTGAGCAAAATATTCCATCACTTTTGCACATAATGCTTTTGGGTCTAACAACTCACCAACTCTATGTCCAACTCTGTTGATCTTATCTGAATAAGCTGGGCCAATACCTTTTCCTGTTGTACCAATAGCGTTATCACCTTTTAACCTCTCTCTTGCTTGATCAATTAATGAATGGTATGGTAAATTTAAATGTGCTTTATCAGAGATAAATAATCTACCTTCTAAGTTATCAAATTGCTGAATCTCTTTAATAAAAGCTTCTGGTGCAAATACAACACCATTACCAACAACGTTTATCGCTTTAGGATTTAATATCCCTGAAGGGATTAAATGTAGAGCATACTTTGTACCATCTACCCAAATTGTATGTCCAGCATTATGACCACCTTGTGATCTACAAACCATATCATACTTTTGAGCAAGCATATCTACAATCTTACCTTTACCTTCATCTCCCCATTGAATTCCAACTATTACGTCTGCTGTATTCATCAACTACACTCCTAAAACTTTTAATAAATTATCTGTATATAATGCAAAACCAAGTGACTTGATCTCATCTGCACTATATGCACCACCTTTTGCTAGCGTTAAATTACCCTCAACAACTCTAAAACATATACCATCATAATATCTCATTGAAGAGTAATAAAGTGGAGATATTGTTACATTTTTATAATCTACACTTTTTGCAACTTCAATAAGGTTTTTTACCTCACAAGATAAACTTTGAGGAACAAGTTCTAATGCCTCTTCTAAATCAGAGATAGTTCTTACATATAATAGCTTTGTTAACCACTCAATATCCATAGCGAACAACTGTGCTATCTCTCCATCTTTAAAGATTGAGATATCAATACCTAACTCTTTTACAGCTAGTTGTAGTAAGTTGATATTTGAAATTTGTAACACTGGCGCAATTTTAATTGCTTCTAGTGTTTTTGTTGTTAGATTGATAACATCTACAATATTATCATGCTCTATCCACTCTGCACCAATTTGGTAATTTTCATTTGCTGGATATGTAAAAACAGGTTGAGCATAAAACCATTTTTTATGATCTGTAGTTCGCCCTAGTCTTTTTGTAATAATTCTTACTACATCAAGTGTACTATCAGCTCTTAATGCTACTTGATTATTTGTCTCATCAGAGATTGTAATCAGTTTTGTATCATCTTCAATTGCTTGGTGACCTGAAAAAGAAAAATTTGGAGTAACTATCTCCTCAAAACCTTCATCAAATAAAACACCACTTACTGTTTGTTCTATATCTCTTTTTGCACGAGCTGTTTTACCAAAATAAAGACGACTTCCTTTTGGTATCTCATGCTCTAAAATTAAATTAGGCACAATTATTCTCCATAAATACTCTATTTGCTGTTCCATCAAATTTTCTAACACCAGCAACATCTAGTGCTTTTTCAATTGCATTTACAGCCCAAGCTGCTTCATAATCTTCAACTAATCCCATATGGTTTACTCTAAAGATTTTCCCTTTAAGATGATCTTGACCACCAGCAATATTTACATTAAATTGCTCTTTTAAAATCTTTCTGATCTCATTTGACTGTTCAGTATAAACTGTAGTCATTGCATTTGCTGGTGTTGCAGGAAACACTTCTAATCCAATTGCAACTAAAGCTTCTCTTGTAGCTGTTGCTCTTGTAGCTGTTTTAGCATAAAGATTTTCAAATCCATCTTCTTTGATCTTTTCTAAGATAGCACCAAGACCAATGATTAAAGTTGTTGCAGCTGTATAAGCTGTTGTATTTTGTTGTTGTTTTTTAATCTCACTTGCAAGATTTAGATAGTAACCAGCTGGCTTAGTATTAATCTTTGCAACCGCTGCATCACTGAACCCAATCATTGATAAACCTGGTGGTAACATCAATGCTTTTTGGCTTCCAGTGATCACAGCATCGATATTTGTAACATCAATTTTCTCTACACCAATTGCTGTAATACCATCTGCAACAATCATAATATCTTTATTAATTGCTTTTACAGCTTGTGCTATTTGCTCTACTGGGTGTCTTAAACCACCAGCACTTTCACAAATTTGGATAAACACAGCATCGATATCACTATCATTTTTAATAGCATCTACTATATCATCTACAGATGCTGGTGTATTCCAGTCATATTTTAATTCAGTATTAGCAATATCAAATGCTTGACAGATTTTTCCAAATCTCTCTCCAAACTTTCCAGCATTAATAGTTAATGCTTTTTTATGACAAAGATTTGTTATACAAGCTTCCATAGCTCCTGTACCACTTGAAGCAAGCATAACACATTCAGGAGTACCTAAAATCTCTAGTAATAAAGATCTAGTATTTGCAAAAATTGCTTCAAACTCTGGTGTTCTATGATGTAGTGTTACATCAGCCATAGCTTTTCGTACAAATTCAGGTACTGGTGTTGGTCCTGGAGTTAATAGCATATTATAAAACCTTTTTTCTTTCGTAATGACGCATATTTTACCCAAAAAATTATTACAAAAAGGTTAGGAGTAATTCACTGTGAATATTACTTTTTACTTAAATATTTTTAGATATAATCTATAAATTTTTAAATAGAGGGAAATATGAATTTTACAGCACCATTAAAATCAAATAGTACAAAGATCTTACTTCTTGGAAGTGGAGAATTAGGAAAAGAAGTTATCATTGAAGCTCAAAGATTAGGGATTGAGACAATTGCCGTTGACTCTTATGCAAATGCACCTGCCCATCTTGTAGCAAATAGATCTTATACAATCAATATGAAAAATAAAAATGAAGTATTAGATGTAATAAGAAGAGAAAAACCTGATTTTATCCTACCTGAAGTTGAAGCAATTAGTATAGATGCATTATTTGAAGCTGAAAAAGAAGGATTCCATGTAATTCCAAATGCTGAAGCTGTAAACAAAACAATGAACAGAAAAAACATTAGAGTATTTGCATGTGAAGAGTTAAATCTACCTGCATCAAAATATGAATTTGTTACTACATTTTCTGGATTACAAAAAGCTGCTAATAATATTGGTTTCCCTTGTGTGATAAAACCTGTTATGTCTAGTTCAGGTCATGGACAAAGTGTTGCAAGAAGTGCTGATGATTTAGAAAACTCTTGGGAGCTTGCAAAAGAAGCAAGAGGTGATGCTAGTGAATTAATCGTTGAAGAGTTTATCACATTTGATTATGAAATCACTCTACTAACAGTTAGAAATGAAACTGGAACTACTTACTGTGAACCAATTGGTCACATCCAACAAGATGGTGACTATATTTTCTCATGGCAACCAATGAAGATGTCTGAAACTGCAAAACAAAAATCAATTGATATTGCTAAAAAAATCACTGATGGACT
>CBFHVJ010000002.1:0-36804 GCA_965659435.1 uncultured Arcobacteraceae bacterium
TCACTGGATCAAATTATCATGCATATATCAAACTAAGTGAAGGGTGTAATCAAACTTGTAGTTTTTGTGCTATTCCAAACTTTAAAGGGAAACTGTTTAGTAGAACTTTAGAGTCAGTTGTAAAAGAGGTAACAAACTTAGTAAAAAATGGTTTTTACGATTTCTCTTTTGTATCGCAAGATAGTAGCTCATATTTAAGAGATCATGGTGTTAATGATGGACTTGAAAAGTTAATCGATGAGGTTGAAAAAATTGAAGGTGTAAAATCTGCAAGAATTTTATATCTATATCCATCAACTACAACATTAAATCTTGTAGATAAAATAGGTCAGTCAAACCTTTTCCATAGTTATTTTGATATGCCTTTACAACATATTTCTCAAAATGTACTAAAAACTATGAAGCGTGGTAAAGGTGCAGAGAAATTAAAAGAGCTTATGGATCATATGAAAAAACAACCAAATGCTTTTGTAAGAACGACATTTATTGTTGGTCATCCAGGTGAAACTGAAGATGATTTTAACGAACTGTTAGAATATACAAAAGAGTATAAATTTGATAGAGCAAATGTATTTTCATATAGTGATGAGGATGGAACATCTTCATATGATATGGAAGCTAAAGTAGATGAAGAAATTATTGATCAAAGAGCTCAAGATTTAGGTGCAGTTATAGAAGATACTACAAATGAAGCCTTAGAAAAAGAGCTAGGAAAAACTATAGAGGTTATCGTAGATGGTGAAAGTAGCGAACATGAATATCTGCTAAGTGCAAAAAATATCATGTGGGCACCTGAAATTGATGGTGAGATCTATATCAATGACAATGAACTTCCTGAAGGTGAACAAATAGAATTTGGTAAAGTATATAAAGCTAAAGTAACAGATATTGCTGGAGATAAATTACTAGCAACTATTTTAAAGTAATATAGATGAAAAAAAATAATAATAATATTACTACGGATAAGTTTTTACCCACTACAAGAAAAGAGATGGATGATCTTGGCTGGGATCAATGCGATGTGATATTAGTAAGTGGTGATGCATATATCGATAGTCCTTTTATAGGAGTAGCTGTTGTAGGTCGTATGCTTGAGAAACTTGGATATAAAGTAGGTATTATTGGACAGCCTGATTATGAAAGTGACAAAGATATCACAAGATTAGGTGAACCTAGACTTTATTGGGGTGTGAGTGGTGGATCTATTGATTCAATGGTTGCTAACTACACTGCTACAAAGAAGTTTAGAAATAGTGATGATTATACCCCAGGTGGTAAAAATAATAAGCGACCTGATCGAGCTGTATTAGTTTATACAAATTTAATACGAAGGTTTTTCAAAAATACAGTTCCAATTGTACTTGGAGGGATTGAAGCATCTTTACGAAGAGTGACCCATTATGATTATTGGTCAAATAAACTAAAAAAACCAATATTATTTGATTCTAAAGCTGATATTTTAATATATGGTATGGGTGAAATTGCATTGATGCAATTAACTTCTGCTATCAATAATAAAACTGACTATAAACATATTCGAGGTATTTGTTATATATCAAAAGAACCAGTAGAAGAATATCATCAACTTCCATCATTTAAAGAGTGTTTAGAAAATAAAGAAAAATATATTGACCTTTTCGATCTATTTTATGATAACAATGACCCAATAGCTGCAAATGGTTTATCTCAAGCAGTTGATACACGATATGCTATTCAAAATCCACCATGTGATTATCTAAATGAAGAGGAAATGGATGGAGTATCATCTCTTCCATTCACAAGAGAACTACACCCATATCATAGACCAGATGGAAAAGTAAAATGTCTAGAGACTATCAAGTTTTCAATTATGACACATCAAGGGTGCTGGGGTGAGTGTAACTTTTGTGCGATTGGTGTACATCAAGGTCGTACAATTCGTACACGAAGTGAAAACTCTATTATACAAGAAGCGAAAGATTTTAGAGAATACAAAGATTTCAAGGGAATTATTTCAGATTTAGGTGGACCTACAGCAAATATGTATGGATATGAATGTGATAAGAAACTAAAACTTGGTACTTGTGACCATCAAAGATGTGTGGATAGTACACATCTTTGTGGTTCAATGAAACCAGATCATAGTCGTATTTTAAATATGAATAAAAAAGTTCGAGAGATACCTGGAATCAAAAAAGCATTTGTAGCTTCAGGTATACGATATGATTTGATTACTGAAGACAAAAAACATGGATATGATTATCTTAAATCACTTGTAAATGATCATATATCAGGACAGATGAAAGTAGCACCAGAACATACAGAACAGCATGTTTTAGATCTTATGGGAAAACCAGGAAAACAAACTTTGATTGACTTTAAAAAGTTATATGATAAGTTAAATAAAGAAGCTAGAAAACAGCAATTCTTGACATATTATTTAATAGCTGCACATCCTGGATGTGAAGAGAAAGATATGCATAGTTTAAAGCACTTTACAAAGCATGAACTTAAGATGAACCCAGAGCAAGCACAAGTATTTACTCCAACTCCTGGGACATATTCTGCTGTGATGTATTATACAGAGATGGATCCTGTAACTAGAAAAAAGATATTTGTTGAAAAAGATACAAAAAGAAAAGAAAAACAAAAAGAGATTATAGTTCCAAAAAGAGACTTTAAAAATAAAAACCAAAAAGTAAATAGAAAAAATCAAGGGATGCAAGGTTAAAAAAATATGTCATACAATAAATTAACTTCTGAAGAGGAATATGTAATCTTACATAAAGGAACTGAAAGACCATTTTCAGGTAAATTTTATGAGCACAAAGGTGATGGATTATATATTTGTAGACAATGTAATACACCACTGTATAAATCACATAGTAAATTTAACAGTAGTTGTGGATGGCCAAGTTTTGATGATGAGATAAAAGATGCTGTTAAAAGAGTTCCCGATGCAGATGGAAGAAGAGTAGAGATTGTGTGTGCTGCTTGTGGAGGACACCTTGGACATGTATTTGAAGGTGAGCAGATGACTCCTAAAAATACAAGACATTGTGTGAACTCACTTTCAATTGATTTTAAAGATTCAAAAGAATTTAAAAGAGCCTATTTTGCAGCTGGTTGTTTTTGGGGAGTAGAATATCACTTTGAGAAACTTGATGGAGTTATTTCTGCTGTATCAGGATACCAAGGTGGAGAGGTTGAAAACCCAACTTATGAACAAATATGTAGTAAAACTACAGGACATTTAGAAGTGGTTGAAGTAGCATATGATCCAAGTGTTGTAAGTTATGAAGATTTGGTTAAATTGTTCTTTGAGATACATGACCCTGAACAACCTAACGGTCAAGGTCCTGACATAGGTCCACAGTACTTAAGTGCAATATTTACAAGTGATGAAGATGAGGAAAAAACAGTACAAAAAATAGCTAATGAATTAACTAATAAAGGTTATAATCTAGCTACAAAACTACTACCTATGGCTCCATTTTATAGAGCTGAAGAGTATCATCAAGATTACTACCAAAGAAGAAATCAACAACCTTACTGTCATAGCTATACAAAGAGGTTTTAGTTAAGTTTCGATAATATATCTTTATTTTAAGATGAGAGAAGTACATTGAAGATATTAAGTGAAACAGACAAACAAATTATATTAGACTCAATTCGAGATATTCCAGACTTTCCAAAGCCTGGAATTGTTTTCAAAGATATTACAACACTATTAAACAACAAAGAAGCATTCAAATTATTGATGGATCACCTTGAAGCTAGATATAAAGAGATGAATTTAGACTATATTGCTGCACTTGATGCAAGAGGTTTTATCTTTGGAGCGCCACTTGCTGATAGACTTGGTATTGGATTTGTTCCTATTAGAAAAAAAGGGAAACTACCATCAACAACTATTTGTGAAAAGTATGAACTAGAGTATGGTTTTGATGAGGTTGAGATTCATCTTGATGCTTTCCATGAAAATAAAGATGCAAGAGTTTTAATCATCGATGATCTTATTGCAACTGGTGGAACAGCAGATGCTGCTTGTAAACTAGTAAAAGATACAAAATCAGATTTAGTAGAGGTTTGTTTTTTAATGAATCTTACATTTTTAAATGGTCAAGAAAGAATAGAAAAACATGCACCAGTTTATAGTGTGCTAGATATATAAAAAAGGTTAATTTTAGTATGAATAATTATATCCCAAAACCATCAAAATTTGATCCAGATGACAATGGTCACTTTGGAATTTTTGGTGGAAGATATGTTCCTGAAACACTTATGCCAATACTTTTAGAGCTTGAAAAAGCGTATGATAAATTTAGATTTGATGAAGATTATTGGGATGAGGTAAACGAACTTTTAAAAGAGTATGTTGGTAGACCAAATCCACTTTATTTTGCTGAAAATATATCTAAAGAGTTAGGGGCAAAAATCTACTTAAAGAGAGAAGACCTTAACCATACAGGTGCTCATAAAGTAAATAATACTATTGCTCAAGGTGTACTTGCAAAAAGACTTGGAAAAACAAAAGTTATAGCAGAAACTGGTGCTGGGCAACATGGTGTTGCTACTGCTACAATTGCTGCACTATTAGGACTTGAATGTACAGTGTTTATGGGTGCTAAAGATGTTGAAAGACAACAACTAAATGTATTTAGAATGAAACTTTTAGGTGCAAAAGTTATTGCAGTTGAATCTGGAAGTAGAACATTAAAAGATGCGATGAATGATGCTATTAGATACTGGGTTACAAATGCTAGAGATACTTTCTATATCATTGGTACAGTAGCTGGTCCTCATCCATATCCAATGATGGTAAGAGATTTCCAAGCTATTATTGGATGGGAAGCAAGAGCTCAATTTTTAGAAAAAGAGGGTAAATTACCAGATTATGTAGTAGCTGCTATTGGTGGTGGATCAAATGCAATTGGGATGTTTAGCCACTTCTTAGAAGATGAAGATACAACTTGTGTAGGGATTGAAGCTGGTGGTTTAGGACTAGATACTGATAAACATGGTTGTTCTTTAGAAAAAGGAGCACCTGGAGTACTTCATGGTCAATGTTCATATTTACTTCAAGATGAGGATGGGCAGGTTTTAGAAGCACATTCTATTAGTGCAGGATTAGATTATCCTGGTATTGGACCAGAACACTCTTATCACAAAGATCTAGGAACTGTAGAGTATGATTCTATTACAGATGATGAAGCTTTAGATGCTTTTGTATGGTTAAGTCAAAAAGAGGGAATTATCCCTGCATTTGAATCAAGTCATGCTATTGCGTATTTAAAAAAGGCAAAAGAGAAACTAGAAGGTAAAACAGTAGTTGTTAATCTTTCTGGTCGTGGTGATAAAGATATGGTTCAAGCTCAAGGCTTATTAAACTTCGAAGATTAATTAATAGGATAAACTCGTGTTAGACTTTTTCAAAAAACACTCTGGTAAAGCGATGACAGCTGTTGTAGTGACACTGTTTTCATTTTTGGCATTTAATTTATATCATGCACCTGTAACTGGATTAGAAAATAAATTTATTTATCTTATGAAAGAGTTTGGTTATGTGATCCTTTTTGCTTGGAGTATACTAGAAGGTGAGATGGGTCTTATTATGGCTGGTCTTCTTTGTAGTACAGGTGATATGAACCTTTATTTAGCAATTTTTGTTGCTGGTTTAGGTGGATTTGTAGGGGATCAAATCTATTTTTATATTGGAAGATATAACAAAGGATTTGTCCATAGAAATTTTAGAGGTCAAAGAAGAAAGTTTGCATTAGCTCATCTATTACTTAAAAAGTATGGTTGGCCAATTATTTTTGTTCAAAGATATATGTACGGTATGAGGACAATTATCCCTATCTCAATTGGTCTTACAAGATATAGTGCGAAGATGTTTGCATTTATCAATTTAATCTCTGCTTGGTGTTGGGCTGCTATTACTATTGTACCAGTTTGGTATTTCGGTGAAGAGATTTTAGAAGTTTTAAAAGTTGCCAAAGAGTATTGGTATATAGCAGTTCCATTTGGATTAGCAATTGGTGGTAGTATTTTATATTACTTCCATACAGCAACAAAAAAAATTAAATAAGGTATAAAATAGATGAAAATTAATTTAACAGATCTAAAAACTAAATCTGATATAGAGATTATTATTGTTAAAAACAAAAAATTAAAAGAAGATAAAGAATTATTAGAATCAATTGGTTTTGATGGTTCAGACGAATCATGTGCACTTCTAGCAGAATCAAAAAAGATCTATGTTGGTTGTGAAGATGTTACAAGTGATAACCTTAGAATTGCAGCAGCAGTTGCTGTAAGAAAGTTAAATGAAACAAATTTTAAGTCTGCAAAGATCAAAGTAGAAGAGGATCTACAAGGGATACTAGAAGGTTTACTACTTGGTGATTATTCATTTGAAAAATATAGATCAAAAAAAGATGATAAAAAAGAGAAAACAGTAAGTATTATCGTACCAAAAATAACACAAAAAATCACAGATCAATTTAATGAGTCTATTAATATTTGTGATGGAGTAAACCTTACAAGAGATTTCGTAAATACTGCTCCTGATGATTTTTATCCTAAAGTTATGGCAAAAGAAGCTAAAAAAATTGCAAAAGAAAATGACTTAACTTGTAAGATTTTAGGTGATAATTATTTTGAAGAAAATGGTATGGGTTCAATTGCTGCAGTTGGAAGAGCAAGCAGACATAAATCAAAATTAATTCACCTTACATATAATCCAAAAGTAAAAGCTAAGAAAAAAATTGTTTTAGTTGGTAAAGGTCTTACTTATGATTCTGGTGGATTAAGTTTAAAACCATCAGATTTTATGGTAACTATGAAATCAGATAAAAGTGGTGGTTGTGCAGTACTTGGTATGATGGATGTTATTGCAAAATTGAATTTACCATATGAAGTACATGGAATTGTAGGTGCTGTTGAAAATATGATTGGTGGAGATGCTTATAAACCTGATGATGTATTAACTGCAAAAAATGGTAAAACTATTGAGATTAGAAATACTGATGCTGAGGGTAGATTAGTATTAGCTGATTGTTTATGTTATGCACAAGATGAGATAAAAGATATTGATTATATTGTTGATTATGCTACATTAACTGGTGCTAGTGTAGTTGGTGTTGGACATTATACTACAAGTGTAATGGGAAATAATGATGCTTTAACTTCACAAATGGTTGATAGTGCTTTAGAAAGTGGCGAGTTAGCTACTACTTTACCATTTAATAGATATCTTAGAAAAACAATTAAAAGTAAAATAGCTGATGTTTGTAATATCTCTAGTACAAGATATGGTGGAGCTATTACTGCTGGACTATTCTTAGATCACTTTATAAAAGATGAGTATAAAGATAAATGGCTTCATTGTGATATTGCAGGTCCTGCATATGTAGAGGAACAATGGGGTTACAATCCACATGGTGCAAGTGGTGCGGGAGTTAGAATGACAGTAGAATTCTTAAAAGGTTTATAAAATGACTTTTAGAGAAAGACTAGAGCTGAAAACAAAAAATAAAGAGGAATACTTTAATCGCTTTGGGCACCACTATACAACATATGGATATTTTATGTTAACACCACAAAAAGATGATGAACTTTTACAACAATGTTTAGATGAAAATAAACCAATGACACAAGTTTTAGATAAAGAAACTTTAGATGTAATTAGAAGAGCAGCAAAGGGAGAGTTTACTCCTGATGATCATCAGGAATTTTAAGCATTAAAAAAGGGTATGCTTATTTGAGCATACCCTTTTTTTGTTAAGAGAGATTATTTTAAGTTTTTAGCTATGTTAGTTACTGCTGAATGTGCATGGTTAAATGCTAATGCAATACTACCTTGATCTGTTACAACATCACCAATAGTATATAAACCTTCTACATTTGTTTCAAAAGTATCTTCACTGTATACAGGAACATCCCATTCACCAGTTTGGATACCAGAATTTACAAGAATATCTTTAGGAGTAGTTCCACCTAAAGCGTATACAGCTCTATCATACTCACCAGTTGAACCATCTGTAAAGTTTACTTTGATTCTTCTCTCAGTACCTTCTTCAACACTTTCAACATCTACACCCATTTTGTTAATCATCTTACCATTATCAAGATATTTGTTACATGATTCTGTATTGATTGGATTCATTCTTGTAATATCAGGCTTTCTATAGTTAAGTGTAACCACACAGTCTTCCATACCTTCTTGTTCAATTAAACCATAAGCATACTCACCAGCAGTATCTCCACCACCAACTACCATTACATGCTCTTCATTTTGAACTTTAGAAAGGTTAAAGTTTAATACATCTTTAATCTCTTTAGGGAATTTATATCTTGGCTTATTTGGTTTACCCATTCTTCCAACAGAAAGGATAACGTTTTTAGCTTTCATTGTTTCAACAGATTCACAAATACCATCAGTTGCAAAAACAATTGAGAAAAGACCATCTTCACCTTTTTCTACTCTAATGATCTCATGGTTGTATTCAAAAGTATCTAAAACACCAGCGTTTTCTAATTTAATATCCATTTGATGAATATATTCCTCTTTTGGACACTCATCGAATGTAACATTTCCAGTAAATTCAAATTTTTGACCCATCCAGTCTTTATCAACTCTTTTACCTTTTTTGTAAAATTTGTGGATCATATCATTATGATGTGGTGCTTTTTCTATAACAACAATATTATCTATACCAGCTTGTTTTGCTTCAATAGCTGATGCCATACCACCAGGTCCTGCTCCAATAATTGCAATATCTACTATTTTTCCATCTTCATGAATCATTATTTGTCCTTCATCTTCTATAAGTAATTAATTTACATGAAATGTATAATATAGTGCTTTATATTGTCAAGAAAAATTTTCAAAAAGATAAAATTCTTTAAAATATTGTTACCTTATGTATCAAAAGTAGACATATTAGACTAATATAACATAAACTAATAGATAGATATATGTTACCGAATGAAACATATTTTCTTATTTAAATGGTCCGATTCTAATAAAATGATGTTGAAATCGACTTAATTAATATCCACAATTTTTGTCATTTTGTAGATAATTTTATTAATAAATATTGTACAATATCTAGCTAAATTATATTAAGGATAAAAAGATGCATGTAGCGTTTATAATTGAAGACTGGGACAATATTGAACCATTAAAAAGTACGACATTAACTATTATAAAAGAGTGTATGTGTAGAGGTTATAAAGTATCAATTCTTTATACTCATGACTTAACTGTTAGAGATAACATCGTTCATGGTTTTGCTAAAACTATAAGTATTGAAGGGAAAATACCTGATATGGTTACTGCATTTTATAAAAAGTGTAAACTTGATGTTCAGTTAAAAGCTTTACATGCTTTTGATTGTATTATGATTAGAAAAGATCCTCCAATCTCTCCATTAGTTTTTAATTTTTTAGATTCTGTAAAAGATGAAACAGTTATAGTAAATGATATAGATGGAATTAGAAAAGCAAATAATAAACTTTATACTACAACATTCCATGATCCTTCAAATAGTTATCTCCCTAAAACACATGTATCTGGAAGTAAAAAATATATAAAAAGAATTATTGAAGAATCAGATGATGAGAAAATGATACTAAAACCACTTGATGGTTCAGGTGGAAGAGGTGTTATTGTTTTAGAAAAAGATGCAAAATCAAATTTAAATTCACTTTTAGACTTTTATATTGATGATTCTGGTGAAAACTATGTAATTCTACAAGAGTATATTGAAGGTGCAGAGAATGGAGATGTAAGAGTTATGATGCTAAATGGAAAAGCAATTGGAGCTTACCATAGAAAACCAGCAGAGGGTGAACATAGAGCAAATATTCAAACTGGTGGAAGTGCACATAAATATACATTAACAGATTCTCAAAAAAGAATATGTACAAAAGTTGGTAAAAAACTATTATCAGATGGGATATATTTTGCAGGTTTAGATATGATCGGAGATAAGATACTTGAAGTTAATGTTTTAAATCCAGGTGGAATTACAAATATTAATAAATTATCTAAAACAAAACTTCATAAAAATGTCGTTGACTTTTTAGAAGAAAAAGTTCATGAAAAAGTTGAAAAAAGAGCAGAACTAGAATATTTATTAAAAAGACTTAGTGAATTAAAAGAATAAAATAGTTGCAAGTCCAATTTAAAGAATTTTCTATTTTTATGTTAAATAGTGGATTTTTAATAAAGTGGTGCAGATAAGAAGATTCGAACTTCCACGAGCATACGCCCACTACCCCCTCAAGGTAGCGTGTCTACCAATTCCACCATATCTGCATTTGGGAGTGGAATTATAACCATTAAATTCTTAGATTTAGTAACTTTTAGGTATAATCCTGAAAATTTATGTAAAATATTCTATCGGAGAATTTATGAGAACACATTATTGTACAGAAGTAACAGAGAAAAATATCGGTGAAAGAGTAGAAGTAGCTGGTTGGGTAAATAGTAGAAGAGATCATGGTGGATTAATCTTTATTGATTTAAGAGATAAAGGTGGGCTTGTACAGCTAGTATGTGATCCAACTGATAACAAAGAATCATGGGAAGTAGCAGACAAAGTAAGAGATGAGTTTGTATTAATTGCTTCTGGTATGGTAAGAGCAAGAGGGGAAGGATTAGAAAATCCAAAACTAATCACTGGTAAAGTTGAAATTGTACTTGATAGCTTAGTGATTGAAAATAGATCAAAGCCTATGCCATTTGATTTAAATGATCCTAAAGTAAATGAAGAGATCAAATTAAAAAATAGATTTCTAGAACTTAGAAGTGCTAAATCTGCAAATATCTTCCAACTAAGAAGTAAAGCAACTATTCAAGTAAGAAATACTCTTGATGACTTAGGTTTCTTAGATGTTGAGACACCAATTTTAACAAAATCTACACCAGAGGGAGCTAGAGATTATTTAGTACCATCAAGAGTTCATGGTGGAGAGTTCTATGCACTTCCTCAATCTCCACAACTATTTAAACAACTTTTAATGGTATCTGGATTTGATAAATATTATCAAATTGCAAAATGTTTTAGAGATGAAGATTTAAGAGCAGATAGACAACCAGAGTTTACTCAAATAGATGTTGAGATGTCTTTTTGTGATCAAGAAGATGTAATTGCTGTAGCTGAAGAGTTACTATTTGATATCTTTACTGCAGCAGGAAAAGAGATTCCTAAAAAATTCAATAGAATGACTTATGCACAAGCTATGGAAGAGTATGGTTCAGATAAGCCAGATATGAGATTTGGTATGGCTATGGTAGATGTACTTGATATTTTTGCAAATTCTACAAATGAGATATTTGCATCAATTGCACAAGATCCAAAAGCAAATAGAATCAAAGCTATTAAATGTCCAGGTGGAGATAACATCTTCTCAAAAAGACAGATGAAAGGTTTTGAAGATTACGTAAGAAAGTTTGGAGCTAAAGGTCTTGGTTACTTCCAAATGAAAGAGGATGGATTAAAAGGTCCATTAACTAAGTTCTTCTCTGAATCTGACTTAGAAGCTATTGTACAAAGAACTGAACTTGAAGTTGGTGATGTAGTATTCTTCGGTGCAGGTGATAAAAAAACTGTATGGGATTATATGGGTAGATTTAGATTATACCTTGCAGAGCAAATGGATATTATCCCTGAAGATACATATGAGTTCTTATGGGTGGTTGATTTCCCTATGTTTGAAACAGAAGATGGAAAAACTAAAGCACTTCACCATCCATTTACAATGCCAAAATCATTAGATAATATTGATGATTTAGAAGCTATTGAATCTATTGCTTATGATATTGTACTAAATGGTACAGAATTAGGTGGTGGAAGTATAAGAATTCATAAAAGTGATATTCAAGCAAAAGTATTCCAACTTATGAATATTTCAGATGAGGAAGCTCAAGAGAAATTTGGATTTTTATTAGAGGCACTTGAATTTGGTGCACCTCCACATGGTGGATTTGCAATGGGATTCGATAGAATTATTATGTTATTAGCTGGTACTGATTCTATTAGAGATGTTATTGCCTTCCCTAAAACTCAAAAAGCTCAATGTTTACTTACTCAAGCACCAAGTGCTGTTGATGGTGAACAACTAAAAGAGTTAAGTATTAGAGTTAGAAAACAAGTAGACGCGTAAGCTTTTACTTTTTATTATGTTATCTGTAGAGGTAAAGACTAAAAAGAATCTTTTAGCATTCTCTGCAGGTGTCGATTCATCGGCACTTTTTTTTCTTCTTTTAAAACAAAATATCCCTTTTGATATTGCTATAGTTGATTACAATACAAGAACACAATCAAAACTTGAAGTAGCATATGCTCAAGAACTCGCAACAAAATACAATAAAAAGATTTTTATAAGCAATTTCTCATCAAATATAAAATTTAGTGAAAAATCTGCAAGAGATTTTCGATATAGTTTTTTTGATAAAATTATTGAAGAAAATAACTATGAAGCTTTAATCACAGCACATCAATTAAATGATAAATTTGAATGGTTTATGATGCAACTTTCAAAAGGTGCAGGATTGAATGAACTACTAGGTTTGAAAGAGTTAGATAATAGAAAAAACTATCAAGTCTTAAGACCACTACTTCAATATTCAAAAGAGCAGCTACAAAGCTTTTTGAATGAAAATAATATTAAATACTTTATAGATGAGAGTAATAGTGATCATAGATATAAAAGAAATTTTATAAGGGATCAATTTACAAATCAATTTTTATCAAACTTTCATGAGGGTGTACAAAATAGTTTAGAGTATCTAGAAAATGATTTAGAAATTCTAGAACCAAATTATACTCGATATGATAATGAACTTTTAACAATTTTTAGTTTTGATTTTATAGAAGATATTCAACTAATACGAGTTATTGATAAAGAGTTGAAAAAAAGAGGTATATTGATCACAAAAGCTACACGTGATGAGATACTTACAAAAAAAGATCTAGTTGTATCACATAAAGTTGCGGTATCAATTCAGAATCATCAGATATTTATTACACCATATTTTAATGATATAACTATGGAAAAGTCATTTAAAGAGAAATGTAGACTTTATAAGATACCAAAGAATATAAGGCCTTATTTATCTATTTTGGATCAGTTTTCTTTTGATGATATTGTAAAATAAACTCCACTTCTAATTTCTCTTTCTTCTTCGTAATAATTAGTGGATAAGAGATATTTATAGCTCTATTAAAGCTATCAAGTTTAGATACAACTCTGTATATATCTTTAGGTGTTATAATATTTTTAATAACTTTAAAACTATAAGTAACTCCTTTATTTTCTAGCGGTAAAACTTTTGTATTTTGTAAACTACTTTTGATTAAATTTTGAATCTCTTGTTGAGTATATATCTTAGTTTGTAAATACTCTTTTTGAACTATTTTAGTCTCATGTGTATTTGCTATAAGATTAGAACAAATAACTTTTGAATTAAAAAGGTGATCTATTTTTTTAGTATCAGTTACTTTGATATCATTATATACTTTTAGAAGATTTGGTTTAATGTTTTTGATAAATGAGTCATTATGTAGTAGTTGCAATTGTAGCTTAGTATTGTTTTGATCTAAAGTTAATTTTTCTATAAAACCATCATATGTTATAGAGTTAAAAATAGCATCAAGATTTTCTGTTATTTTTCTATTAAGTATTTGATGATTTGGTAGAGTTACTTTAGTATCAGTTTTAACAGTCTTAGTAATTGGTTTTAAACCCTTGTCTATTTTTTTAGGTTCAAGCTCTTTTTTGATATCTGAAGAATTTGTTTGTGTTGTGATAATATAATAACTTATGGCTAATATTAAAGCACCAATAGTTCCAATTAAAATATATTTATTGTTGTTAGGCTTTTGTGCAAGTTGAATATCTGTATAACTAAGGTTTTTATAGTTTAATTCTTTTTGTACGAGTCTAAAAAGTATTTCATTAATATCGATATTTTTATGTTCTATATTTAGAGAAATATTTTTTGATATCTCATTAGTATGTTCAACTTTTAGTATCATCACTGGATCAAATATATCAATACTTTCTATAAAAAAAGTACTTTCTTGATTATAAAATTTTTGGATAATATCTTCAATATTTTTTTGAATCTCTATTTGTAATATCTCTTGGATAAGTTGCTGTTTTTGTGCTTCATCTGTATAGAAATTACTAGACTCTATCTCTTGGTATGGTGTAAGATCATCAATACTATGGAAAACTATTTTAAAGTTTGTATCAATAATAATAGAATAGATCTTGTGGTTATATATGAGGATATTAAGTGTATTAGCTTTGTTTTCAAGTTTTACTTGATCAATAAGAATATGAAATGGTGAAAACACTGCACAGTTTTCTAACTCTTTGTAGTCTTTTTGGATTTTAGCGTGATCTGCTGCAAGGATAGAGATACTATTAAACTTATCTAATTGAACATTTTTAAAGCCACTATCTTGCGGTTTGTTGATAATCTCTACTAATGTATCATCAACAATAGCACTATAATCAGTTCCATCATAACAGATAGTCTGATCTACATCTTTACTAAGAGTACTTTTGTTTTCAACAATATTGTTATTATCAACTTTAAAATAAGTTGATAGGTATTGATTATTATACTTTGATATAGTAAAAAAATATCTCATTTTTCCATCTTCTTTTTTATTAGATTTCTTGCAGATTCTTTTTCTAAACCATTGATATTAAATGGTTCACTCACATAAAATTCTATTGTACCAAATGGTTTTGGAATTATAAATTTATCCCATGATTTTAATTGCCAATATTTTGTTGCTGTGTAGGAAAAGTAATATATCTCTGAGTTTGTTTTTTGTCCAAGTGCAATAATACCATCTGCCACACTGTATATAGGTCCTCTTGGACCATCTGGTGTAATTGCAACATTATTTTCTCTTAACTCTTTTATAGCACCAATAAGAGCTTTTACACCACCTTTACTACTTGAACCTCTAATTGATTCAACTCCAAGATGGTTAACCATTCTTGCTATCCCTTCACCATCACTATGGTGACTAATCATAGCTTTAAATTTATCTTGTGGTTTAAACTTTTTGAAAAGATAAGGCTGCATGAGAAGGTTTCCATGCCAAAAAGTAGCAATAAATGGTTTTGTAGGTTTTTTCTTTGGAAAGTGAAAAACTTTTTTATTTGTTAGGTAGATTATTTTTGTGATCAAATAAAGGATGTAAGGGACAACAGTGACTTTTAAATATTTTTTGATTCTATCTTTCAATTATTGTCCCCTGAAGTGATTAAACTACTTCACCTTTAAGTGAAGTTCTTCTTGCTTCTATAATTTTAACCTTAACAACTTGTCCTAAAACCTCTTCACTTGCTTTTACAAATACTTGGCAGTAGTTATCACTGAATCCCATAACTTCACCATTTGGTTTTAGATCTTCAAATAGAACATCCATTGTAGTTCCTACTAGTTTATCCATATGTTCAACTTGATGTTGTTTATGTAGTTCAATAACTTCTTCAAGTCTAGCAGAAGCAACTTTATCATCTACAGTATTTTCCATAGTTGCAGCTTCTGTATTTGGTCGTGGAGAATATTTAAAGTTAAATATTTGATCAAATCCTACTTTATTGATTACATCAATTGTATCTTTAAACTCTTCATCAGTTTCACCAGGGAATCCAACGATAATATCTGTACTAATTCTTACATGGGGTACAAGATTTCTAATTTTTTCACATCTATCAAGGAACCACTCTTTTGTGTAACCTCTTTTCATAGCTCTTAAAACTCTTGTATTCCCAGCTTGCAAAGGTACATGGATTGACTTAGATATTTTTGGATTTTTTGCAAACTCTTCTATAAATTCATCATCCATATGTAGTGGATGTGGTGAAGTAAATCGAATTCTTTCTAAATTCTCAATTTTACTTATAGATTGAAGAAGTTTTGTAAAGTTAAATTTTTCTCTATTATCACTAAAGTTTTTACCGTAGTTATTTACATTTTGTCCTAGTAAGAATACCTCTTTTGCTCCAGTATCAACAGCTTTTTGAATTTCACCAATAATAAGCTCAGGTGGAATAGAGATCTCTTCACCTCTTGTAGCAGGAACGATACAAAAAGTACATTGCTTATCACATCCTAAAGAGATATTTACACTAGCTTTATAAAGTGAATTTCTATATTCCGCAAATTCGTAATTTGTTTCATCATAGTTAATATCAATTTCAACCGTACCTTTGTTATTAACAGCATCAGAAATTTTAGATACATTTCGCGCACCTACAACAAAATCTACATAGGGGGCTTTTTTGATAATTTCATCACCAAGATGGCTTGCAGTACATCCACATACACCAACCTTGGCATTTTCTTTTTTCTTTTTATTGAAGGTTCCAAGTTCACTAAAAAGTTTAGCAACTGGTTTTTCTCGTACGGAACAAGTATTGATGATGATAAGATCTGCATCCTCAACACTTGATGTTGTTTCGTAGTTGTCTTTTGTATTTAACTCAGCAATAATATGCTCAGTATCTCTTGTGTTCATTTGACAACCAAGAGTTTCTATAAATAGTTTTTTTTGTTCCACGATTGTAGTTCTTTTAACTTATAGATTATAATACATGTAGTTCATACATATATGCATCATCCTCTAAACCATATTTAATCTCTCTGAAATGAACTGTATAATTGTCTTCCTCAAAAGCATCAATTAAGCTCATCATATCTTTATGAGAGTTTTCTTTATCAAAATAAAATAGTTTGTCGTTACAGTTTTGTAGTTCTTCTTTTAGTTTATCTACATTAATTTTTTTAGGCTTTGCAGTAAGCTCTTTTCTTGCTAATAAAATATCCATTCTTAAATCCTTATATATTAATCTAATATTGTATATTTTTAGTGCTTAATAATTGATAAAGTAACCTTTCGATACAATTTCGCCAACTACACATTGGACTTTCCAAGAAACAATCACAAATAATTAAAATTCAATGTTAAAAATAGGGGAAAAACTATGGATAAAATATTAGATATTATAGATTCTATTGCTCATGAAAAAGGCTTAAAGCTTGAAGAGGTTGAAGAGGCTTTGGTTGAAGCATTAATTAGAACTGCTAAAAAGATGGGTGATTTCTCATTAGAATATGGAGCATCAATCGATAAAGAGAACAAAAAATTAAACCTTTTCCAAAAAATTGAAGTTGTAAAAAATGACGATGAAAGATTAAGTGGTGAAGTTTTAGATGAATATGAAAAGCCAATTAATCCAGCAAACTTTATTACTATAGATGAAGCTAAAGATTTAGATAGTGACCTAGAAGTTGGTGACTTTGTTCAATATGATATGGAATTTGAACATATGGGTAGAAATGCAGCAACTATCCTTTTAGGAAATTTAGAATATAAATTACAACACTATATTGCAGATAACTTATTTAAAAAATATCAAGCAAAGATTGGAACAACTATATCAAGTAATGTAACTAGTATAGATCACACTGAAAATACTTTTGTTGAAATTGGTGAAGTTAGAGGAATTATGCCTCGAAAAAATAGAATCAAAGGTGAAAAATTTAAAGTTGGTGATGTTATTAAAGCAGTTGTAAAAAGTGTACATATTGATAAACAACATGGACTTATTGTAGAGATTTCAAGAACTTCTCCAAAATTTCTTGAAGCACTATTAGAATTAGAAGTACCAGAGTTAAAAGATAATAAAATTGCAATTGAAGCAAGTGCTAGAATTCCAGGTGAAAGAGCTAAAATCGCATTAAGAGCAATCGACCCTACAATTGATCCAATTGGTTCTATTGTTGGTGTGAAGGGTATGAGAATTAATGCAGTTAGTGAAGAACTAAATGGTGAGTCAATTGATTGTATTGAGTTTTCTGAAGTAAAAGAGATGTTTGTAAGCCGTGCACTTTCTCCTGCTATTATTAATAGTGTTCAAATTGAAGAGGAAGAGGTTATTAAAGAAGATGGTTACAAAAAGAAAGTTTCTAAAGCGACTGTTACAATTGGAAGTGATCAAAAAAGTAGAGCAATTGGTAGAGCAGGACTAAATATCAGGCTTGCAGGTATGCTTACAAAATGTGATATTAATCTAAATGAAATTGAATCACAGGATGCTCCTCAACAAAACTCTAATAACGCTAAAGAAGATTTCCAACCTCAAAATGGTTTATCAAACTTAGAAGCATTATTTAAATAGGATTTAATATTATGAGCTTCTATCTTTATGACTCTGTAAAAAAAGAGAAAGTTGAGTTTCAACCTCAAGATGCAAAAAATGTAAAAGTGTATATATGTGGACCAACTGTTTATGATGATGCACATCTTGGTCATGCAAGAAGTGCTATTGTGTTTGATCTACTACATAGAGTACTAAAATTAAATGGTTACGGTGTGACTTTTGCAAAAAATTTTACAGATGTTGATGATAAAATCATTAAAAAGATGGAAGTTACAGGAAAGAGTTTAGAAGAGATAACTTCTGAATATATTAATAGCTATCTTTCAGATATGAACTCTTTAAATATTTTACCAAATACTATTGAGCCAAAAGCTACTGAAAATATTGACGTGATGAAAAAGTTTGTTCAAAAACTTTTAGATGAAGAAAATGCTTACATTTTAGACGATGGTGTTTACTTTGATACATCTAAAGATATTAGTTATGGTTCAATATCAAAAAGAGCTAGCGATGAAAATTCACAAGCTAGAGTTGAATTAAAAGAGGGTAAGAAAGATCAAAAAGATTTTGCCCTTTGGAAGTTTTTTGATGATGGTGTAAAATTTGATGCTAGTTTTGGTTCAGGTCGTCCTGGATGGCATTGTGAATGTAGTGCAATGATTGATGAACATTTATCAGACCATACAAAAGAGTATGCAGTTGATATTCATGGTGGTGGAGCTGATCTACTTTTCCCTCATCACGAAAATGAAGCAGCACAGACAAGAGTAGGGTGTGGTCAAGAGATAGCAAAGTATTGGATGCACAATGGTTTTGTAAACATCAACGGTGAAAAAATGTCAAAATCTTTAGGGAATAGCTTTTTCTTAAAAGATGTTTTAAAATCTTATGATGGTGAAGTGATTAGATTCTATATGCTTACAACTCATTATAAAGCTGACTTTGGATTTTCTGAAGAGGATCTAATCTCTAGTAAAAAAAGACTTGATAAATTATATAGATTGAAAAAAAGACTTTATGGTGGTGGTAGCTCTACTGTAAATAAAGAATTTCAAACTAATATTGAAAATGCATTAAATGATGATATGAATACATCAAAAGTGTTAGCAACAATAGATGAGTTTGTATCTATGTCAAATGAAACACTTGATACAGAACCAAAAAACAAAGCTTTAAAAAAAGAGATACTTGCAAATATTAGCTATTTAAATGACGTAATAGGAATTGGCTATCAAGACCCATATAGATATTTTCAATTTGGTATTAGCAAAGATATAAAAAATGATATTGAAAGACTAATAGAAAAACGGAAAGAAGCAAAAAAAGAGAAGAACTTTGAGCTGTCTGATCAAATAAGGGATCAAATTACACAAATGGGAATATCTTTAATGGATATGCCAAATGGTACAATGTGGGAAAAAGTATAGTTATTTAAAGGAAAAGTAAATAACTATACACTATACTTAGGAACTTAAAAAAAACTAAACATATTCACAACGCTACACTTGTAGAAAAAATCAACAAAGGTCAAATACTTCATGGAAGAGCAAGAAAAATCTCAAAAGCAACCAGCTAAAAATAATAAAAAATCAACAAGAACACATGTTCCAGTTCAGGGTTTAACTGTAGAACAATTAAGATCATTACCAACAGATGAATTAATCGTAATTGGAAATGAAAAGGGTGTTGAAAACCCTCAGGAACTTAAAAGACAAGATTTGATTTTTGAGATATTAAAAACGCAAACATCTCAAGGTGGATTTATACTATTTACAGGGATTTTAGAGATCTTACAAGGTGGTTTTGGATTCTTAAGAGCTTTAGATGGAAACTTTTCTGATACATCAAATGATTCATATGTAAGTGCTACACAAATAAGAAAATTTGCTTTAAGAACAGGTGATATTGTTTCTGGACAAGTTAGACCTCCTAATAATGATAAAGAGAAATATAATGCACTTTTAAAAATTGAAGCGATCAATTATTTACCAGTGAAAGAATCAAGAAATAGACCTTTATTTGATAACTTAACACCGTTGTATTCTCTTGATCCATTTAAGTTTGAATATGACAAAACAAAATTAACTGGTAGAGTTTTAGATATTTTTGCTCCAATGGGTAAAGGGCAAAGAGGATTAATTGTTGCATCTCCAAAATCAGGTAAAACTGAATTAATGAAAGAGCTTGCGCATGGTATCACTGCAAATCATCCTGATAGTGAGTTAATTGTATTACTTGTAGATGAGAGACCTGAAGAAGTTACAGATATGCAAAGAAGTGTAAAAGGTGAAGTTTATAGTTCAACATTTGACCTTCCTGCACAAAATCATACAAGAGTAGCAAACCTAGTAATTGAAAAAGCTAAAAGAATGGTAGAGATGGGAAAAGATGTAGTTATTTTACTTGACTCTATCACTAGATTAGCTCGTGCATATAATACAGTAACACCAAGTTCTGGAAAAGTACTTTCAGGTGGGGTAGATGCAAATGCATTACATAAACCAAAAAGATTCTTTGGAGCTGCTAGAAATATTGAAGAGGGTGGATCTCTAACAATTATTGCAACTGCACTAGTTGAAACTGGTTCAAAAATGGATGAAGTTATTTTTGAAGAGTTTAAGGGAACTGGTAACTCTGAAGTTGTATTAAGTAGAAATGCAGCTGATAGAAGAGTATATCCAGCGGTTAATATTATTAAATCTGGTACAAGAAAAGAGGAACTACTTTTATCTCCAGAGCAATTACAAAAAATCTGGATCCTTAGAAATGCTATTGCAAATATGGATGAGGTGGAAGCTCTTAAATTCTTATATTCTAAGATGATTAAAACTGATAACAATGATGTGTTCTTTGCATCAATGAATGAATAGGAAATAAACTTTGAGAGTAGGGGTTTTTGATAGTGGAGTTGGTGGACTTACTGTTGTAAAGTCACTACTTGAACATAAAATATTTCAAGAGATTATCTATTTTGGTGATACTGCAAGAGTCCCTTATGGTACCAAAGATAAAAATACAATTGTACGATATTCACTTGAAGCATTAGAATTTTTTAAAAACTTTGAAATAGATATCTTAATTGTTGCATGTAATAGTGCTAGTGCTTATGCAATTCAAGAGTTAAAAGCAAATACAAATATACCAGTAGTTGGTGTGATTGAATCAGGTATCATCTCTTTAGAAAATAAAATTCAAAAAAAAGATTCAAATATTTTAGTACTTGGTACAAAAGCTACTATAGAATCAAATAGATATGAAAAAGAGTTAAAAGAGAAAGGATATGAAAATATCCATTCAATTGCAACAGGGCTTTTTGTTCCTATTGTGGAAGAAGGACTACAAGAAAGTATAGTTTTAGATTCAACTATGGATCACTATTTTGAAGGACTTGAAAATATTGATGCGGTGATTTTAGGATGTACACATTTTCCTCTTATTGAGAAGAAAATTAGTAGTGCATTAAATGGTGCAATGACTATTCATAGTGGGGAATCTATTGTAGAGTTTTTAGAAACAAACTATAATGTAGATACAAATTTTGAAAAAACAAATGTAAAATTTTTTGCTTCAGAAAATCCAGATGGATTAAAAAAAGTTGCAACTAATTGGTTAGGAGATCTTATAAAATGAGTCAAGTTTTAGCATTAAAATATAGACCAAAAAGATTTGAAGATCTTATTGGACAAAGTACTATTTCTCAAACATTATCTTTAGCACTTGATAGTAAAAGACTTTCACATGCATATCTTTTAAGTGGTTTAAGAGGAAGTGGTAAAACTTCAACTGCTAGAATTCTTGCAAAATCTTTTCTTTGTGATCAAGGACCAACATCAAAACCTTGTGAAGTTTGTGCAAATTGTGTAAGTGCAAATGAGGGAAAACATCTTGATATTATAGAGATGGATGCCGCTTCAAATAGAGGAATTGATGATATTAAAGAGCTTATCGAGCATATAAAATATAAACCAAGTAGTGCTCAATATAAAGTATTTATCATCGATGAGATTCATATGCTTACAACTCAAGCATTTAATGCTTTTTTAAAGACACTAGAAGAACCACCTGATTTTGTGAAGTTTATTTTAGCAACAACAGATCCTTTAAAACTACCTGCAACTATTTTAAGTAGAACTCAACATTTTAGATTTAATAAGATTGCACATAAAGATGTAGTTCAACATCTAATACATATTTTAAATCTTGAAAATATCTCTTTTGAAGAATCTGCACTTGATATTTTAGCAAGAAGTGGACAAGGTAGTTTAAGAGATACGCTTACGATGTTAGATCAAGCAATAATATTTGCAAAAGGGAATATTACAACAACTGCTGTTGTTGATATGCTTGGATTACTAGATCCTAAGGTTTTAGATCAAGTGTTTAATATTATTACTGAAAGTAAAAATGTTAAAGATGCATTGGTACTACTTGAAAATTTTGAAGCGATGTTAATTATCGATGAGATGATTATCTATTTAAAAGAGAAGATGATGAAAAATGATCTTCAATTTAATACTTTGTTATATGATAGGTTTTTTAGAGTATTAGCTGATGCAAAACATTTACTATATTTAAATAGTGATAGTGAGTTTGTGATACTTTTAACTTTATCAAAAATGTCAGAAGCTATAAATATAAAAACTATTGATGATATTATTAATGAAGTTAACTCTATAGAAACGATTAAAGAAGAAAATGTAGAGACTACTAGTAATGTTATTTCAGAAACTCCATCAACTTATGAAGAGCAGGAATCGATCAATTTAGTTGATGAGGTAGCACAGGAACAAGTAAGTACTATTAAAGAAGAATCGATACAACCAACTATTAACTATATTCAATTATTCGAAACATTAAAAAATCAAGTTTATGATAGAAATTATGAGTTAGGGGAATGTTTTGAACAAAATTTCTCTTTTGTTTCATTTGAAAATCATACATTGTTAATTGCAAGTAGTGCTCAAGGTGAATGTAAAAGTTTATTATGGAAAAATTTTGCACATATCAGGTCATTTAGTGAAGAGATATTTGGAGATGATATCGATATCCAATTTGAAAAAGTGATACCTGAACCTATAGTTGAAGATGATGCAAACAGTAGTGGTTCAAGTTGTATGCAAAATACTATAGCAAGTGATCCAAAGAGTATGAATGATGCTCAAAAGGAATATCAGGTTGAAGATATTGAAAAAAGTGAGATGTTCTCAAATGCAAAAGAGCTTTTTAAGCCAACAAAAATATTAGTAACAACAAAGTCATAGGGAAAGAAGTGAAAAGGATTGTTTTAAAAGTAGGAAGTGCTGTCTTAACAGAAAATGGTGAACTAGCACTTCAAAGAATGAGAAGTCTTATTAAATTAATTGCTCAATTAAAAGAAAAAAACTATGAAGTGATACTTGTAAGTTCAGGAGCCGTTGCTGCAGGATATACACTATTGAAACTTGATAAAGCTGATATAGCAAATAAACAAGCATTGGCATCTATTGGTCAACCATTACTTTTAGATACATACAGAAGAAAATTTGGAAGGTATGATATTATATGTTCACAAGTTTTACTGGAAGCTTCAATATTTAAAGATAGTGTAAGATTAAATCATGCAAAAGATGCGATCAATAGACTGTTAGAAAATGGTGTAATTCCTATTATAAATGAAAATGATGTAACAGCAATTGATGAGCTAGTATTTGGAGACAATGATCAATTATCAGCTCATATTGCACATCATTTTGGAGCATCATTACTTGTAATACTTACAGATATCGATGGTTATTATGATGACAATCCTCATCATAACAAAGATGCTAAACTACAAAAATATGTACATAAGATAACACAAAAAATGCTTGATGATGTCCATACTCCAAATAGTGAATTTGCTACTGGTGGTATTGTTACAAAATTAAAAGCAGCAGATTTTTTACTGGAAAATGATGGAAAGATGTTTTTAAGTAGTGGATTTGATTTAACTAATATTAAAAAGTTTTTAGTTGATGATATTCATGAAAGTGGAACATTATTTATAAAGGAAACAGATGTCTAAAAAAATTGTATTTATGGGGACACCTGATTATGCTACAACTATTTTTGATAAATTATTAAAAAGTGAATATGAAGTAGTAGCACTTTATACTCAGCCTGATAAAAAAGTTGGTAGAAAACAACTTTTAACTCCACCCCATATTAAACAATATTGTTTAGATAATGATATAAATATACCTATTTATCAACCTAATAATTTAAAAGAAGAGGGCATTGTAGATCAGATAAAGTCATTTGATGCAGATTTTATTGTAGTTGCAGCATATGGTCAAATCTTACCAAGAAATATTTTAAATATTGCACCATGTATTAATCTTCATGCATCACTTCTTCCATTATATAGAGGTGCTAGCCCTATTCAACAATCAATTTTAAATGATGACAAGTATAGTGGAGTTACTGCTATGATGATGGAAGAGGGACTTGATAGTGGTGATATTCTTGGTTTACAATATGTAAAAATAGAACCAGATATGGATGTAGCACAACTTTTTAATGCTTTATCTAAAATAGCTGCAACTTTAACTTTAAAAACTTTAGATAACTATGATAATATTGATCCTAAAGTACAAGATACTGCAAAAGTATCACATTGTTCAAAGATTGTGAAACAAGATGGGTTAATTGAATTCAAAGATGCTAAAAAGTTTTATCAAGTATTTAAAGCATATAAGTTTTGGCCTGGGATATTTTTAGAATCACAGTTAAAAATTAAAGAGTGTATAATTAATGATGCTACTTCAAAAAACAACAATGGTGAAATCTTAGCAATAGAAAAAGACTATATAGTTATTGGTTGTGGAAAAGGTAGTATCAAAATATCAAAACTACAACCATCTTCAAAGAAAGAGATGAATGCTGTTGATTATATAAGAGGACAAAGATTAGAAATTGGAAATAGTTTATCTTAAAGAGACCTCTTCAACTCATACATATATAAAAGAACATATTAAAAACAATGGTTTTAGCCATCCTTTAGCTATTGTCACTCAAAATCAAACACAAGGTATTGGTAGTCAAAATAATAGTTGGGATGGGAAAAAAGGAAATCTTTTTTTCTCTTTTGTAGTCAATAGAAAAAATTTACCAATTGATCTTCCTGTTCAATCAGCATCGATATACTTTAGTTTTATATTAAAAGAGATATTAGAGTCAAAAGGTTCCAAAGTATGGCTTAAATGGCCTAATGATTTTTATATAGAAAATAAAAAAACAGGTGGTACAATTACAACACTTAGTGGTGATCTGTTTTTCTGTGGAATAGGGATTAACTTACAAAAAGTGAGTGAATTTTATGGTTTTTTAGATATAGATATTTCAGTTGAAAACCTTTTAAATGATTATTTTTCCTCTTTAGAGGAGTATCCTACATGGAAGAAAATATTTAGCAAATTTCAGATAGAATTTTATAAAAATAATAATTATCAAACTAACATAAAAAATAAAAGAATTGTACTAAATAGTGATATGTTGCAAGCAGATGGATCACTTCTAGTCAATGGAGAAAAGGTATTTAGCTTAAGATGACAGAAGTAATTACAATAGCAAATCAAAAAGGTGGAGTTGGTAAAACTACAACAGCAGTAAATCTAAGTGCTGCATTAGCTTTACAAGGGAAAAAGACTTTACTTATTGATGCTGATTCTCAAGCAAATGCTACTACAAGTCTAGGTTTCTCTAGAGATAAATATGAGTTTAATATTTATCATGTAATGATAGGAACAAAAGAACTTATTGATATTGTGTTAGATACAGAAATTGATAATTTAAAGCTTGCACCTTCAAATATTGGTTTTGTAGGATTTGAAAAGGATTTTTACAAAACAAGTAAAGATAGGGAATTAATTTTAAAAAGAAAAATTGATACATTAAAAGCTGATTATGATTATATTATTATCGATTCACCTCCTGCATTAGGACCTGTTACAATAAATACACTTAGTGCAGCATCTTCTGTACTTATTCCAATCCAGTGTGAGTTTTTTGCACTTGAAGGATTAGCTCAGTTATTAAATACAATTAAATTAGTAAAACAAACAACTAATAGACAGTTAAGTATTAAAGGTTTTCTACCAACAATGTATAGTGGACAAAATAATTTGTCAAAACAGGTACTCGCAGATTTAGTGCAACACTTTGATGGAAAATTATTTAAGATGGATGATTCTTCGTGTATTGTTGTACCTCGAAATATTAAATTAGCAGAATCTCCAAGTTTTGGAAAGCCAATTATGTTATATGATGCAAATGCAATTGGATCTAAAGCATATACTAATTTAGCAAAAAATATCATAGGATAGTAAAATGAAATCAGTTTTAGGAAGAGGATTAGGGGAATTATTAAGTGAGGTTGATACAGCCTATGAAAATGAAAATTCTATCTCAACAAACCAGATTGAAGAGATTGATGTTAATTTAATTATACCTAATCCAAAACAACCTAGAACAGTTTTTAATGAAGAGCAAATTAATGAATTATCTGCCTCAATTAAAGAGCATGGATTATTACAACCAGTGAGTGTTACAAGAGATGGAGATCAATATATCCTTATTGCAGGTGAAAGAAGATTAAGAGCAACAAAAAAAGCTAATCTAAAAACTATTAAAGCCATTATTGTAAATATTGATGATGATAAATTAAGTGAATTAGCTTTAATAGAAAATATTCAAAGAGAAGATCTAAATGCAGTTGAATTAGCACACTCTTACTCTAAACTTTTAAATGAATATAATTTAACACATGATGAATTATCAAAAAAAGTATCAAAAAGTAGAAGTTCAATTACAAATACGTTAAGATTATTAAACCTTACTCAGTATGTTCAAAATAAAATCTCAAGCAATGCAATTACCCTAGGGCATGCCAAAATGATGATAGGATTGAGTGAGGATCAACAAAAACAAATTACAGATTCTATTATTGGACAAAAACTAAGTGTACGAGATACAGAAGCAACTATAAAAGAGTTAAAGAATTCTAAAGAAAGTACCTCTTTTCAAAAAATAAAAACTACACAGAAAAAGCTTAATTTAGATCAATTAGAAAATGTTGCTAACATTTTAAAAGAAAATGGAATAGATGTTATTGTTAAAAAAGATCATCTAAAATTACCATTTAATTCAGAAGAAGATATTGCAACAATTTTTAAATATTTCTCAAAATAATAATTAATTTAATCAAACTTTATAAAACATTTAGATAACATTGAGCCAGTTTAAATATAAACTAAACTGTAAATTTCGGAGGAGTCAATGTTAGACATAAGTCCTGTCTTGCTACTTAGTTCAGCTATTATCTTCCTACTGGTATTAGCTAGATTGAATAGTTGTCTTTACAAGCCTCTAATGAAGCACATAGATGATAGAGCAGAAGGGATCAAAAGAGATCTTGAAGCTGCGTCAACTAATGATGCTGATGTAGATGGTCTATTAGGTGAAGCAAAAGAGGTAATTTCAAAAGCGAAAGTGGAAGCTGCTGCAATTAGAGAAAAAGCTACAGCTGAAGCAAATGAGATTGCGCAAACAAAATTAAATGGTGCCAAAGATGAAATAGAAGGGAAATATAACTCTTTTGTTGATTCTATGAAGGTTGAAAGAGAATCATTAAAGCAAAGTTTATCTGCTTCTATGCCTCTGTTTAAAGATGCTTTAAAAGCAAAAGTAAATTCAATATAAGGAAGTGGTGATGAAGAAGTTTTTATTTACATTAATTGCATTATCTCCGCTTGCTTTATTTGCATCTGATGCAAATGTTGAAACGGATATTCTAGAAAGAACCGTAAACTTTGTTATTTTTGCATCGATTATCTATTATTTATTAGCAGATAAAATCAAAGCTTATTTTGCAGATAGAACTCAAGGGATTCAATCTGAACTAGAAAAAGTTCAAGAGATGAAAAAAGAGAGTGAAGCAAAAGTTCAAGATGCTCAAGATGAGTTAGAAAAAGCTAAAAAGATTGCTGCAGAGTTAATTGAAGATGCTAAATCTAATGTTGATTCTATCAAAAGTCAAATTGAAAATAATATTGAGCAAGAGATTGCTATTTTATTAAAAAACTTTGACGAAAAAATAGATGTAGAAACTAAAAAAATCAAAAAAGAGGTAGTTGAAGAGATTCTTGAAGAGTTACTAAGTAATGATAACATTGCTATTACTCAAGATGAACTTACAGCAATTATCTTAAATAAGGTTGCATAATGAGTAGTTTAGTAGCTAAAAGATACGTTAAAGCTTTAATGGCTGGTGATGATATTGCAACAGTTTCTAACGAGTTATCGCAAATCTCTACAGCATATAATGATGAGAAGTTTTTATCTATTATTGCATCTACAGATATCAAAGTAAGTGCTAAAGTAAGTTTAATTATCTCTTTTGTTGAAAATATTAATAAAACAACAACAAGTTTAATTAACCTGCTTGCAGATAACAAAAGATTAAATATTATTCCAGATATATCTTCTGAATTAGAAAAAGAATTAGCTGTTATTAATAATACTTACGCAGGTATTGTATATACAAATAAAGAATTATCATCTGATGATATTTCAAAAATGGAAAAAAGCTTTTCTTCAAAATTTGATACTACATTAACATTAACACAAAATGTGTGTGATTATGATGGTGTTAAAGTTGATATTGAAGGACTTGGTGTTGAGATTGGATTCTCAAAAGAGAGATTAAAATCACAAATGATTAATCATATTTTAAAAGCAGTTTAGAAAATTAAAGGAGAAAATTGATGAGTACAAAAATTCAAGCAGATGAAATCAGTTCAATTATTAAAGAAAGAATTGATAACTTTGAATTAAATGTAGATGTTAATGAGACTGGTAAAATTATCTCATTTGCAGATGGTATTGCAAAAGTTCATGGACTAAATAATGTTATGGCTGGAGAGATGGTTGAGTTTGAAAATGGAGCTCAAGGTCTTGCACAAAACTTAGAAGAAACTTCAGTAGGTATTGTTGTATTAGGTAGTTCTGAAGGTCTAAGAGAAGGTACTTCTTGTAAAAGACTTGGACAACTATTAGAAGTTCCAGTAGGTTCTAATGTTTCTGGTAGAGTTGTAAATGCACTAGGTGAGCCAATTGATGGTAAAGGTGTTATTGAATCAACTGAAACTAGATATGTTGAAGAGAAAGCTCCAGGGATCATGGCAAGAAAATCTGTACATGAGCCATTAGTTACAGGTATTAAAGCAATTGATGCACTTGTTCCAATTGGAAGAGGGCAAAGAGAGCTTATTATTGGTGATAGACAAACTGGTAAAACAACAGTTGCAATTGATGCTATTATTAACCAAAAAGGTCAAGATGTTAAGTGTATCTACGTAGCAGTTGGTCAAAAAGATTCTTCTATTGCTAACGTTGTTGGTGCATTAGAAGCAGCTGGAGCTATGGAGTACACTACAATTGTTGTAGCTGGTGCATCTGAGTCTGCAGCATTACAATTCTTAGCACCATATACAGGTGTAACTATGGGTGAGTACTTTAGAGATAATGGACAACATTGTTTAATTATTTATGATGATTTATCTAAGCATGCAGTTGCATATAGAGAAATGTCATTATTATTAAGAAGACCACCAGGTAGAGAAGCATACCCAGGGGATGTATTCTATCTACACTCAAGATTATTAGAGAGAGCTGCAAAGTTATCTGATGAAAATGGTGCTGGTTCTATGACTGCATTACCAATTATTGAAACTCAAGCTGGTGATGTTGCGGCATATATTCCAACAAATGTAATTTCTATTACTGATGGGCAAATTTTCTTAGAAACTGATCTATTTAATTCTGGTATTAGACCTGCAATTAACGTTGGTCTTTCTGTATCAAGAGTTGGTGGTGCTGCACAAATTAAAGCTACAAAACAAGTTGCTGGTACATTAAAGCTTGACCTAGCACAGTTTAGAGAGCTTGAAGCATTCGCACAATTTGCTTCTGACTTAGATGCTTCAACAAGAGCACAGTTAGAAAGAGGTCAAAGAATGGTTGAACTTCTTAAGCAAGGTGTTAATAAGCCACTAGTTATTCAAAAGCAAGTTGCTGTACTATATGCTGGTGTTAATGGATTCTTAGATGATATTGATGCTTCAGATGTTGTAAGTTTTGAAAATGAATTCCATGCATTTATGGAGCAAAAATATTCTAACATCTTATCTGATATTGAAGCAAAATCTAAAATTGATGATGATATCAAAGCAGATTTAGAAAAAGCTATTAACGAGTTTAAAACTGTATTCTGTGCAAAGTAAGGAATAGCCATGGCTAACTTAAAAGATATCGCTAGACAGATTAAAAGTGTTAAGAACACTGCAAAAACTACTAAAGCTATGAAGCTTGTTTCTTCTGCTAAGCTTAGAAAAGCTCAGCAGTTATCAGAACAAGCTAAAAGCTATGCAACAAAGATAAGCACTGTTTTATCTGAAATTGCTGCTAGAGTTGCGCAAGTTCAAGATAATGAAAACCAAAGTAGAGCTTTTGTAGAGAATGACTCTCCAAAAGTTGTTGACATTGTTTTTGTAACTGCTGATAAAGGTCTTTGTGGTGGATTTAACATGATGACTATTAAAGCTGTTAGAGATTTAATTAGTGAATATGAAGCTCAAGGTACTCAAGTAAGACTAAGAGCTTCTGGAAGAAAAGGTATTGATTACTTTACATTCCAAGGTGTTGAACTACTTCAGAAAGAGGTTGGTTTATCAGCTGCACCTACATATGATAAAGCTGTAACATTTATTAAGTCTGCATATGAAGACTTTAATAATGAAAAAACAGATAAAGTTATATTAATTCACAATGGGTTTTTAAATATGTTATCACAAGAGTTAAAGACTGAAACTTTATTACCAATATGCTTGAACTGTGTATCAGTTGATGAAACTGGTTCAATGTTAGATATTGAGCCTGATGATAATGTAGAGGTTTTAGAAGAGTTAACATCTAAGTATGTTGATTTTACTATGTATTACTCTTTAATTGATTCATTAGCTGCAGAACATAGTGCTAGAATGCAAGCTATGGATAACGCAACTAATAATGCAAAAGATAAAGTAAACGACTTAACAGTAGAATTTAATAAAGCAAGACAAGCTGCAATTACAACAGAATTAATTGAAATTATTTCTGGTGTTGAAGCTCAAAAATAGAAATTGAAAGGATAGGATAAATGGAAGGTAAAATTATTCAGGTTATGGGTCCGGTTGTAGACGTTGAATTCGACGGTTACTTACCAGCAATTAACGAAGCAATTGAAGTACCAGGTACAAAAGAAAGATTAGTTTTAGAAGTTGCTGCACATATTGGTGACAGTAGAGTTAGAACTATTGCAATGGACATGACTGAGGGTCTAGTTAGAGGTGGAAAATGTATCTCTACAGGAGAACCAATCAAAGTTCCAGTTGGTGAAGAAGTACTAGGAAGAATCTTTAATGTAATTGGAGATCCAGTTGATGATGGTGAAGCAATTTCTGAAGACGCTCCAAGATGGTCAATTCATAGAGATGCTCCATCATTTGAAGAGCAATCAACTTCAACAGAGATGTTTGAAACTGGTATTAAAGTAGTTGACTTATTAGCACCATACGCAAAAGGTGGTAAAGTTGGACTATTTGGTGGTGCTGGTGTTGGTAAAACAGTTATTATTATGGAGCTTATCCATAATGTTGCATTTAAACATGATGGTTACTCTGTATTTGCTGGTGTTGGTGAAAGAACAAGAGAAGGAAACGATCTTTACTTCGAAATGAAAGACTCTAATGTACTTGATAAAGTTGCATTATGTTACGGTCAAATGTCTGAGCCTCCAGGTGCAAGAAATAGAATCGCATTAACTGGTCTTACAATGGCTGAATACTTCAGAGATGAAAAAGGTCTTGACGTATTAATGTTCGTTGATAATATCTTTAGATTTGCACAATCAGGTTCTGAGATGTCAGCACTTCTAGGAAGAATCCCTTCAGCAGTTGGTTACCAACCAACATTAGCAAGAGAGATGGGTGCATTACAAGAGAGAATTACAACTACAACTAAAGGTTCTATTACTTCTGTTCAAGCAGTTTACGTTCCTGCAGATGATTTAACAGATCCAGCTCCTGCTTCTGTTTTCGCTCACTTAGATGCAACTACAGTTCTTAATAGAAAAATTGCTGAAAAAGGTATCTATCCAGCAGTTGATCCACTAGATTCAACTTCAAGAATCTTAAGTGCAGATGTATTAGGTGATGAGCACTATAACGTTGCTAGAGGTGTTCAGTCTATCTTACAAAAGTACAAAGATTTACAAGATATTATTGCAATCTTAGGTATGGATGAGTTATCTGAAGCTGATAAAATGATTGTTGATAGAGCAAGAAAAATTGAGAAATTCTTATCTCAACCATTCTTCGTTGCTGAAGTATTCACAGGTTCTCCAGGTAAATATGTTGAGCTTAAAGACACAATCGCTGGATTTAAGGGAATTATTGCAGGTGATTACGATCACATGCCAGAAAATGCATTCTATATGGTTGGAAGCATGGATGAGGCAATTGCAAAAGCTGAGAGTATGAAATAATTAAAAAAGGCTAATTATGAGCACAATTAAATTATCAATCGTTACTCCAACTGGTGAAATTTTTAATGATGATGTAAAATCTCTAACTCTTCCTGGAAAAGAAGGAGAGTTTGGAGTTTTAGAAGGTCATGCATCTTTAGTTTCATCTTTAACTGTTGGTGTAATAGTGATTGAAAAAACAGATTCAACAACTGAAGCTATAGCTATTAACTGGGGATATGCAAATGTCTCTGAAGAGTCTGTAGATGTATTAGTTGATGGAGCTGTTTCATTAAACCCAAGTGATTCATCTGCAACTGCTTCTAATATTGAAGCAGCTAAAGAGCTTGTAAATGCAGTACAAGATGCAAATGTATCAATGGCTGCAGTTGAAGCAAAAATCACTTCATACGCATAATTTTAATAAATAGAGGTTAAGATGGTAGATTCAATTCTAGACTACTTTTCAAGTAGTGGCGCAATAGCAATTCTGGTTCTCGTTGTTCTATCATTTTACTTTATTTTAACATTTGCTATTTTCATTTATAGATTTAAATCTTTAAATGAATTAGTAGAGAATGAAAAAAAATCTTTGGAATTATTAGCTTCTGGAGCAACTTCTTCAAGAGTATCTTCGAAATTAAATAAATGTATTGGATCATCAACAATATCGAAGGAATTATTGAATGCCTGTGAAATCTCTTTAATTAGAGAAGCAAGTACAGGTGTATCATGGCTTTCAATTATCTCTTCAACAGCACCATTTATTGGATTATTTGGTACAGTAGTTGGTATTCTAGAATCATTTGCTAAATTCTCAACACAATCAAAAGTTAGTTTTAGTGTAATTGCACCTGCTATTAGTGAAGCACTGATTGCAACTGCAGCAGGAATTTTTGTAGCAATTTTTGCTTATACTTTCCACCAAATAATTACACGGAAAATTTACGAGTTAAATACCTATTTAAAGGCTCAAGCAGAAGTATTATTAATTAAAGGATAAGAGAGTAATGTATAACTATAATGATAAGCCTGAGTTAAATATTACACCTTTAGTTGATGTAATGTTAGTATTACTAGCAATTTTAATGGTAACTGCACCAGTTATAGAATATGAAGAAAAGATCAATCTTCCAAAAGGGAGTAAATCCTCTAAAGTTAGTAAAACTACAAAAATTGATATCCTAATGACAAAAGATGGTAAAATTCTTGTAAATAAAAATGAGATAAAACTTATTAACTTTGCTGATAGCTTTGTTTTATTTGCTAAAGAAAAAAATAGAAATACTCCTGTACATATTAGAGCAGACAAAAATTTGAAATATGATCAAGTTATACATATATTAAAAACAGTTAAAGAGACTGGTTTCTTAAAAGTAGCACTGATTACAGATGGATGATAAAAAGCTTTTAGGGATAGCAGTTGGTAGTTCAATTGCACTTTATATTGTTTTAGCAATATTACTACTATTTTATCTAGATTCTCACAAAGTAAAAGCTTATGATGCTGCTTCAAAACAAACAACAATTGAATTAGAACTTTTATCTACACCGAAAAAAAAAGTAGAAAAAAAACTTGTTAAGCCAGTTCAAAAAAAGAAATCTAGTGAAAAAGCAAAAAAGATAGTTAAAAAATCTACTTCTAGATCAACAAAAAAAACATCAGATATAAAATCTTTATTTGGAAAAACTAGTATAAAAGCAGCTAAAGTTCAAAAAGAAAAAGTTTTAAATATCAGAGCAAGTTTAACAAATAGTAGATTTAGATCAAAATTTGAAAAAGAGAAAAAAGTTGAAAATATCAAGGGTTCAAATAGTTTAAATAAAATTCAAAAGGTTTCACAAGTTACACCCCAGTTAAAATCAAATAAAGAGAAAGACCCATATTATTCTAAAATATATGAAATACTTTCATCTAGATGGCAACCTATAGCAATAGATACAACTGAAGATGAAACTTTAGCTAAAGTAGTTGTATCTATTGACAGGGATGGAATATTATTTAGTTATACATTTGTTCAAAAATCTGGTAACATATCATTTGATCAACAATTGATGCTTTTTCTAGATACACAAATAAATAAGAAATTTCCAAAGCACCCTGATGGTCGACGAGATATTGAGATTAAATTTAATTTAGAAAACTAATAAAGGATAGATAATGATAAATAGAATATTTCTTGTAAGTGTTATATTAATAACCAATCTTTTTGCTATTGATGCAACTATGGAAATTGTAAAAAAAAATAAAAATCTACCTAACGTAGCTATAAATATTATTGATACTAATACCGGACTATCAAATAAAGTAAAAAAAGTAGTAGAGCAAGACTTACAAGTGAGTGGTCATTTTTTAATAAAACAAATTAATCATGCAGTATCTTTTAACGATGAACCAAATTATGTTACATTGCAAAAAAATGATATTGATATATACTTAAATATTCAATTAAAAAAAGAGAACTTCTCTGGACTTAGTGTATCTATGAAACTATATGATATAAATGCAAATAAATTAATTGCGGATCAAGTCTTTAGTACAACAAATAAAGTACGATATCCTTTTTTAGCACATAAGACTGCCATTGTAGTAAATAAATCTTTTAATGCTCCGTCAATAGAATGGATGGATAAGTTTGTAGTTTTCTCAAAATATACTGATTCAAAACAAAGTGAAATAATTATTGCAGACTATACACTTACATATCAAAATGTAATTGTTAAAGGTGGATTAAATATATTTCCAAAATGGGCAACTGACAAACAAGAAAGTTTTTATTACACATCATTTGAACAAGGGATACCTACATTAATATCTCAAAATATTTATACAGGAAAAAAGAAGAAACTATTAAAAAGTGAAGGTATGCTTGTATGTTCTGATGTAAGTGAAGATGGGAAAAAACTTCTTTTAACTATGGCACCAAATAGTCAACCTGATATTTACTTATATGATGTTGATACAAAAATCAAAACACGGCTTACGAAATATAAAGGTATAGATGTTGGAGGGAACTTTGTAGAGAATGATACTAAAGTTGTATTTGTTTCTGATAGATTGAAGTATCCAAATATATTTGCTAAAAAAATTGGATCACGTGGAGTTGAAAGACTAGTATATCATGGTAGAAACAATAGTGCATGTACTACATATAAAAACTATATTGTATATAGTAGTAGAGAAACAAATAATGAATTTGGTAGAAATAGTTTTAATCTATATTTAATATCAACTACAAGTGATTTTATTAGAAGGTTAACTACAACTGGAATTAATCAATTTCCAAAGTTTTCTACAGATGGGGAAACTATTCTTTTTATTAAAAGATTTAAAGGAAAAAGTTATTTAGGTTTGACAAGACTTAATTATAATAAAAGTTTTATATTTCCATTGAAAAGTGGTAAATTACAATCAATTGATTGGTAATTAATTATAAGTTCGATAAAATCGGTTAATTAAATAGATAAAAGGATTAATAATGATTAAAAAACTTGGTTTTTACTCTTTTCTTGCGACACTGGTTTTGTTTACTGGTTGTAGCCAAAAAAATGTTGGATTTGAAGGTCAACAAAAAGCTCAACAAACACAATCAGTGACTACACCTGCAGAAAATGTTGTAATGGGAAGCAGTGAGTATGAGGCGACAACCGGAATCGACTCTTCAAAAGTTAATAGTTTAAAATCAACAGATTTTGATTATTATAATGAAGAAGTTACTCTAGCTGATGGCTCAAAAGGTACACTTAAGCAAGTATTTTTTGGTTTTGATAAATTTAATTTAACTACAGAGATGTTAGAAAGAACAAAAGGTAATGCTGTTACTTTTTCAAAAGTTGAAAGTTCATCGAAAATTAAGTTAGAAGGTAATTGTGATGAATGGGGAACTGATGAGTATAATTATGCTTTAGGTTTAAAAAGAGCTAAAAGTGTTAAAGATGCTTTAATTGCTGAAGGTATTAATTCAGATAGAATGGTTTTAGTAAGTTTTGGTGAAAGTAATCCAGTGTGTACAGATAAGACTAAAGCATGTTGGAAAATT
>CBFHVJ010000003.1:0-36628 GCA_965659435.1 uncultured Arcobacteraceae bacterium
GTATTTATTGCAGATTATGGAATAAAGTCTTCGCTACTTTTAGGATTGTCTCACTCTATGCCATTGACACTGCTTATTGCTGTTGCAACACTTGCATACCACAATCAGTCAATATCACAGTTTTATTATCTGTCGTTTATCTTAGCTTCTATTATTGAGGTTTTTGTAGCGATGTTATTAATTAAGATTATTAATAGACACTAGATAATTATTATTTTTATTCTCTTTGTAATCTAGATTATAAAATTTAAACTTCTTAGGTATAGTTAATACTACTCTAAAATAGTTCTCTTTGGGATGATCTCCAATAGTAATAGCTTTAATAAAACTATTATCTACTTTTAATCTTTTAGTTAAAAACTTTCTAGACTTTACATAGTCTAATACAATCTTATTTTCACCTTTTAATTTAAAGTGTCTAAATAGTTTTGCATTAGAAGTTAATATTGTTATTTTCTTTTTATATATGTCTATTGTCAAAAATTTTAAAGGTTCATATGTTGATAATACTATACTCTCCTCTTTTAAAGCCTCTTCCTTTTCAACTATTTGTGCTTTTTCATCTAAAAAAGCTTGAGTTGGTTCAAAAGGGTTCTCTCTACCGTACAAAGATATAGTTAGTAAAAGTAGTAATATAATTTTTAATTTCATCATTCTGGCTCCAAGTTTTTAAGCTCAAAAAACTCTTTTTGAAGTTTAGCATTTTCACTTTGTAGATCAACAATATTCTGTTCAAGGAGATTTTTATACTGCTTTAAGTCAGAATAAACCTTATAAGAGTTTTTACTATAAAATGCTAAATAAGCAATATAGTTTGCCACCAAAAAGGTGGCAACTGTAGAAACAACAGCAATCTTAATAAAACCAATATTCTTTTTAAAAGATTGCCGTTTCATAACAATTATTTTTTAGAAAATGGTTGCTTTCCTAAATACTCAGAGTAACCAATCTCTGCACCAATTTCTAATAATCTATTATATTTAGCGATTCTATCACTTCTAGCTGTTGAACCAGTTTTAATCTGACCACAGTTAAGTGCAACTGCAAAATCTGCAATAAATGTATCTTCAGATTCACCTGATCTATGAGACATTACACAGTTATAGTTATTTCTTTGTGCAAGTCTAATTGTTTGCATAGTTTCAGATACTGAACCAATTTGGTTTGGTTTAATTAAAATTGAATTTGCGATACCTTTTTGGATACCTTCATTTAAAATTGAAGCATTTGTAACAAATAAATCATCACCAACTAATTGAACTTTATCTCCTAATTTTTCAGTTAGAATCTTCCATCCATCCCAATCATCTTCACTTAATCCATCTTCAATTGATATGATTGGGTATTTTGCACATAGATCAACATAATAATCTGCTAATTGTTCTGATGTTAATTCTCTATTTTCTGATTTTAGTACATAAAGACCAGCATCATTGATTAATTCAGATGCAGCAACATCAAGTGCGATACAAATTTGCTCACCAGCTTTATATCCAGCTTTTTCAATAGCTTCCATAATTACTGTGATAGGCTCTTCATTTGATTTTAAGTTTGGAGCAAATCCACCCTCATCACCAACTGCTGTTGACTCACCCATACCATCAATAATTTTTTTAAGGTTATGGTAAACCTCTGCTGATGCTCTTAAACCTTCATTGAAGTTTTCAAAACCTACAGGCATTACCATATATTCTTGAAAATCTACAGAGTTATTTGCATGCTCACCACCATTAATAATATTTAACATAGGTACTGGAGTAGTCATTGCATTTGCTCCACCTAAATATCTGTATAATGGGATTTTTAAACTAGTTGCTGCAGCTCTTGCAACTGCCATAGATACACCTAGAACTGCATTCGCTCCAAGATTAGAATAGTTCTCAGTTCCATCAACATCTTTCATAGTTGCATCAACTTCTGCTTGATTAAATGGGCTTAGTCCCATTAACTCTTCAGCAATTTTAGTATTTACATTTTCAACAGCTTGTAGTACACCTTTACCCATGTATCTATCTCCACCGTCTCTAAGCTCTAATGCTTCTCTTTTACCTGTACTAGCGCCACTTGGAACAATAGCACTTTCCTTTGTTCCATCACTTAAAATTACAGTTGCTCTTACAGTTGGGTTACCTCTACTATCCATAACCTCATCAGCATAAACATTATCAATATAAATCATCTAACACTCCAATATAATTTTTGAGGATTATATCCAAATTTTTATTCAGTATCGCTTTCCTCAGATGAAGCTACACCCATAGCCTCTAAAATCTTCATTTCAATCTCTTTTGCAATCTCTGGATTATCTGATAAGAACTGTTTAGAATTTTCTTTACCTTGACCTATTTTACCATCATTGTAACTAAACCAAGCTCCAGCTTTATCAACGATATCCATCTTCACACCATAGTCAATTAGCTCACCCATTTTTGAGATCCCTTGACCAAACATAATATCAAATTCAACTTGCTTAAATGGAGGTGCAACTTTATTTTTTACAACTTTAACTTTTGTCCTATTTCCAATAATATCTTCACCTTGTTTTAGTGATGCTATTCTTCTAATATCTAGTCTAACTGAAGAATAAAATTTCAGTGCATTTCCACCTGTTGTAGTTTCAGGAGATCCATATCCTGTCATACCAATTTTCATTCTGATTTGGTTAATAAATATCACTGAAGTATTCATATTATTCATTAGTCCAGTTATTTTTCTAAGTGCCTTAGACATAAGTCTAGCTTGAACACCAACCTGCATATCATCCATATCTCCGTCTATCTCAACTTTTGGAGTTAATGCTGCAACTGAATCCACAACTACTAAATCAACAGCTCCACTTCTAATAACTGTCTCAAGAATTTCTAAAGCTTGTTCACCATAATCTGGTTGAGATACAAGTAAATTATCTGTGTCAACTCCAATATCTTTAGCATATTTTACATCTAATGCATGTTCAGCATCAATAAATGCACAAACTCCACCAGCTTTTTGACACTCTGCAATTGCATGAAGTGTTAATGTAGTTTTACCTGAACTCTCTGGTCCATAAATTTCAATTACTCTTCCCTTTGGTATTCCACCAACACCAAGTGCAAGATCTAAACCTAAAGAACCTGTACTTATCGCTTCAATTGGTTCAATCTCTTTATCACCAAGTCTTACTAAGGCACCTTTACCAAAAGCCTTATCCATTTGTTTGATTGCTAAATTTAGTGCATTTTGTTGTTCATTAGTCATCTTTTATCCTCTACTTTGTCTTTATTTGTGAAACTTTATCATCTTTTTTTTAGAAGTTATGAAAATATTGCATTTTGCAATACTTTTTTTCATATTTTAAAATTTTTATTATGATTATATCACTTATTTTATCAAAAGGTTAATTATGGGAAAAAGTTGTAAATGTGGTGCTGAAATTCAAGAGTATGATAAACTATTTAAATGCAATGAATGTGATACAAAGATATGGAAAAAATCACATGGATATAAATTTAAAGAGCATGAAATTTATAAACTTTTTAATGGTCAAACTCTACTTATAAAAGGTTTTATGAACTCCCAAGGCCTCCCTTACGATACAAAAGTTCATATTAATAATGGTGATATTGAGCTCATATTTGATGATGAAACAAGATCTACAACTATATGTAGCTGCTCTTGTGGTGGTGATGTTGTAAAAATACCTAAAGGATACAAATGTGAAAGTTGTGAACAAATTGTTTGGGAAAAGTTTGTGAATAAAGAGCTTAAACCATTTCATATAAAACAACTTTTCAAAGGGGAATCACTATTTTTTAAAAATTTAAAGTCAAAAAAAGGGAACTGTTTCAATGCATCACTATTTTTAGAAAATCAAGAATTACAAATGGAGTATGTTAGTTAACTTTGGATAAAATATCTCAAAAATTAAACTATACGGAATACATTATATGAAATTTAGTAATCTATTTATACCCACTACAAAAGAGACTCCAAGTGATGCTACTTTACCTAGCCACCAATTTTTAATCAGAGGTGGATTTATAAACCAACAGGGTGCTGGTCTTTATAACTTTATGCCTTTAGGGAAAATGGTGCTTGATAAAATCAGAGCTATTGTAAAAGAGGAACTTGACAATGCAGGTTGTAATGAGGTACAGCTTAGCTTCGTAACACCTATGTCTTTATGGGATGAAAGTGGTAGATCAAATAAAATGGGTCTAGAGATGCTAAGAATTAAAGATCGAAAAGATAATGACTTTGTATTAAGCCCAACAAATGAAGAAGCGATGGTAACACTAGTAAAAAATAGAGTTACTAGCTATAAAGATCTACCTGTAAACCTTTACCAAATCAATACAAAATTCAGAGATGAAGCAAGACCAAGATATGGACTTATGAGAGGTAGAGAGTTTTTGATGAAAGATGGATACTCTTTCCATGAATCAACAGAAGATATGCAAAGAGAATTCTCCCTTATGGAAGAAACTTACAAAAAAATTTTTACAAGACTAGGTTTAGATTTTAGAGTTGTAGAAGCTGATTCTGGTGCTATTGGTGGAACTGGATCAAAAGAGTTTATGGTACTTGCTGATTCTGGTGAAGATACAATTGTTGTATGTAAATCTTGTGAATATGGTGCAAATATTGAAGCAGCTACAAGAAAACCTCAAACATTTACTGATCATAAAGAATGTAATGAAGAAAAAGTTGAAACTCCTAACTGTACATCTATTGAAGATGTAAGTAAGTTTTTAAGTCTTCCTCAATCTCAAACAGTAAAAGCAGTTATTAAAAAAGCTATCTACGAAGAATCATCTGAAGTTGTAGTATTCTTTGTAAGAGGCAACGATGAACTTGAAGAGACAAAAGCTTGCAATGCTGTAAATGCATTAGAAATTGAAGATGCATCTGAAGATGATATTAAACAAGCTGGATTATTTGCTGGTTATGTTGGATTATTTGATTTACCTACTGGTATTAAATATGTTATTGATGGTGAATTAAAAGATGCTACAAATATCGCTTGTGGTGCAAATGAAGAAAACTTCCATGTTACAGGAAAAAACATCAACTTTGAAGATGAATACTATGCAGATTTAGTTGCAGTACAAGCAGGTGATATTTGTAGTTGTTGTGGTGGAGAATTAACTCATACTAAAGGGATTGAAGCTGGTCATATTTTCCAACTAGGAACTACTTATTCACAGCCTCTTAAAGCTGAATTTTTAGATTCAAATGGAAAAACACAAGCATTTACTATGGGGACATATGGAATTGGTGTAAGTAGATTAGTTGCAGCTGTCATTGAACAAAACCATGATGAAAAAGGTTGTATTTGGACAATTCCTACTGCTCCATATATTGTAGACGTAGTTGTATCAAATGCTAAAAAAGAAGAAGAGTTAGCAGCTGGAACAAAAATATATGAAGAGTTAAAATCAAATGGTATTGATACTATCTTAGATGATAGAAAAAAAGAGCGATTTGGATTTAAAATGGGTGACTTTGAACTTATTGGGTTCCCATTTGCAGTAGTTATTGGGAAAAAACTACAAGATGGTTTAGTAGAGATTATCGATAGAAAAACTTTAGAAAAAACTGAATGTAGTATTGATGAAGTAGTTTCTAAAATTAAAGAATTAGTAGGATAAAAAATGGTATATTTTTTACTATATCTGTTTTTGGAGGTGATGATTTCATCTACTATAGCAGGCGAACTAGGTGGATTATACACTTTTCTTGAAATAATTGTATCTGCACTTTTAGGTATCTTTATTTTACAAAATTTTAAATTTTCACTTCTTGATAAAATCAATGATGTAAGAAGTGGAGACCTAACGCAAGAAGAGTTTATTAAGGGAAGTATTGGTGCAGCTATTGGTGCAATACTTTTAATAGTTCCAGGCTTTTTTACAGATATATTAGGTATTTTACTTCAGTTTAGTTTTTTTACGCTACTTGCAACAAAACTACTAAAGTTTAGAAAACCAAAGCAAACAAACCAATATTCAAAGCAAAGTGAATTTAGATACACTTCGTATACAACAAAAAAAGGAGATGATGATGTCATTGATGTTGAAGTTATTGACGATAATAAGTCTATTAAGCATTAGTTCTTATGCAAACAAACATATTAGTTTAGATGAAAGAGTATTAGAATTTGAAGAGTTTAGAATCTCTTCAAATGATAGATATAAACTAGAAGATATGGAGATATTTTTAAAACAACCTCTTCCATTAAAAGGTTGGACAGGATATGTAATTTCATTAAAATTAAATGTTAATGGAAAAACTGTAAATGTAAAAGATACACTCTTTACAAATGGTGAAGCAATTACACATGATCTTAAAAATGTGAAGACAGGGAAAAGTTATAAAAACTTTATATCACCAGAGATGCCAGATAGTTACTATAATGACAAACATTTTATTGCTGGAAATAAAAATGCAAAAAACAAAATCGTAATCTTTTCAGATCCTCTTTGTCCATTTTGTATAGACTTTGTACCAGATGTAATTAATCATGTAAAAAAGTATCCTGATAATATTGCACTATACTACTACCATTTTCCACTTCTTAGAATCCATCCAGCAGCGGATACTATGACAAAAGCGATGGCAGTTGCTCATAAAAATGGATACAAAGATTTAGTATTAAAAGTATATCAAGGAAAATTTGAAAGATTTTTTGAAGCAAATGAAACTGATAATAATAAAATCTTAAATGGATTTAATAAAGTATTAAAGACAAATATCACACTTAAGCAAATAAATCAAGTATCAATTATTGATGAAGTAAAAAAAGATGAAAAACTAGGTGATGCTATGATGGTATCAGGAACTCCTACAATCTTTATTAATGGCAAGATTGACAGAACAAGAGTTGCATTTAAAGAGATTAAATAAATTAAAAGAGTGAGAGAGAATATATGGATAAATTAGTAATAGCAACAAGAGCAAGTGACTTAGCACTTTGGCAAGCATATCATGTAAAAGGTAGAATTGAAAAATCTTATCCAGATATCGAAGTTGAACTAAATATCATTGTAAGTAATGGTGATAAAGTACTAGATAAACCTTTAGCTTTAATTGGAGGTAAAGGTCACTTTACAAAAGAGTTAGAAGATGAAATGCTTGCAGGAAATGCACATTTAGCTGTTCATAGTTTAAAAGATGTTCCAACATATATACCTGAAGGTCTTGAACTATCTTCAATCACACAACGTCAAGATCAAAGTGATGTTTTCTTATCTCATATATATCCAAGTATCGATGAACTTCCAGAAGGTGCAGTTGTAGGTACTACAAGTTTAAGAAGAAGAATGCAACTTCTATCTTTAAGACCTGATCTAAAAGTAAAAGATCTAAGAGGAAATGTAAATACAAGACTTCGAAAGCTTAAAGAGATGCAATATGATGCTATTATTTTAGCTTTTATTGGACTTGATAGACTTGATCTATTAAAAGATATTCCATATGTTGAAAAGCTACCATTATCACTTATGATTCCACCTATGGGTCAAGCAGCCTTAGGTATTGAAATTGTATCTGGGGATGAGAAAATAAAAGAGATTGCACAATCTTTAAATGATGAAAATACTTATATCTGTACAATGATTGAAAGAGATTTTATCAGTGCTATAGAAGCAGGATGTTCTGCACCTGTTGCTTGTAATGCTACTATTACTAATGATACAGTAACTTTAAAATGTATGATAGGATTCCCAAATGGTGAAAATATTATGCAAAAAGATATCTCTGCAAAAATAGATGAATCTCAAGATATTGGAAAAGAGTTAGCAAAAATTATGATTGGTGATGGTGCACTGCAAATTTTAAAAGATGCAGAGTCAATTGCATTTAAAGATGAGATGCCTCAAAGACTTTAGAAGTTTTTCTCATCTCATACTGACAATAAAAAAGGGTCACTCAAATGAGTGACCCTTTTTAGTGTAGAAAATAAATTAAATTATTTTCCAACACCTGTAGCAGCTAAATCAGCGTCTGAGTATTTTGCAACTTGACCTTTCATTAGACCTTTCATAGCTCCACCATAAGTACCAGCTTTGTAACCTTGTAACGCTGTAGTAACTTCAGCTTTTGTCATATCTGCAACAACTTTAGATTTACCAAGTGCTGGCTTTTCCCAGTTTTGACCATGACAACCTTTACAAGCTGCTAAGTTTACTGCTGCAAATGCTGCAACACCACATAATAATGTTCCTAATACAATTTTCTTCATATGAGATTCTCCTTTTTTAATTAAGGTAAATATTATCATACTTACCTTTAAAATTCCTTTGACTAAAAGCAAAAGAAAAGAAAAAAGTAGAATAATATATAATTATATTATTTCAAAATTATATGGTATTTAATTTAGTAAAGATAAAAATTATTTACCAATACCTGTAGCAGCTAATTCAGCATCAGAGTATTTTGCAACTTGACCTTTCATTAAACCTTTCATAGCTCTACCATAAGTACCATTTTTGTATCCAATTAGTGAATCAGTAACTTCTTGTTTAGTCATCTCTGAAACTACTTTAGATTTACCTAATGCTTTTTTAGACCAATCTGCTCCATGACAACCTTTACAAGCTCCTAAGTTTACTGCTGCAAATGCTGCAACTCCACATAATAATGTTCCTAGTACAATTTTTTTCATATTTTCTCCTACATAATTTAAATATTTAAAATCGTATCATAGTAAATTTTATTTGTAATTGATTATAATCAAGAAAATTAAAAAAAGTTGGTTTAATTGAAAATAGTTGATATAAAAGATCTTAAATTTGCTTATTCAAAACAAAAATTAATCTACGATAACTTTAATCTTTCTATTAATAAAGGGGAGTTAATCTCTATAGTTGGTGAAAGTGGTAGTGGCAAATCAACTTTATTTGAACTTATCACTGGAAATTTAAAACCACAAAAAGGAACTGTTAAAGTTTCTACAATAAGCTCAATTTATCAAGACCCCTATACTTCATTTCATCCATCTTTCTCAATCATCAATCAAATTAAAGATCTTGTAGATGATTTAGATGAGCTTGAAACTTTATTAGAAAAGCTAAGTTTAGAAAAAGAACTCTTAGAGAAGAAACCTCACCAACTAAGTGGTGGGCAACTTCAAAGATGTTCAATTCTTCGAGCAATTTTAATGAAACCTGATCTTATTTTAGCAGATGAACCAACTAGTGCTTTAGATAATGTTATAGCTTTAGAGGTTATGCAATTATTAATAAGTTTTTTAGATAGATTTGCTATATTATTAATAACTCATGATGAAAATCTTGCCTCTTGGTGTAGTGATAAAATAATAAAAATTGGAAAATAGATGAAACATACAAAAGCATTAGTACTATTAAATATGGGAGCTGCTAGAAGTAAAGATGAATTACGAACTTTTTTAATTAATATGTTTAATGATAAAAATATTTTAACATTAAAAAGTGATTTTTTCAGATCTAAACTTGCTTCATTTATCACAAATAGTAGAATCGATGAAGCATGGGAAAACTATGAAGAGATTGGTGGTAAGTCACCACTTCATGAAATTACAGACTCCCTTATAGAAAAACTTCAAGTAAAACTTCCAGAGGTTTTCATCACACAAGCGATGCGATATACAGATCCATTTACACAAGCAACAATTGATGAATTAAAAGAAAAAAACATCAAAGATGTAATCCTTTTACCACTATATCCTCAATACTCTACTACAACAACAAAATCAAGTGTTGAAGAGTTTGAACAACTAGCTAATGATCAATTTAATATAACAACTATTGATCCTTTTTATAATGATGAAAAACTTAATCATATTATTAGCGATGAAATTTTGGAAAAAATTGAGAATTCTGATGATTTCAATCTTATCTTTTCTGCTCATGGATTACCTCAAAAAATAGTTGACAATGGTGATCCATATCAAGTTCAAGTACAAGAACATGTAGAAAATATTAAACAAAAACTTTTTAAAAAAGGTGCAAAGTTTAATTCTATATCTTTGGCATACCAATCAAAAGTTGGACCTATGAAATGGTTGGAACCTAGTTTAGAAGATGCTATTAGTAGTTTCAAAAATCAAAAAGTACTTATCTATCCAATCTCATTTATGATTGAAAATAGTGAAACAGACTTTGAGTTAAGTATTGAGTATGAAGAGATAGCTCAAAAGATGAATATTCAAGAGTATATTGTATGTAGCTGTCCAAATGATAAAGAAACGACAGTAGATTGTTTGATAAATTTAGTGAAAGATAGTATTGAATAATAAACTTTTAGTATTTCCAACATCAAGGGCTATTAGAGAATATATAGTAGCTCAACAAGACAAAAATACCCTACTTCCTAAACTAATCACTATTGATGAACTATTTAAGAATTCTATTTTTTTAGATAATAAAAAATATATCGATGAAAACCTTAGAATTATATATCTAAAAGAGTCTATTAATCAAAAACAATTTGATAGCTTAGGATTATCAAGTAACCTTAGTGACTTTTTTAGACAAAGTGACTTTATATTTAGATTTTTAGGTGAATTATCTCATGAAAATATCGATATAGCTACACTATCAACTTTTGATACATATGCTCACTATATTGATCACTTAGATATCTTAAAAGTGATCCAAAAAAACTATATAGATATTTTAGATAAACATAATCTAATTGATAAACTAAATCTTCCTTGTAGCTATAAAATCAATGATACATATGTACAAAGCTTTGAATCCATTGAGATCTATATGGAAGGATATTTTAGTACTTTTGAATCAACTATCATTCAACAAATTGCAAAACTAACAAATACTATAATTAGTTTTGAATACAATATCTTCAATCAAAAATCGATTGAACAATTTAGTAAAAATCTAGATATTCAGTTAAACTACCATTATACGATAAACCTATCTACAAATGAAATTTTAAAAGAAGATAGTATTTCAAGTACTATCCCTACACCAAAACTATCTGCCTTTTCATCAAAAATTGATCAAATTGGCTATATTAAGTATGCAATTTACGATCTAGTAGAAAATCAAGGTATTTCACCTGAAGATATAGTAGTTGTAACTCCAGATGAGTCATTTGGGAAGACCCTTAAACTTTTTGATAAAGAGCACTATTTTAACTTTGCTTTTGGTTTTGATATAACATCATCAAATACATACCAATTTATCACTTCTATTGAAAGAGAATTAAACGAAAGAGAACAACAAACAAAAGAGAAAATTCAGTTCTTAGACATTGAAGCTTCAATTATTGAAGAGCTAAGAAAAGTTTGGAATAAACAATTTGATATAGAGTTTTTTGAACAATTTAATAACTATATTTTTGAACAAGAAAATAATAATGATATAAAACAAGAGTATGAGAAGATTGTATATTCTATTATCCACCTATGTAAGACTAATTCTTTAGAACTAAAATTTAAAGAGCTTTTTAAAATTATTATTCAAAAACTTTCAAAGGTTACTTTAGATGATACTCAAGGTGGGAAAATCACTGTAATGGGTATTTTAGAAACTAGAGCTATAGAGTTTAAAGGTGTGATTGTTTGTGATTTTAATGATAATATTGTCCCTAGAAAAAGTACTAAAGATAAATTTCTATCGACACATATCAAAAAACTAGCAAACTTACCAACATCACAAGATAGACAAAATCTTCAAATATACTACTATAATAAACTATTTCAAAATGCTAAACATCTTTATATAAGTTATGTAGAAAATGATGAGTCAACAATTAGTAGATTTAGTTCTACCCTTTTTCCAAACACTAAACTATCTCCACCTCAAGATAAAAACTATAGAGATATTCTCTATATAGATACAAAGATAGAAAATCTAGATGATGAAGTTATCATTGATAATATTGATCTATCAACAAAAAGCTGGTCAGCAAGCTCTCTAAAAAGATATCTAGAGTGTAAAAGAAAATACTATTATCATGATATTCTAAAAATTAAAGAGCATCACTTTAGCTTCAAACCTCAAAACTTTGAAATTGGTACCCTACTTCATGATATTTTAGAGAGAATTTACCTAAAAAATAGTGCTTTTTTAAATGTACAAGAGCTGTATAATGTTTTCTTAAAAGAATTATCACAAGAGAAAAAGGGTAATCCATATCTCACTTTTGAGATTGAATTATGGAAAAAGAAAATCAAGAAATTTATTGAAAATGAGATTGATCGATTTAATCAAGGTATTAAAGTTGATTCATGCGAAAAACATTTTAGAACACAATACCATGGAATTAATATCAATGGTAAGATTGATAGAATTGATATACATAAAGATGGAAAAGTAGATATACTTGATTATAAAACATCACGATCACTCTCTATTAGTAGTGAAAAAAACTATGATAAAAGTGTTGATTTTCAACTTGAATTTTATTATCTAGCTCTAGAAGAAAACTATCAAATAAACGAAGTTGCTTATTATGATTTAAATAATGGAAAAGTAAAACCAGAAATTGCACTTGAGCAAAAGCTATTACGTTTAGAAGAGATTTTTGAGTCACTAAAAACATCACAAGTTAATTTTGAAAAATGTGATAATAAGCCAATATGTAGTATATGTACCTATAATACTATTTGTAAAAAGGATTGATATGAAATTTAGCTTTGTTACTTTATTTCCTAACCTTATTGATGGATACTTTCAAGATTCTATTTTAAAAAGAGCTATTGAAAAAAATATCCTAAGTTATGACTTTTTTAATCCTAGAGATTACACAACAAATAAACATAAAAAAGTAGATGATACCTTATGTGGTGGTGGAGCAGGTCAACTTATGACAGCTCAACCACTTTTTGATTGTCTTGATACAATTAAAAAGGAAAACCCTGATGCATATATCATTTTTCCATTAGCAGCTGCAAAACCATTTAATCAAAAAGATGCAAAACGATTAGCAAATAAAGAAAATATCGTATTTGTAAGTGGTAGATATGAAGGTATTGACGAACGTGTAATAGAAACATATGCAAATGAAGTTTTTAGTATTGGTGAATATATTTTAACAGGTGGTGAACTCCCATCATTAATCATGTCAGATGCAATCTCAAGGAATGTAGATGGAGTTCTAGGTAATAAAGACTCATTAAGTGAAGAAAGTTACAATGACGATTTACTTGAGGCACCATCATTTGCAAAACCTATTAGTTTTAAAGGTCAAGATGTACCTTCAGAATTTTTAAAGGGAAATCATAGTAAAATCCAGGGCTTAAAAAACAAATTATCTGTATGTAAAACAAAATACTACAGACCAAGATAACTTCACGCTTGAAGGGAAACCTGAGTCAAGTTATCCTAAATGGGGCACTGGTCTTTCACACCCCCGATGAAAAGGAACTAGAAAATGAAAAATAAATACGTTGCTGCTTTTGAAGCTGCACAAATGGAAACAAAAGAGATCCCATCGTTTAGAGCTGGTGATACTTTAAAATTAGGTGTTGAAATTAAAGAAGGTAACAAAACAAGAGTTCAAGGATTCGAAGGTGTTGTTATTGCTTTAAAAGGTGAAGGTGTTTCAAATACATTTACTATTAGAAAAATTGGTGCTAATGGTGTTGGTGTAGAGAGAATCTTCCCACTATATTCTGAAAGCTTAAAGTCTATCGAAGTACTAAGAAGAGGTAAAGTTAGAAGAGCTAAGCTTCATTACCTTAGAGGTCTTACTGGTAAGAAAGCTAAGATTCAAGAGCTTAGAAAATAATTTTCTAAATACAAGAATCTTTCAAGGTGGATATCATTTCGATATCCACCTTTTTTTATCCTTTTTTATAAATTAGGACACTTTTTATCCTATATTGATTTAAATCAAGACATTTTTTATCCTCTTTTGATATTCTTCCAATATCTAAACAGAAAGGAATATAAAAAATGAAAAAAATTTGGATAAGTATAAGCCTACTTTTAATTGTTTCATCTCTTCAAGCAGGTGATAGATTTGCGGATATTACAAAAGAATACCTTTACAACAAAAACCATACAATTAGTATAGATATAAGAAAAGTGATCGCTAGTGATCCACGAACAGCATCAAAAACATTGAACTTACTTTTAAATGACCCAGAAGCAAGTGTAAGAAAGCTTGCTCAAGATAATATATATTATCAATAATACCTTTTATAATGAAAGAGTTTTCTCTCCTTACTCTTTCATTATTGTAACTTTTTGATTATCTCTTTTTTATCAATCTTATTTTTACCATTATTATAGATATTTTCTTCAAGACTTTTCATAGTCTCTTTTAATTCAACTTGATTACTAAATGGAATTAATACCTCATAAAGTTGCTTATCACCTCTTGCTTTTTTAATTTGAATATCGATAGGTCTATCGACTCTTTTCTTATTAGGATTTTTAAATAGTATATATACTCCAATTGCACCAATAGCCATACCAATAAAAGCAAAAAGATATTTCACGTAAGAATCCTCTTTTTGAATAATAACCTTTGGTGGTGTTTGTACAATAGTAGGATTGTTTGTTTCAATCTTTGGAGCATCACTTTTAACACTATTTACAATAACCTCAAATGATTTAGTTTTAATACTTTTTACTGTTTTAGTTTTAATATCAAAATATTGAAATTCGATTGATGGAATTGTAAAGTTTTTATCTGCAATAATAGAAAGTTTTTGAATAAACTCCCCACCATATTTTCCATTTTTAATATATGTTTTAATCTCTGGTTTTGTATCGTAAACAACCTCATCGTGAAGTACTAATTTAAATGGATCTATATCATCAATATTTCCAAATCCTTCAACTTTTAAAGTTAGATTCACTGGTTTATTTGCATTAACTATCATTTTATCAACAGATGCTTTTATAGTAAATTCACCTTGCACATCAATATTTTGAGGTAATGGTTTAACCTTTAGCTCAATATCTTTTGAATATATCTTTTTCCATTGAACAAAGTTTGTTCTAAAGTCTCTAATAGCAACTTTTAATAATTGTTTATTGATCTTTTGTAGGTTTATATCTTGTGGGAAGATTACATATTCTTGTTTTAAAATCACATACCCATCTTTTTTAAATGGCTTTGATGAAGGTAAACTTTTAATCCATAAACCTTTTTGTTTAAACTCTTGAAGTGTTACATCTATTACAGGTTTATCCTCTTTATATTTAAACTCTAAAATTGCATTAATTGTTTCACCAATATATGCTTCAGTTTTATCTATTATAAGGTTTAATTGATAATCATCTCCAGCTTTCGATGCTGATGGTTCTTTCACTCTTAGGTGTAATTCATCTGTTGTGTATACTTTACCATCAACTTTGATCTCAAAAGGCTTAATCACTAAATCTTTAGTTGCTACAAACTGGAATTTTATAGCTTCATCTTTATTAAATCGTTGATTTATTATCTGTAAACTACTACTTCTAGATGTTCCAATAATTGCTTCACCTGCAATATCTTTTACTTTAGGAAATTCAATAAGCTCACCATATGCACTTAACTCTAAAACGACAACATCACCTTTTGTTGCTGTGTTACTACTAAGCGTTGCACTAACTGATCCATATAATGATAGAGCTAAGGGAAATAAAAATAATACTATTTTACCAAGGATTAATCTGTTCATTATTCTCTCCTTTCTTTTGTAGTGGTACCATTAATGTTCTCACATCTCTATTTTTCAATACTTTCTCCCATTTTTTCTCTTCTAAGTGTGAAAGATCAACTTCTTTTGCTTCACTTGCTTGAAGTTGTTCCTCTTTTTTTTCTAACTCTTCTTCCTCTTTAGACTCTAGCTTTTCTTCTCTTTTTTGATCATTGGTATTAGATACATTCTCTTTTTTCTCTTTTGCATCTTTTTTTTGTTCACTCTCTTTTAATTCCTGATCCTCTTTAAACTCTTCATCTTCTTTACTATCATCAGTTTTGTTATTTCTTTTCTGTTCATTTTGTTTATCTTTATTTTTCTTCTCTTCTTTGTTTTGCTGATCTTGCTGTTGCTTTTTTTTCAACAACTCAAGATTAAATTTTGTATCTTGATTCTCTTTTATTTTTAAGGCATTTTCATATGATTTTATCGCTTCATCTATATTCTTTATATTTGCGTAACTATTTCCCAAATTATGTAAGGTTTTAAACTGTAATTCTTTACTTTTAATCTTTTGATAGTTTTCAATAGCCTTTTGATAATCTTTTTCTTGATAATAGTTATTAGCAATATTATAATAGATCTTATCACTTTTATTTTCAATACTCTCAAGTAGTTCTCTAGATTCTTGTACTTTTCCCTCTTGAATCATTTTATTTGATTTATAGATATTAATATCATCAAATATTGAAGCATTTAAATTCATCACTATAAAAAGAGAAGCTATTAACAATTTCATCTTACACCTCTTTTAAAGCCACTAATAGCAAGCATAAATAAAATTAAAGCTAAAACCAATGGATAATAGAAAAGCTCCTCATTTGTACTTATAGTGATTTTCTCTTTATTTTCATTTGTAAATTTATTTTTAATCACATCTATAAACTTCACAATATCAGATGATGAAACACTATGTCGTAAATATGCTCCATCAGTTTGTAAAGCAAGCTGCTTAATATTTTCATTTAAACTTGTAATAACAATATTACCATTACTATCTTTTTGAACTCCACCTTTTTTAAGAGGTATCACTCCACCTTTTTTAGTAGCAACAGTATAGATAAATACTTTTAAATTATTTTCATTTGCATAATCTATTGCATCACTAAACTCTTTGGAATCTGTACCATCTGTAAATACAATAAGTGCTTTCTCTTTTTGATCTTTTAATAGTTCATTTGCTGTTTGTAAAGCACTAAATACAGAAGAACCACTTGTACTAATCATATCTTGATTCACATTTTCAACTAAAAATTTTAAGGTACTATAGTCATTAGTAATTGGAGCAACCATAAACGATTCATTTGAAAATCCAATAACTCCAACTTTTTCATCTGTAAGATTTTCTAAAATATCATTAAACTTACTTTTACTAAACTGTAATCTATTTGGATAAACATCTTCACTTTTCATAGACTTTGAGATATCAAAAGCAACTACAAAACTTACATTACTTTGATCAACTTCAATTGGCTTATTTGGGATTACTGGTCTTGCTAGTGATATCACAAGAAAAATGAAACTACTAATTAAAAGTATAAGCTTTATCTTTTTTCTATCTTTACCAACAACAATCTTTTCAAACATCTCTTTAGAAAAATAATGTTGATAGCTTTTTGAGATACCATTTACAAATAAAACAATAAACAAAAGAGCTAGTACATAAAAAGCATTTGGAGATTCAAAACTTATCATGAATATCTCCTATTTATAAGTATTACTAAAAATAAAAGCCCTATAGCAATATCTAAAGGGTATTGGTAAAAATACTCTTTTTTTACTAACTTATCAGTTTCTATTTCACTTTTTTCTAAACTATCAATCTCTTTATAAATCTGTTGAAGTTTTTCTATACTATTTGCTTCAAAAAACTTTCCATTGGTTTCTTTAGCAATTGTTTCTAAAACTTTAGGATCATAGTCCCCTCTTTGACCAATACCTATTGTATACACTTTAATATCATATTTTTTAGCTTTAGATATAGCTATATCAAGAGGTATACTATTTACTGTATCAAGTCCATCTGTTAATAAAATTGCAATTTTATCTTTTGATTTACTATCTTTAAAAAGATTTGAGCTTAAAAATAAGGCCTCATATAGTGCTGTTTGTCTTTGTCCTGCAACACCAACTTCTATATACTGTAGCAAACCAAGTAAACTTTTTTTGTCATATGTAAGAGGTACTGCTACATATGCAAAATCTGCAAAAATACTTAAAGCTAATTTATCTGTTTTTCTTTGTTCAATAAATTGTGAAACTATCTCTTTAGTGATAGTAAATTTATTAGCTTCAAGCATACTTCCACTTGCATCTAAAATCAAAGATATCTCATATCCATGGTTTTCATCTAAAGATATATCATCTTTTTTTACAGGAGAAGCTAAGGCTGTAAGGATAAAAAATACTACTAAAAATCGTAATGTTTTTATTAATAATCCTGGTGCTTTTGAAATCGATTTTAAAAGCACTGTATTTGAAAAGTACAAGCTTTGATGTTTTGGTTTACACCAGAACTGACACAATATGTATATAACTAGAAAAAGATATACATATGGATACTCAAAAGTGATATTATTAAATAACTCCATCACAGCCTAACCTTAATAAATTCTCTCATCTCATCAATAAGCTCTTGAGATAGCTGGTCCACATCTTTTTTGTATTTATACTGTTCAAGCTCATTTACAATATTTTGAAATTCATCATAGTATGTTGGCTCCACACACTCTTTTCCGTATAGTGTAAAACTATAAGCAATAGTCTTAGAATCTGCTGTAAAGTCTAACTGCTGTAGTGCTTTAATAGCTACTTGTCGTTTTGTTAACTCTTTTTTACTTTTTAAATACAAGAAAATTACAATGAGAACAAATAGTAAAAATACAACTACAGCTAGTGTGATAAAATAAGGAGTATAGTCAATAGATAAAACCTCTAAAGGTTTAATATCTTTTAGTTGCTCTATCATTTTTTTACTAATCCATAAAGTTGTTTTACTACATCTTGATCTGTATAGATCTTTTCTGCTTTAATTCTATTTCTCTTAAAGTGTCCAAATAGCTCTTTATCATGTTGTTGTAGTTTTTCATGGTATTTTTTGATACTTGTGTCATCTAAATAAACTAACTCTTCAGATAAACTATTTGTATCTATAAAGTTAAACTCACCTGTAAGTTGTAGATTTTCTTCTAATTTATCTCGTACAATTGCACAATAAACTTCATGTTTTCTACCAAGTAGTTTAAAATCAGGTATCTCAAAAAAATCACCTACAATAAAAACTAATGATTTTTTCTTGATCTTATTTAAAAGATAATAACTTAATTTATCGTAATTTATAGTATGACCAATAGGCTCATGACTATAAGCACTTTGAGCTATTAAATCTACCACTTTTTTATTTTTTGTTGGTTTAAAAAACTGCTGTTCATTTTCATTAAAAATCACTGTGGTAAAAAGATCATTTTGTATAGCTGCAGTATTACAAAGAGTTGTTACAGTTTCTATAGCTGTGTCTTGTTTACTTCGAGAACTTCCAAAATATATACTTCCACTATTGAGATAAACAACAACTATATTTAATTGTTTCTCTTCATTAAATATATTTACACTAGCTTGTCCACTTCTTGCAGTAACTTTCCAGTTTACATGCCGTATATCATCACCGCTGTCATACTCTCGAATCTCTTTAAAGTCTAATCCATCTCCACTAAAAATAGATTGATGTTCACCGGCGCTATATAAAAAAAGGTTTCTTCTTGTTTTAAGCTTTAGGTTTGACATTATGGTGCTGGTATCTTCTCCAGAATCTTCTTAATAATATCATCAGTTGTGATCCCATCTGCATGTGCTTCATAACTTAAAATAATTCTATGTCTTAATACAAGATATGAAACTTTTGCGATATCAAATGGTGTAACAAACTCTTTACCATTTATATATGCATATGCTTTACAAGCTTTATATAAGTCAATACTTCCTCTTGGACTTGCACCAAATTCTATATAATCTTTAAGATCTTCAAGACCATAATTTTCTGGCTCTCTTGTAGCATAGACAATTTTTAAAATATATTTTGTCAACTCATCATCAATATGGATATCATGAGCATCTTGTTTTAGTTTTTCAAACTGTTGTTTATCCAAGATTTTGTTAATCGTTTCAAAACCTTTAAAGGCTACTCTTTGAACAACTTCAAACTCTTCATCAATAGTGTTATAGCCTACATTTACTTTTAACATAAATCTATCAAGAGAAGCTTCTGGAAGCTCATAAGTACCCTCTTGTTCTACTGGGTTTGCAGTAGCGAGTACCATAAAAGGTTCATCTAATTTAAAAGTATCTTCACCAATAGTCACTTGCTTTTCAGCCATAGCTTCAAGTAGTGCTGATTGTACTTTTGCCCCTGCTCTATTGATCTCATCTGCAAGTAAAAGATTTGTGAAAATTGGACCATGTTTGATAGTAAATTCATTGTTTTTTAGATCTAAAATCTCATTTCCAGTGATATCACTAGGAAGCAAATCAGGAGTAAACTGAATACGCTTAAAATTTAATCCTAGTGTTTGTGCTAATGATTTTACAGCTGTAGTTTTTGCAACGCCAGGAACTCCTTCAACTAGTACATGTCCTTTGCTTAATAAAGCTACTAACATACTATCAAGAAGTTCATCTTGTCCAACAATTACTTTTTTTATCTCACATTTAATATTTTCAATCATCAAAACCCTTATTTAGTTTTTTACTATGGCTTAATAGTTGTTAGGTTTAAACTAGTCCAACCATACATACCTGCTCTATACCATTTTAATTTATCTTTAGGGTATCCAATACTAATTAAATTTTCAATTGCCCAACCTGATTGTGGACACCATGCTCCATTACAAAATAATAATAATGATTTAGCATCAGAAAAATCATATTTACCATTCTCTTCTTCAACACCTAATTCCATTAAAATGTTTTCAAATTCACCAGATTTTGGCTCAAAACTTTTAAATGGCATATTAACAGCTGTAGGGATCGTACTGATTTTATACCATCCTTGCATTCTTGCATCAACTAAAAGCATCTGCTCATTTGCTTGTGCATCTTTGATAAAGCTAATCACCTCTAGTTCACCAAGTGTATCTACACCATCAACTAGTTTCATAGGTTGAATTTTTCCAGCAGTAGTTAAAAATGTCTTTGTACAGTTTGGATTTAATCCCTCTTTTGCATAATCTCCACCCCATACATTATCAGGTTTTGCTCCATTGATTTTTCTACAAGATCTATCGTGTAGTCTTTTAATATCTACACTTTTTTCCACTTCGCTACTATTAGTGTAAGTTACCTTTACACCGTCATACTTTAGTTCCAAACCATTACTGTAAAGTACTGATGCACTCATAAATGTTAATAAAACATACTTCATTATTCTTGTCATAATCTATCCTTATGAATTAATTTTAACAACTCTATCATAATTTTTTATAATATTTAATAAGATATTTAAAGTAGTTTATTTTACTTTCTTGAAGTATTGATTCCTGGCTTTTCTGGCGTTCCTATATAGTCATCAACACTATCAAAATTATATTTTACAGTTGCATAAATAGCTCCTAAAATAAGTAATCCAATAATCACCATCCAAATTGTTCTTCTTTTCTCTGGAGACTCGTTATTGTTATAATCATCGATTTGATTTAATGATGGTTCACCTTTCATCTTCTATCCTTTATAATTGTTTTATTAATTTTATACAATCAAAATTAAATAACTTTTAAATATAAATACTAATTATTATTTATATAACTACAGATAATCAATATAAATAGGTAAGTAAAAAAATACCTACAATTAGATATAATCACAAAATATTATCTAAGAAGGTTTATATTGCAAAACAACAACATCATACTTATAGGTTTTATGGGTGTCGGTAAAGGAACTGTTGCCAGAGCTCTTGTAAAGTCAAGTGACTACTTTGCTGTAGATACTGATGATCTTATTGAATCATTAGAAAATAAAAAAATAAAAAAGATTTTTAAAGATAGTGGTGAACCCCATTTTAGAGCATTAGAAAAAAAATGTGCTTTATGGTGCGAAAATAATGTCAAAAATACTATCATCTCAACAGGTGGTGGTTTTTATAGACAAGAAAATCTAAGTAAAATTGGAAAAGTGATCTACTTGCAATCATCATTTGATGGCATCTTAAATAGAATCAATAACGCACCAAATGCAAAAGCTAAACTAAAAAAAAGACCACTTCTACAAGATTTAAAAGCTGCTAAAGAGCTATATAACCAAAGAGTTATAGAGTATGAAATGTGTGCTGATATGATTGTAAATGTTGAAAATAGACCAATTGAAAAAATAGTAAAAGAGATTTTAAAAGGTATAAAATGAAAATTATAAATACAAATGATGCAAACTTTCAAAATGAATTTGATGAGATTTTAGGAAGAGCTAAAGTTGATATCAAGCAAGTAAGTGGAATTGTTCAAGGTATCATCGATGATATTATTGATAATGGAAATAAAGCAGTAGCAGAACATATTGCAAAGTTTGACAACTGGACACCAGCAAATGAAGCTGAATTATTTGTAGATGTAGCTGATATGGAAAAAGCTTACAACAATATCGATGAAAAATTGAAAGTGGCTCTACATAAAGCATACGATAGAATCAAAGCATACCATGAAAAACAACTACCAAAGTCTTGGCTTGATTTCGAAGACAATGGAACTATGCTAGGTCAAAAAGTAACTGCTGTTGATAGAGCTGGATTATATATCCCTGGTGGGAAAGCAGCATATCCAAGTAGCTTACTTATGAATGCAATTCCTGCAATTGTAGCAGGTGTTGAAGAGATCATCGTTTGTACACCAACTCCAGACAATGAACCAAATGAACTTTTACTTGCAGCTTGTCACCTTTGTGGTATCAAAACTGTTATGAAAGTTGGAGGAGCTAGTGCAGTTGCTGCTATGGCTTATGGTACGGAAACTCTTAAAAAAGTAGATGTGATTACAGGACCTGGAAATATTTTCGTAGCAACTGCTAAAAAGCTTGTATTTGGTGAAGTAAATATCGATATGATCGCTGGACCATCTGAGATCGGTATCTTAGCTGATAATAGTGCAAATGCTCAATACCTAGCAATTGATATTCTTTCTCAAGCAGAGCATGATGAGATGGCAAGTTCTATCATGATCACAACTTGCGAAGATATAGCAAATAAGACAAGTGTAGAAGTTAATAATTATTTAGCAAAACTATCTAGAAATGAGATCGCTCAAAAATCTATCGATGAAAGAGGTTGTATCATCATAACTGATTGTATGGATAAAGCGATTGAACTTATGAATGAGATCGCTCCTGAACACCTTGAAGTGATGACTCAAAATCCATTTGAACTATTACCAGCTATTAAACATGCTGGTGCGATATTCTTAGGTGAAAATACTCCTGAACCAATAGGTGATTATATAGCAGGTCCTAACCATACACTTCCTACTGGTGGAACTGCTAAATTCTATAGCCCACTAAATGTAGAAGATTTTATGAAAAAATCATCAATCATTAGCTTCTCTAAAAAAGCGATCAATGAAATAGGTGAAGATTGTGCACTTATTGCAGATACAGAAGGACTTACAGCTCATGCTGAATCTGTAAGAGTTAGACTAGATAAATAATATGAAAACAATAGTAAAACTATTACTTGTAAGTTTTAGTTTTACATTGTTTGTAGGGTGTTCTTCAACTAAGCACTCTCTAGTAACACCACCAAATAAAATTGATGATTCTCAATTAGAACCCTCTTCCAAAAGTACCTTTTACAATTCATAAAGTTCGAACTAATCTTGACAGAAAAGCAAGACCATATAGTGGAAAATATGCAGGACCGATAATAGATACTGTAACTCATCTTTACTCACCTATAAATGGTATATTGCCAGATGATAAACAGTTAATCACTCTTATAAAAGATACTGGTGTTGAGAAGATATTTTTCATGCCTACACCAAACGATGGGATAAAGCCGTATCCTAAAGTAGGTGTAGAAAGAAGAATAAAAGCAAAAACATATGATCAAAAAACTATATTTCTTTTTACTGGATATGAAATAAGTAATTGGCTTCACGATGCATATAGATACGGATATAACAAAAAAGAATTAGAAAATATAATCAAAGGTATAAAAGAAGATTCAAAAAACTATATAGGTGTAGGTGAAATTGCATCTCATCATTATGACAAAGGTTTTGGAGGAAATCGTAAAGGTGGTCAAAATGTTATTGAATATCCACTAAACTTTAAACCATTTTTAAAAATATTGAAAGCTATAGAAGATAATAATCTTTGCTTGGTACTTCATATAGAGCCAGTTGAAGCTAATGGAAAGTCACATGAAGATGAGATTTTTACAGCACTTGAATTACTTCATCAAAAATTTCCAAAATTAAAATTAATTTTTTCACATACCATGATGACAAATACTACAAATGTCAAAAATATTTTAAACAGATATCCAAATGTGATGATGAGTATTAAAACTATAAATAAACATAATAAATGGAAAAACTTAGAACCTGTAGTAAATGAAAATGGTGATCTTTATGAAGACTGGGCACAACTTTTTGAGCAGATGCCAAACAGGTTTATGATAGGTACTGATATGCATTTTGGTAGATATGGTGTACCATATAAAAAATATAAAAAGAAAATAAAACGTGTAAGAAAAGTACTTAATACACTTAAACCTGAAGTTGCAAAAATGATTGCTTATGAAAATGCAAAAAGTTTAATTGAGAATAATACTAGAAATAAAGATTAACAGCTTCCCCCACCAAATTCTTGGTGAACTTGCTTAAATCCGCACTCTTTACATCTATACTCAATATCACTTACACCGCTACAACCACCACTTCTTAATACTTTTGTAGTTATTATATCTACTTTGATTTTAGCATTTGTTGTTGGATTGGTAAAAGTTTTAGGTGTTGCTTCACAGTTTGGACAAATACCATGATGAAGTTTTACTAGATTTTGTTTTTTTAGTCTTAAGTATAGAAGAACTGAGAATACTACTAGAAGTAGAAATATTATTGTGGAAACTATTGTATACAATTTATTGTAGCGATGAAGTAGAGGATTACTCTACTTCAGCATCGATAACATCATCGTCATCTTTTTTCTTTTTAGATTGATCAGCTGCACCAGCTTCTCCACCTTGCTCTTTTTTATACATAGCTTCAGCTAACTTATGAGAAACTTCTGTTAGTTTCTTAACAGCTTCATCAATTTGCTCTTTTGTAGCATCTTCATTTTTAAGTAACTCTTCAAGCTCTGCTGCTGCATCTACAATAGCTTTCTCTTCATCTTCAGAAACAACACCTTTGTTTTCCTCTAAAGATTTCTTCGTAGAATGTAATAATGCTTCTGCTTGGTTTCTAGCTTCTACAAGCTCTTTTTTCGCTGCATCTGCTTCTTTGTTTGCTTCTGCTTCTTGTACCATTTTTTCGATCTCATCATCAGATAATCCAGATGAACCAGAGATAGTAATAGTATTTTCTTTTCCAGTACCTTTATCTTTTGCAGATACATTTAATACACCATTTGCATCAATATCAAATGTTACTTCAATTTGAGGTACACCTCTTGGTGCTGGTGGGATATCAGATAGATCAAACTTACCTAAAGATTTATTATCTCTACAGAATTCTCTTTCACCTTGCCCTACATTAATTGATACTGCTGGTTGATTGTCTTCTGCAGTTGAGAAAACTTGCGATTTCTTAACAGGAATCGTAGTACCTTTTTCAATTAGTTTAGTCATAACACCACCCATAGTCTCAATACCTAAAGATAATGGAGTTACATCAAGAAGTAATACATCTTTAACATCACCAGTTAAAACACCACCTTGAATAGCAGCACCTGCAGCAACAACCTCATCTGGATTCACAGAGTTATTTAAACCTTTTCCGAAGTACTCTTTAACTACCTCTTGTGCTTTAGGGATTCTTGTAGATCCACCAACCATGATAATCTCATCGATCTCATCATTATCAAGACCTGCATCACCCATAGCAGTTTTAATATGATCTAAAGTCTCAGCAACTAAGTTTTCAGTCATTGATTCAAATTTAGCTCTAGTTAAAGACTTCACTAAGTGTTTTGGTCCTGTAGCATCTGCTGTGATAAATGGGATATTAATCTCAATTTCACTTGCACTACTTAACTCTTTTTTCGCTTTTTCAGCTTCATCTTTTAATCTTTGGTGAGCCATTTTATCTGTTCTTAGATCAATTCCATATTCACTTTGGAAATCATCAGCTAACCAATCAATAATTGCGTTATCGAAATCATCTCCCCCTAAGAATGCATTACCATCAGTTGATAATACTTCAAAAGTTCCATCACCAATCTCTAGTACAGTAACATCAAATGTTCCTCCACCTAAATCGTAAACGATAACTTTCTCTTCACCTTTTTTATCTAAACCATATGCAAGTGCTGCTGCTGTTGGCTCATTGATGATTCTTAATACATTTAATCCTGCAATAGTTCCAGCTTCTTGAGTAGCTTTTCTTTGAGCATCATTGAAGTATGCTGGTACTGTAATAACTGCATCTGTAACTTCTTGACCTAAATAAGCTTCCGCATCTGTTTTTAATTTTCCTAAAATCTTTGCAGAGATCTCTTGTGGAGTATAAGTCTTACCAGCGATTTCTACTGCAGCTGCTCCATTTCTTTCTACGATTTTGTATCCTACTTTATCAATAGCATCTTTTGCATGCTCTTCATCAATCATAAGACCCATAATTCTCTTAATAGAGTAGATTGTTTTTTCAGGATTTGTGATAGCTTGTCTTTTTGCACTATCTCCTACTAAAATCTCTTCTTTATCTGTGAAAGCTACAATTGAAGGAGTTGTATTTTTTCCCTCTTTATTTGTAATAATCTTCGCTTCTCCACCTTCATATACTGCTACACATGAATTTGTAGTTCCTAAATCTATTCCTATAGTTGCACCCATTGTGACTCCTTATTAACTTTTTTATAATTTTAAATAATTTGTGATAGTTTTTTGACTTTTCGGTCAATAACTTTAGTTAGCTACACTAACCATTGCTTCTCGAAGAAGCCTATCTTTAAACTGATACCCTTTTTGCATCACTTGAACAATTTGTCCAGATTCTACATCTTCGCTATCTACTTGCATAACTGCATTGTGACATTCTGGGTTGAATAGATCATACTCAACTTCAGTGATATTATGCTTTTCAAAAGCTTTGTTAAAAGACTTAACAGTTAACTCAATACCTTCTCTTAACTTTTCAATAACAACTTCTGCTTCAAAATCTCCATTAGCTGAGATTTGAGCCATTAAAAGTGCATCAATTGGAGCAAGTAGATCTTTTGCAAATTTTTCACTTGCATAGTCAATCGCTTGGTATTTTTCTCTTTCAAGTCTTTTTTTGATATTTTCAAAATCAGCATGTGTTCTTAAAAATTTATCTTCTGCTTCTTGTGCTTTAGCTTCTGCTTCAGCTACTTTAGCTTCCATTTTTGCTTTAAACTCTTCATCTAGAGATGCAAATTTTTCTTCATCAGTACACTCTTGTGTATTCTCATTACAAGTAGTTTCAGTAGTCTCTTCTACCTCTTGATTTAGTTCTTCATTTTTTACTTCTTCGCTCACGCTACAATCCCTTTATAAAAATATTCGTAATCTTTTGATAAGTGTCCTACAACTAACATGTTTATATCAGTTCCACGCACTTTTGTACTGTGATTTATTCCAATAAATCCATCTGGTAATAACTGTTCATAGTATATACCATCTTGTAGATTATTTAATATCTCTCCAGTTAAAAACTTATTAATAACTTCTTCATCTAAATCATAATCAACAGCAAATTTTAAAAATGGCTTCAAATTAGTGATCTCATATGCACTTGAAGATATCTCTTTTGAAAGCTCTTCATATAGCGTAGTTGCTCCAACTTCTCTACTGATCTTCATGATTTGATTTGGATCTAGTCCAACCATATCATCGATAAATCTATAAAGTGCTGCATTAAACTTCACTGTGATTGAAAAACTATCAAACTCCAAAATCATATAAAGGTTTTCAATATTTAAAACTCTTTTTAATTTATCGTTTAACTGTTGCTTTATAAATACACATAGATCTTGGTCTTTTGCAAAAAACTCAAGATTTTCATAGTTTATTTGGTCAAGATTAAAATTTAATCTATTTCCCCAATACTCTTTTAAAGCTTCAGTAGTTGGTGTTCTTCCACTACTTACATGCTCTTGTGCTAAATATCCTTCATCCCCTAGCTTTTTAAAATAGCCTCTAATTGTTGCTGGAGAATAAGTAATACCATACATATTTTTTAACGCTGTAGAACCAATAGGTTCACACTCTTTTATATATGCTTGGATGATTGATTGTAATAAAAATTCTTTTTTTGTCATACGAACAACCTCCTTTTAGCACTCATATTGTTAAACTGCTAGAAATTATATCTTATTGAGTGTATCTTTGTCAAGTAGTTTTATAGAAATAAAAAAGCATCTAGTTGGATACCCTACTAGATGCTTATATTTAAAGGCTTAAAAGCTATTTAAATTCTTGCTCTACAATCTTTATAAACTCTTCTGGTGATTTATATCCAATAATAGTAATATTTTTCAATTCTTTTTTATCTTTCCAGAAGATGATACCTGGAGGTCCAAACAGATTAAACTTCTTTAATAGTGCTTTATCATCATCTGTATTTGCTGTTGTATCTACTTGAAGTAAGATAAAGTCTTTTAGTTTATCTTGAACAATCTTTTTGCTAAATGTATTATGCTCCATCTCTTTACAACTAATACACCAATCAGCATAAAAATCTAACATAATTGGTTGCTTTGAATTAGCAATAATTTCATCAAGTTCTTTTACAGTTGAAACTCTTTTAAACTTCATATGCTTAACTTTTTCACCTATTACATTCTCTAATGGATTTAGTACATTTGTAGCTTTTGTAGCAATACCTATACCAAAAATAATACCAATTAGTAGTACTAAAATAGAGATAACTTTTCCTATAAACATTTTAGTATCTCTAAAGAAATACAATCCCGTTCCAAAGAATAACAATGACCACAACATAAATGTCACTGAAATTGGTAAGATTCTTTCAAGCATCCAAATAGCAACACCTAACATCACCACACCAAATACTTTTGAAACTGTTGACATCCAACCACCTGGTTTTGGCATATATTTACCAGCACCTGCTCCTACAAGAAGAAGTGGTAGTCCCATACCCATACTCATGATAAATAAAGCAGCACCACCTAAAAGTGCATCACCTGTTTGTCCTATATATACTAATGCTCCTGCAAGTGGTGGAGCAACACAAGGACCTACAATAAGAGCAGATAAGAATCCCATAATTGCAACACCTGCAATTCCTTTATCATCTTTTGCGTTTGTTAACTTATCAATTTTTGTTTGCCATGATGCTGGAATAGATATCTCATAATATCCAAACATCGAAAATGCTAATGCTACAAATAGTGCCGCAAACGAAACTAATACAAATGGATTTTGAAGTGCTACTTGAAGATTTGCTCCAAATAACCCTGCAGCAACTCCAGCAATTGTATATGCTACAGACATTGAAAGTACATAGATGAAAGATAGATAAATACCTTTTTTTGCTGTCATCTCTTTAGTACCACCTTTAGAGTGTGATACGATAATACTTGAAAGAATAGGAATCATTGGGAATACACACGGAGTTAACGCTAAAAGTAATCCAAATCCAAAAAATGTCAGAAGTACTATAAATACATTTCCACCAGACAGTGTTGCTGTAATAGAGTCTGTTTCACTCACTTTTTTTATAGGTTCTTTCTTCTCTACTTTTACAGGAGCTGCTGCTTGAAAATCTATAGATTTAGTCATAGGCTGATAACAAAGTCCTGCTTTTGAACATCCTTGGAAGTTAAAATCTATTTTTCCATCTTTGTTACCAGTTACTTCTTGAATTAAACTATTTGGTACAACAATATTAAGTGTTCCAAAATGTGTTTGAAAATCATGATATTCTATAGGATCTGGAATAGAAAGCTTTTCAGTAATATCTGCTGTTTTTTCACCAGCTATAATATTTACTTTTAACATCTCATCATAAATATAGATCGAATCTGGTAATTGTAGGTTAAATGTGATGTTATCTGAGTTTTTAGTAATTTTTGTTTTAAAAGCTTGGTCAGGTGTTAAAAAATCGTTACTTCCAAATAGTAGTGAAGTTACGAAAAATAAAAATCCTATGATATATTTCATGAAAATACTCTCCCGCGTAATTTAGAGAGTATTCTATCAGAAGAAAGTTAATGATATATTAATAATAGTAATATATCATTTTTCAATTGTTGTGACTACACCTTACTTTACAGTTGCAATAATATCTGTAAATCTAACTGGTTGATTTTCTAAATCTTCAAGAGTTACCATATCTTTTTCCCAGAACATCAGTACTGTTGAACCCATTTTAAAATAACCTAAACAGTCACCTTTTCTTATAGTCATATCTTCGTACTCATATACTTTTATCTCAGATACATCACTATTTGTTTCAACTCTTGGTTCAAATTCAAATACCATCTTCCCTACATTTAAAGCACCTACAAAAACCATATAAAAAGTTTGATTCTCTTTTGTAACACACTCTAAAATCACTCTTTCATTTTCTACAAAAAGTGATGGTTGTTTATTTAAATATTTAAAATTCACAGGATACAATTTCCCTGGCACATGGATAAGCTTTGTAACTTTACAATCATAACTACTATGGTATCTATGATAATCCTTTGGAGAAAGATATAGATTCATAAAGTCACCATCAACCATTTTTTCATAGTTGTTCTTATCTATTTTATCAGTAAGTAATTCTTTTACAGAATACTCCATCCCTTTTATTTGTAAAGCTGTATCACCTTTGATATCTCCTTGTGCAGATACAAAACTATCAGATGGACAGATAAAATGATCTAAACTATGATCAATATCTCTATGGTGTGGTTGAACTAATTCTCTTGTAAATAATTCATTTAAAGTTTTATAGCTTCCTGGCGCTTTAAACTCTTTCATATCAAGACCTAAAAACTTTACATATCCCGTATTTATAATATTTTGGATTGTTGTTGGAAACTTTGTAGTTGCAAACTTATGAAAGATATCCGATATTTTATTTGTTATATGTCTTGACATTAATTATTTTCCTTTTACTTTTAAATATTTTGAATTATCACTTTTCCATTTTGTCATTTTTTGACTCACTTTTGGAATAAGGATTGTTAGTTTTCCCTTTTGTGCCATTTTACCAGCATTTAACTTTGCTTCTTTTCCATTTCCCCAGAAAAAATCAGCTCTAATATCACCCTTAATAGCTCCACCTGTATCGGCTGCTACCATCAAGCTATCTATTTTTTCATTTGTTATAGGGTGTGTTGTATTTATAAATACAGGAAAACCTAGAGGTATAAATTTTCTATCAACTGCTAAGTTTCTCTTTGCAACCAATGGCACACCTAAACTACCTGTAGCTGTATGCTTACTTATTCTAAAGAAGACTTTACTTTGATTTAGGTTTAAGAGTTTATCCACTTTAGTAGGATTTTGTTCACACCATTTAGCAATAGCTTGTAAACTCATATCCTCTTTTTTTACTTCACCAAGTTCAATAAGTTTTCTACCTATTGGATAATACGGTCTTCCATTTTGTCCAGCATACCCTACATTTATGATTGTTCCATCTTGCAGTTTTACTTTTCCACTACCTTGAATCTCTAAAAAGAATCTATCTACTTTACTATCAACATAACAAATAGCCTCTATATCTTTATGCTCTTTTGTATCAAACTCTTCTCTTGTATCATAGGGAATAACTCTATTGCCTTTTAACTTTCCTCGTAGTCTATATTTTTTTAGCTCAGGATAAATAGATCCAAGATTTACAATCACTAGATCTTTTGGCAAACCATATATTGGATATTGAAATTTTTCTGTTTTCTCTAAACTACCATTTAAAATTGGTTCATAATATCCAGTAATAAGTCCATTATCTGTTTTATTTTTATTTAGAAGTTTATATGGCTCAAAATTTTCTTCATAAAAATTTATACCACTTGTATATTCTAAAGATTTTTTACAAACATCTTTTAGTTGACTATGCACTTTTCTAGCTTTACAATCTTTTTGAAATACTTCTAATGCTAAATCTAGATTGTCTTGTGAAAATCCCTCTAGTTCATTAAAACTAGTTTTTTCAAATAATGCTTTTGATATCTCTTTCTTTGTCTCTATTTGTCTTTTTTCACAAGCTGTAAAAAAAAGAACAATGGATACAATAGTGATAATATATTTCAATTAATATTCCAGTATATCTTGCTTTACTTTTTCTTGATTTAGTTTTACTAGTGTTTGTTTTGATAACTCTTCTAGTCTTTTTTGATCACATCTTAGCTCATCAAGCATTACATCATCACTACAACCTTCAACTCTTAACTTATAGTATTTGAACTCTTTTTTTGTAAGTCTTTTCTTTAGGTTTTCTACTATTTTCTCTTCAGCAATAAATTGCCCTATCACTTTTTTAATATCTTGATTTAATTGATTAATTAAGTTTTCCATTTTTATATCCATTCTTGTAAATTTTTTATATCTTCATAACTTGTTAAGTCTAGTTTAATTGGTGAAATTGAAACATAATTATCTTTAATAGCTTCAAAATCACAGGCCTTATCATCACTTTGCCAAATCAATGGATGTAGTCCAATCCAATGATATAATTCCCCTCTTGGATTATGATGAGTATGAATATCATTTCCATATTCTCTATATCCAGCTTTTGTGATTTTTATCCCTTTAGATTCACTTGGTGCTATTTGAGGAATATTTATATTTAATAGTTTTCTTTCTTCTAATGGAAAACCATCATCAAATATTTTTTCAACTACTTTTACAATTGTTTGCTTTGCTAATTCAAAATCCCAATCATTTTTATTTTCATTTGAATTTAGATTATTATACACTTGAGAAATTGCAATAGCAGGAACTTTATGAAGTACAGCTTCCATAGCACCAGCAACCGTTCCACTATAAGTGATATCTTCACCCATATTTGAACCAATATTAATACCACTTATTAATAGATCTGGCTTAACCTCATCAAATATAGTGTATAATGAGATAAATACACAATCTGTTGGTGTCCCATCAATTGTATAACTGTCATCATCAAAGCTTTCCATTTTTAGTGGTCTATTAAGTGTCATACTATGTCCACATGCACTTTGATTTCTATCTGGTGCTACAACATATATATTTGCAATAGGTTTTAAAGCTTCTACAAGATGCTTTAATCCAATAGCTTCAAAACCATCATCATTTGTAATTAAAATATTTTTTTTATTCAACATATACCCCATCGATATTTTGTACTAAATCAACAACTTTATTTGTCACATGAAAGGCTGATTCAATCTCTATATTTTTTAGTTTAGATTTAATAATAATTTTTAAAGGTCGTTTCCCTTGATTATTTGCAACTACATCAAAAAGCTTCATCATAACTGTATCTTGATTTTGAAACTCTACCCCTAAAACCAAAGGATCTTCTATTTTTGGTACAGCTTTTTTCTTTGCAATTTTTTCTTTTTTGGCATCTTTTAATGATTCTATTTTCATGATATTAAACTTCACACCAAAATCATCAACTTTTACTTTTACTTTAAAAGCTATTGGTTTAGTCATATCAAAATTTTCTTCAAGCTCTTTGATTCTATTTTCAAACAACATCATTTCAAAGCTTCCATGTAGATCCATAACAGATGCTATACCAAATTTTGTACCTTTTTTACTGATCTTTTCAGTAATAGATTCTACTTGACCAATTAAAAGTGTAGTATCACCATCATTTAGTTCTTCATGTTCTGAACTTAATGTATAACTTATCTCATCTAATGTTTCTCTATACTTATCAAGTGGATGTCCAGATACATAGAACCCTAAAGAGTCTTTTTCAAATTCTAAAATCTCTTTATCATCAAACTCTTTACAGTCTGTTAAATTTAATTCTACAGTTGTTAACTCTTCATCATCTCCAAAAAGTGATCCTACAGCCATCTTTTTAGCTTGTGCAGCTTTTCCTACAGATTCTACTATATCTTCAACTTGTTCTAACATAGCTTTTCTACTATAATCAAAACCATCAAAAGCACCAGATTTAATTAAAGTTTCAATAACTCTTTTATTTACTTTACTTCCATCAATTCTACTAATAAAATCACTTAAGTCTTTAAAAGGACCCTCTTCTCTAGACTTAATAATAGAATTAATTGCAACATCTCCTGCACCTTTTAAGGCACCCATACCAAACATTACAACTTCATTTTCTTCAATAGTATCTGCAGAGAAAACTAAATCTGATCTATTGATATCAGGTGGAACGAGTTCAAACCCCATCCTTTTTACTTCATCTACATACTTTACAACTTTATCTGTATTATCTTTTTCCGATGTTAATAGTGATGCCATAAACTCTGTAGGATAATACTTTTTTAGATATGAAGTATAGAAAGTTACCATTGCATAAGCTGCAGAATGGGACTTATTAAATCCATATCCTGCAAACTTTACAATAAGATCAAACAGCTCTTCACAGTTTTCTCTTTTATAGCCTTTCTTTACTCCACCTTCAGCAAATTCACCTTTAAGTCTATCCATCTCTTCAACAATTTTTTTACCCATAGCACGTCGAACAAGGTCTGCTCCACCAAGGCTAAATCCACCAATTGTTTGTACAATTTGCATAACTTGCTCTTGATAAACAATAACTCCATATGTTGCTTCTAAGATTGGCTTTAAAGGTTCTTCAAATTCATCATGGAAATAATCTACTTTTGCACGACCATGCTTTCTATCAATAAAGTCATCAAGCATCCCTGACTCCATAGGACCTGGTCTATATAAAGCTAGTACGGCAATAATCTCCTCAAAGTTTGATGGTTGTAATCTTTTATTTAGATCTTGCATCCCTGAAGATTCTATTTGGAATAATCCAATTGTATGTCCAGTTTGAATTAAATCGTAAACACCTTTATCATTTACATCCTCTTCAACGAAGTTTATCTTTCTTCCATGTCGTTTTTCTACAAGCTTTAATGCCCCTTCAATAACAGTAAGTGTTTTTAATCCAAGGAAATCAAATTTAATTAAATCAACATCTTCAACATATTTTCCACTATATTGTGTTGCAAGTGTATCCATTCCACTTGGTTTAAACAATGGAGTTTTTTCCCAAAGTGGATCATTTGATATTACAACACCAGCAGCATGTGTTCCAGCATTTCTATTTAGTCCCTCTAAAGCTAGAGCATATTCCCATACCCTTTTTGCTTGAGGATCACTATCACATAGCTCTTTAATCTTTGGTTCTTTTTCATATGAATTAGCTAAATTAATTCCTAATTCATCAGGGATAAGTTTTGCCATAGCATCTGCTTGAGAATATGGCATATCAAGGACTCTTGCTACATCCCTAATAACCCCTTTTGCTAAAAGCTTACCAAATGTAATAATTTGCGCAACATTGGCTCGACCATATTTCTCAACAACATAGTCAATAACCTCTTGCCTTCTTGCTTGACAAAAGTCCATATCAATATCTGGCATCGATATTCTTTCTGGGTTTAGAAATCTCTCAAAAAGAAGCCCATATGGAATTGGATCAATATCTGTAATCTCTAATGCGTACGCTACTAAAGATCCTGCTGCTGATCCTCTTCCAGGACCTACGGGAACATCAATAGACTTTCCATAAGCAACAAAATCCCAAACAATTAACATATATCCAGGGAATTTCATATTATTAATAATATCCATCTCAACTTGAAGTCTATCTTTGTACTCTTGATGTCGTGATGGATCAACATGCTCTAATCTTTTTTCAAGACCTATTTCACATTCATGTATAAATAAAACTTTATCATTTTCTAAAGAATACTCTACATCTGGTTCTGGTAAATTTAATCGATGAATAGATGCTTTTTCCCTGGCAAATTTAAAATTTGGAGGAGTAGGATCTCCAAGTTTAATCTCTAGATTACACTTGTTTGCAATCTCCATACTATTTTCTAAAGCTTCTGGAATATCTGCATACAGTTTTGCAATTTGTTCTGGTGATTTTAAATAAAACTCATGAACACTATGACGTAATCTATTTGGATCATCATAGAGTTTATTCATAGCAATACACATAAATGCCTCATGTGCATCTGCATCTTTTTGTTCTGTATAATGTGTATCATTTGTTGCAACAACTTTTATACCGGTTTCTTGAGATATTTTTAAAATTTGATCATCGATAAAGTGTTGGTCCGAGATACCATGTCTCATAATTTCTAAGTAAAAATCATCTCCAAAGATCTCTTTATATTCTAAAGCTATCTCTTTAGCTTTTTCATAACCTTGTGCACCATTTTTTACATTTCTTTGATTTTGTAGGTTTAGATGCCAGTTAACTTCACCTTGTAAACAAGCAGCAGTACAAACTAGACCTTCACTATTTTCTCGTAATAGTTTTTTATTAATTCTTGGATAATAATAGAACCCATGCATATAAGCTTGAGAACTTAAGAACATAAGGTTTTTATACCCTATATCATTTTTAGCATACAAGCATAAATGAAATCTCTTCTTTGTTGTTTTATCACCAATCTCTTCATTATTGTGCAGGTATGCCTCCATACCAATGATAGGCTTTACACCCTCTTTTTTCATAGTATTATAAAAGTCAATAGTACCAAACATATTACCATGATCAGTCATTGCTACACTAGTCATACCAAGTTCTTTTACTTTCTTAGCTAGTACTTTTATTTTATTTGCACCATCAAGTAATGAATACTCAGTATGAAGATGAAGGTGTGTAAACTCTGGAGTATTAG
>CBFHVJ010000004.1:0-35087 GCA_965659435.1 uncultured Arcobacteraceae bacterium
AAATATCATCAAATTCTAATGGCTGGTTTGCTTCACTATCAAGATCAATAATACTCAGTCTTGTATGTCCCAAGTGATTATCTTCCATGTATTTAATTGCACAATGATCTGGGCCTCTATTTCCCATAAGTTGTGTAGCTTCTAGAAAATTGCCATTGGGTTTAAAATTTGTTCCTATAATTCCACACATATTTTTATCCTAAAAAACTTTTTATAACTGCTAGATCAATATATAGTATCACTAAAAAAATAAGAGTAGACACTAAAACAGCTGCTGTTACATCATAAGGTTTACAATCATATAATGCTGAAATATTTACATTATTTACTGCTAGTGGAACGATCAATGATAACATTAACACAGAAGCCACATAACTATCTAATGGTGAAACTAAAATAATCATCAAACCAATTACTGGAAGTATTACTAACTTTGCTACTGAAATATTCAAACTAAGTTTATAGTTTTGAGATTTAATTTGTGTTTTTGCTAGATATACACCAAAGATGATTAGTTGTAAAACTATAGTTGCGTATGCACCCATCTGTAACATATGATCCATCTCTTTACTAATTGGTAATTCAAGATAGTTATAAATCAAAGCAAAAACAGTAAACCATAATATTGGTATTTTCACCATTGACTTAATAGATTTTTTTAAATCATATTTTCCTTTTGCAAAGAAATAGATCCCTACAGTATAAATAAAGAAAATATTTGCAATATTTACTATACTTGTATAAGGGACACTTTGCTCCCCAAAAAGTGCTATACCTAAAGGGATTCCTAGGTTTCCAGTATTTCCTATCAAAGATGCTGCAATAAAAATAGATCTATCTTTCTCATCATCAAAAATTTTGATTGATACTAAAATAAATAGTCCTAAAGTGATTGTTATAATAAGCACATATATAATAGGTGATAGTATTAAGTTATAGTCAATTGGTGCTCGGGTAAGTCCCCAAAATGTCAATATTGGTTGTAAAAAATAAAGTGATATTAAAATTAATGTTTTTTCATTGATATCATCTTGAAAAACCTTTTTTGATATAAAACCAATAAGTATAAAAAGATAGATTGAAAAAACTGATACAAACGCTTCCATAGGGAAGTGTATCTAAGTTGTTTTGAAGCTTTGTTTAAGGACTTTTAAGTATAATCGCATTCTACTTTCACTATGGAAGTAAGAATATATACCTATCAAGGAGGTCATTATGGCTTTAGATTTGGACGTAAAACAATCTATAATTGCAAAATATCAAAGAGATGATAAAGATACAGGTTCTGCAGAAGTACAAATTGCTATATTAACTGAGCAAATTAAAGTACTTACTGAGCATTTAAAAGGTAACCACAAAGACCACTCTTCAAGACTTGGTCTATTAAAAATGGTTGGTAAAAGAAAAAGACTTCTTAAATACCTAAGAAAAACTGATTACACTAAGTTCACTTCATTAGTAGCTGATTTAGGAATCAGAGCTAAATAATTTTTATTTAGTTTATATTAAAAGCCTCGGTCATTTTGATCGAGGCTTTTTTATTGTAAAAAATAAACTTTCCTAGATGTCATCAAATTAACATCTTGATATGGTATAATATCTAATATTTTAATATTAAAGATGTAATTACAATGAAAAAAAACTTATCTATTATTATCCTTGCTGCTGGAAAAGGTAGCAGAATGAAATCTACTACTCCTAAGGTATTGCATAAAATATCTGGCTTTGAGATGCTTTATTACTCTATCAAAGAAGCACAAAAACTAAGTGATGATATCCATGTCGTACTATACCATCAAGCACAATTAGTACAAAATACAATGGAAAAATATTTTGATAATATCCACTATACTATTCAAGACCATGAAAACTATCCAGGTACTGGTGGAGCAGTAATGAATATAGATATAAAATATGAAAACTCTTTAGTTCTCAATGGAGATATGCCTCTTATCCAAAGTAGTGAGCTTGAAAAATTTATAACATCCCAAAATAGTGCTATTGTTATGTCTGTACTACAACTTGAAGATGCTTCAGGATATGGTAGAGTTGTAATTGAAAACAATAATGTTCAAAAAATTGTAGAACAAAAAGATTGCTCAGATGATGAACTTAAAATTACAACAGCAAATGCAGGTATCTATAGTTTTAATACAAATTTTCTACAAGAAAACCTTCCAAAACTTAATAACAATAATGCCCAAGAAGAATACTATATTACAGATCTTGTAGAGATTGCAATTAATAATGGTGAGATTGTAACACCATTATTTGTAAATGAAGAAAATTTTAAAGGGGTAAATTCTAAATTTGACCTTGCAAATGCTGAAATAATCCATCAAAGTAGAATCAAAAAAGCCTTTATGGATAGTGGTGTTATTATGAGATTACCAGAGTCAATCTATATTGAAAATAGTGTAACAATTGAAGGGGAGTCTATCATAGAAAATGGAGTTTCTTTACTTGGAAATTCAACAATTATAAATAGCCACATCAAAACAAACTCTATAGTTGAAGATAGTACTATTGAAGACTCAAGTGTCGGACCAATAGCAAGAGTAAGACCAAAATCAATTTTAAAAGATAGTCATATTGGAAATTTTGTTGAAGTAAAAAAATCAACTTTAAATGGTGTAAAAGCTGGTCACTTAGCATATTTAGGTGATAGCGAAATTGACTCTGGTACAAATATAGGTGCAGGGACTATCACTTGTAACTATGATGGAATTAATAAACACAAAACAATCATAGGAAAAAATGTATTTATTGGAAGTGACACTCAACTAGTAGCCCCTGTAATACTTGAAGATGATTGTATGGTAGGTGCTGGTAGTACAATCACAAAAGATGTTAAAAGTGGTGAACTAGTTGTAACTAGAGCTAAAGTACAAACAATCAAAGATTACTTTTATAAATTTTTTGGAAAAAAATAATGGAACTTCTAAAAGATAAAAATATTCTTGTTGGAGTAACAGGAAGTATTGCTATATATAAAACATTAGAACTTGTAAGACTTTATAAAAAAGCTGGGGCAAATGTGAAAATAATTATGACATCAAGTGCTAAAAAATTTGTATCAGCGCTTACTTTTGAAACTATTTCACAAAACTCTATTTTAGATGACATAAATGAAGACTGGTCAACAAATACTGATAATAATCATATCACTATAGGAAAGTGGGCAGATATCTTTGTAATCGCTCCAATAACAGCAAATACTATTAATAAAATTGCTAATGGAATTGCTGATAATATTCTTACACAAACAATTCTTGCATATCCGAATACTAAACTTATATCACCTGCAGCAAATACAAATATGCTCCATAATCCTTTAACTCAAGAAAATATAACTGCTTTAAAAAAGTGTAATTTTAAAATCATCAATACTACGACAAAAGAGCTTGCATGTAGAGATATAGGTGATGGTGCTATGGCTGATGTTGAAGAGATATTTCATCAAACAGTAAGGGAACTTTTCCAAACTAACTATTGGCTAAATAGGGACGTTATCTTAAATGGTGGGGGAACTATTGAAAAGATTGATGATGTAAGATTTATTAGTAACTTTAGTAGTGGAAAAATGGCTAATGCTTTAGCAACTGCACTTTACTATAAAGGGGCAAATGTTTCTTTAACTACTACAAAAGAGAACATAAACTTGCCAGCTAATATATCAATATCTAAAATTCAAAGTACTGCTCAAATGCAAAAAAGTGTACTAAACAATATACAAAAAGCAAAAGAAAACTCTTCACAAAAACCTTACTTTTTTGGGGTAGCTGCTGTAAGTGACTATACTCCAAAGTCGATTCAAACTGGTAAACTAAAAAAAGATGCTATTGGTGAAACTTGGGAACTTAAATTAGAAAAAAACATTGATATTCTAAAAGAACTTGATAAAACTGACATCTATACAATTGGATTTAAAGCTGAACTAGATAAACAAACAGGTAAAGATAATGCAATCAAAATGCTTCAAAATAAAAAGCTTGATGGGGTTTGTTTAAACTTTTTAGATGATACAAATAAATTTGGAAGTGATACAAATAATATAGAACTTATCACCAACAAAACATCTTCGAAGGTAAGTGGAGAAAAACTTGAAGTATCTTTAGAACTGCTTCATATTTTAGAGGGTAACCTTAATGGATAATCAAACACCCCGACACCTTGCTATTATCATGGATGGAAATGGTAGATGGGCAAAAGAGAGAGGTTTAAATAGAACCTCTGGACATGAAGAGGGTGCAAAAACAGTAAGAAATATTACAACACACTGTAGTAACATTGGTATTGACTATCTAACACTATATGCTTTTAGTACAGAAAATTGGTCACGACCAAAATTAGAAGTGGAGTTTCTAATGAAACTTTTAGAAAAGTATTTTAAATCTGAACTTCCAATTTACCTCGAAAATAATGTAAAATTTAAAGCAATTGGAGATCTTTCTAAATTCTCTAAAAAACTACAAGATGTAATTTATGATGTAGAAAATAAAACTTCACACTGTACAGGATTAACTCAAATTCTAGCACTCAATTATGGTAGTCGTGATGAGATTGTAAGAGCTATAAAAAAACTTCAAGAAAACAATCTAGATATCACAGAAGAGAATATCAATAATAATCTTGATACAGCTGGTATTCCTGATGTAGATCTACTTATTAGAACCAGTGGTGAAGTAAGAGTATCAAACTATCTACTTTGGCAAATTGCTTATGCTGAGATGTTTTTCACAAACTCTTATTGGCCAGAGTTTACATCAAATGAATTAGATGATATTTTAGATGACTTTATAAAAAGAGAGCGTAGATTTGGTGGGATTTAGTCTTTTGGTTATAGGACTTATCTTTGGTTCCTTTTTAAATGTTCTGATTTATAGATTACCAAAACATATATCTCTTTTCAGACCAAAAAGATCATTTTGTACCAAATGTAAACATCAAATAAACTGGTATGAAAATATCCCTTTAGTATCTTTTCTTTTTCTTAAAGGGAAATGCCCACATTGTAATAATCAAATTTCAATAAGATATCCAATCGTTGAGCTTTTAGCTGCTCTTGTAACCACTTTAATATATTACCAATTTGGACTATCTCTAGACTTTGTAGTACTTACTTTACTTTGCTATACTCTTATAGTGCTATCATTTATAGATTATGAATATAAAGCTGTTCCAGACTATCTACTAATCATCGTCTTAGTTATTACACTATTTTTTAGTAAAGTAAGCTTTTCTAGCCTTCTTATGTTTGCAGGTGGATTTGTTTTACTAGAACTAATCATCACATTTTATATTCAAAATATAAAATATAAAATCACAAAAGATGAAGCACTTTTAACACAAAAGTCTATGGGTGAAGGTGATGTTCCAATAGCTGCAATTATAGGTGGAGTTCTAGGAATAGAATATGGAATTATTGCTATTGTATTTGGTGCTTTTTTTGCTATAATTCACTCTTTATTTAATATGTTAATTAAAAAAGAGATTGAGACTCCATTTATTCCCTATTTATCACTTGGATTTTTTGTAGTTTTAGTATCACAAAATCATTTACACTGGATATTACCTTAATGTTAAAAAAGTATCTTTTAAAAAATTTATCTTCAACATTTTTTCCAATATTTTTAACACTTTTTTCAATTACATCTATTATATTTCTTGTAAAGATTGCATCACTTACATCTATTATCCAATTAGATATCTATGAACTATTTTTACTCTATTCATTTGCTGTACCAAAAATACTTTTCTATACACTTCCCGTTTCATTTATATTCTCATTATCTATTGCATTGGCAAAACTCTCAAGTGAATATGAACTACTAGTTATATCAAGCTTTGGCCAAAAACCACTAAAGATAATCAATATCTTTTTGCCTCTGGCAATTATCCTATCTATTATATTGTTTATTATCTCAATGGTTGTTATCCCTAAAGCTAATTTTCTCAACCAGAAATTTATCCAAGAAAAAAAAGCAGCTGCTAAATTTAATATCAAAGCATCTCAATTTGGTCAAGAATTTGGTGAATGGCTAATATTTATAAAAGATGACAAAGATAAACTATATAATGATGTAAAACTATTAAGAAAAAATGACTCTTCTGATCAATTTATTATTGCTCATAGTGCTACTATTAAAAATGAAACTGGTGATCTGAACCTGATTTTAAATAAAGGAAAAAGCTTTGTTATAGGTGATAATATTGAACAGATTGATTACTCAACAATGGCTATATTAGATTCTCATCAAAATAAAACTTTTGGACAATATCAAGACCCTCTTAAATACTGGTCAAATATTCAAAATAATAAAGGTCTTGCGGAAGATTTTTCTTTTAATATTTTAGTATCCATTTTTCCTTTAATCTCTTTATTGTTTATGCTTGTATTTGGTTACTTTAACCCAAGATATGAAAAAAATAGAGCTGTACTTTATACTGGTATAACTTTAGTGTTCTTCTTCATCTTTATAAAACAAGCAATTAACATAAATCCACTTTTATCCATCTATATTATCCCAATATTTTGGATTTTAATATCATATATCATATACAGTAAAACTGTAAAAGAGTTATATTAATATATGAATGTTAAATTAGTTTTTTCCTACGATGGTTCCCGTTTTAACGGTTCTCAAAAGCAACCGGAGAAAAACACTGTCGCTGATGCCTTTTTAGAGTGTTTCAATTCTATGGGTATTGATTCACAATTTATTCTCAGTGGTCGTACAGATAAAGATGTTCATGCTACAGGTCAGGTAGCAAATATTAAACTTCCACATTACTGGGATAATACACAACGGCTACACAATAAACTTAATCAATATCTACCTTCTTCGATTAAACTCTATTTGGTACAAGAAGTTGATGATCTGTTTAATGCAAGATTTAGTGCTAAAAAAAGAGTATACAGATACATACTATCTACAGACAATATAGACCCTTTTAAGCAAGCTTATATTACATATCATGATAAAGAATTAAACATAGAGATCATCAATAAAGCTATTAAAAAATTTATAGGTATCCATGATTTTGAATACTTCTCTAAAAAGGGAAGTGAACCAGTATCTACTGTTCGAGAGATCTTTGATGTAAAATTTTATCAACATAAAGGATACTACATATTTAAGTTTAAAGGGAGTAGTTTCTTACGTAGTCAAATTAGACTTATGGTACAAACACTTTTAAATATCTCTGATGGAAAAAAATCAATTAACGATTTAGAAGATGCACTCAATAAAAAAGGGACAAAGCTAAAAAGCCTTGCCCCTCCTAATGGTTTATATCTTAGTAAGATTATCTACTAATATCCACTTATTTGAACATAGTAGTTAATCATATCTAGTAATGGATCAACAAAGATGATTGATCCTAATGTGATAATAGCAGAAATACCAATTACAGTTTTTAAAGTATTATTTGCATTACCCATAACTGCTATTCTATCATCATTTGTTGGTTCTTTTAAGAACATATATACAATTAGTTTTAAATAGTAGTAAACTGCTATAGCAGAGTTTAATGCCATAATTAACGCTAGGATAAGATATCCACCATTAACAGCTGCACCAATTAAATACATCTTACCCCAGAATAAACTAAATGGAGGAATACCTGCAAGTGCTAACATAAATAGACCCATAATAGAAGCACTTATAGGTGATATTTTGATAAGCCCTGAGAACATCTCAAATGGATAATCACTTTCAAATCCATGATTTGTCTTCTTCTTATGTACCCATAACATAGCAAATGCTCCTAGGTTAGTAAATAAGAATAGTATCCAATATAAAAATAGGGATGATGTCGCTTGAGTTGTACCAATTAAAATTGCACCCATTGCAAATCCAGCATGTGAAATAGATGAATATGCAAGCATTCTTTTAATATCAGTTTGTACCAATGCAATCATATTTGGAATAGTCATAGTTACAACTACCGTTAAATACAATACAGCTTCAACCCATGCATTGTCTACAGCGATAAAGATCTCAAAGAATCTTAACGCTACTACAAATCCTGCAATCTTAGGAACAATTGACATAAATCCAGCTAACGCTGCTGTTGAACCTTCATATACATCTGGTGCCCAAATATGGAATGGTACTAAAGATAATTTAAATCCTAATGCACCAAGCATAAATACTACACCTGTTAAAATTAATAGATACGAATCGAAATTTGATGCAACTAAGATCTCACTAATTTTATGCAATTCTACACTTCCTGTTAAACCATAGAAGATCATAGAACCAAATGCAAAGAAAGCTGCTGCTAAAGCACCCATAGTAAAGTATTTTAATGCTGCTTCTGTAGAACAATCTCTATTATGCATAGCAATCATTGTATATAGTGCCATAGATGCTGTCTCAAGTCCAACAAAAATTAAAATTAAGTTGTCACTTGCAACCATAAACTGGAATCCAGCAATCATAAATAAGAATAATGCAAAATACTCTGGATATCTATACTCATTAAATCTTTTTTGTGATAGTGCAAGGATAATAAATAATGCTGAAGCTACTAATATAATTATTTGAGCAAGTATAGCAATACCATCCATTAACATTACATCAAAGAAACCTCTTAATCCACCATTGTAACCTATAACTGTACCTAAATCGATAAGTAAAAATACAACTGTAAGCATTACATAAAATGATTTATGTAATGGTTTTGAGAAAAGATCAATACATAATATAATCAATGCACCAGATATTGCTACAAGCATTGGTACTAATGATGGTATATTTAAACTAGCTAAGTCTACTGAAATTGGTTGAATCATTATTTTACCTCCCCAATGCTATTTACTTCTACAATCTTTGCTTTCGCTTCAGGTGTAACAGCTTTAATATGCATTACTTGAATCAGTTGTTTTACTGAATTGTCTACTGGCTCTAAAATTGGTTTTGGATATACACCTAAATAAACTACTAACATAACTAATGGTACTAAAGCTGCTACTTCTCTACCTTTAATATCTTGTAGTTTTTCATTTATTGGATTTGTAATTGGTCCAAAAAATGTTTTCTTATATACAACTAACATATAAACAGCACCAAGGATAATCGTTAATCCCGCTAATACTGTTAATGTTGGAGATACTGCAAAGTAACCAAGTAAACTTAAGAACTCACCAACAAATCCAATAGTTAATGGTAATCCAACTGATGCCATTAACATAATACCAAACACAACTGCGTACATCGGCATCACTTTAGCTAAACCACCAAACTCACTTAACATCTTTGTATTTCTTCTATCATAAAGAACACCTACAAGCATGAACAGTGCCCCTGAAACAATACCATGTGAGATCATTAAGAAAATTGATCCACCAATACCTTCTGCATTTAATGCAAATATACCAAGGATAATTACACCCATGTGAGATACAGATGAGTAAGCAATTACTTGCTTCATATCTTCTTGAGCATATGCCACCATTGCTGTATATACAATTGCAATAACACCTAAAATACCCATAGGAATCATCATAGAAACTGATGCATCTGGGAATAATGGTAAAGAGAATCTAATAAACCCATATGTACCCATTTTAAGTAATACTGCTGCAAGAATTACAGAACCAATTGTTGGTGCTTGACCATGTGCATATGGAAGCCATGTATGAAATGGTACCATTGGTACTTTAATAGCAAACCCTGCAAAGAATGCAAGGAATAACCACATTTGCATATCAAATGGTAACATAAGCATATTCCAATCCATAAGATTAAAGCTCCATGTTCCTGTAGTTTGTTGATAAACATATGCTAAATATAACATACCAACAAGCATAACTAGTGAACCTAAGAATGTATATAAGAAGAATTTAATAGATGCATAAATTCTTAGTTTTCCACCCCATGCTCCAACGATGTATAACATTGGTACTAAAGAAAGTTCCCAGAATACGTAGAATATAATTGCATCTAGAGCAACAAATACTCCAACCATTGTCATCTCTAAGAATAAAACAGTGATTATTAAGTTTTTAAGATCTCTTTTTTCTGTTAGCCCAATGATAGAGATCATTGTCATAAATGTAGTCATAATTAATAAGAATAATGAAATGCCATCAACTCCTAAATTATAACTGATTCCATACTGAGAAATTATTGGTAAAAACTCAGTAAATTGCATTCCTGGATTAGCTCCATCATACATATACCATAAATACATAGATAGTACGAATTCAATAGCAGTTACTGTAATACCATACGTTCTAATAGATTCTTTATCAACAAAAAATGCCATTACAGCAGCTATTGCTGGAAAAAATATTAATATAGATAAAATATGTTCCATCTACCTTCCTTTACTTTACGTTATTCATAGCAACTGCTAATACTAATAAGATTACAACACCAAATGTCATCCATCTTAATGCTTTAGATAGATTTCCTGTTTGCATTGCTCTTGACTCTTGACCACCCATAAAGATACCTTTTGCAATTGTATCAACAATAGTATCGATAATTTTAAGGTCAATCTCTTTCCAAGAAAATTTAGAAAGTGCTAAATATGGCTTATTGATTAAGTTTTCAAGCATATGAGGCATATAGTATTGATTTGCTAATAATTTATAACAGAATCTATCCTTCATCTCTTCACCAAAATATCTTTCATCTTTTCTAAACTTCCATACTGCAAAAGCGATACCACTAATTGCCATAGCAGATGTAACTGCTACAAGTGTATAGTGTGTTGTATGAGAAATAGTACTTTCCCAAGCTGGTAATAATTTTGTTGTAAACTCAACAAAATTAGCTTGTCCCCAACCTGCTATGATTGCTAACACTGCTAAAGGTGTCATTGCTGCAATAACAAATGTATACGTTTCATGAGGATGAACTTTATCATGATCAAAGTTTTCTTTACCAAAGAATACATACATTACAAGTCTAAATGAATAGAATGCAGTTAAACCAGCAGTGATCCATAAAATAGCCCATAAGAAAATTGCATCATTTGCATATGCAACCTCTAAGATCATATCTTTTGAGAAGAATCCAGCTAATGGGAAAATACCTGCAAGTGCGACAGATGCAATAATCATAATAAGACCTGTTTTTGGCATATGCTTATATAATCCACCCATTTTTTTAATATTGATCTCATCATTAGTAGCATGCATAACATTACCTGCACCTAGGAATAGTACTGATTTGAAGAATGCGTGAGTAGCAAGATGGAATAGTGCAACCCAATATGCTCCAAGACCAGCTGCAACAAACATATATCCTAACTGAGATAACGTTGAAAATGCAATGATCTTTTTCATATTTGTTGCTACTAGTGCTTGAGATGCTGCAAATATTGCTACAAATGCTCCAAGACAAGCAATAAAGTATCCAACTTCTGGTACGACTGTAAAGATCTCATTTGCTCTAATAACTAAATAAACACCTGCTGTTACCATCGTTGCTGCATGAATAAGTGCAGAAACTGGAGTTGGTCCCTCCATTGCATTTGCAAGCCATTGATTAAATGGGAATTGTGCAGATTTACCCATAGCTCCAATAAATAAGAATATTGCGATTGCTACAACTAATCCATGATCTAAACCACCAACTTGAGCAAACACTACATCATATTGTAATGACCCAATATTCCAGAAAATTAGGAATAGTCCAATTAACATACCAAGGTCTGCAACTCTATTCATAATAAATGCTTCATTTGCAGCGTATCCTGGAGAGATTGATGAATGTGGTGACAGTGTTGAGAATGGTGAGTTATGGATATCATTTGTTAGTTTTTGGTCACCTTTGTGGTACCAGAATCCAATTAATAACCAAGAACAAAGTCCAACACCTTCCCATCCAATAAATAATCCAGCAAAATTATCTGACATAACTAGAATCATCATTGAAAATACGAATGCTGAAAGATAAGAGAAAAATCTATTAAACCCTTTATCGTGATCCATATAGCCAATTGAATGGATATGTACCATTGTTGATACAACTGTAACAACAACCATCATAACAACACTCACTTGATCAACTACAAAACCAAATGGAATATCAACATTTCCTATTACAATCCAATCTAAAAGTTTTGCATGAACAATATTATCTGTTCCATAAACGTGGAATAATAATATTAATGATGCTAGCATCGATAAACCTAATAGTCCTGATGCAATAATACCTACAAATAATTTCTTTGGTGTATTTCCAAATAGTGCAGCAAATAAAGATCCAACTAATGGAGCAAATAGAGCTGTATATAAAAAACTTTCCATTTTATCCCTCCATACTTTCTAATGTATCTAAATTAATACTGTTCTTTCTTTTAAACCAAAGAATTAGCAGACCAAGTCCTACAGCAACTTCACTTGCCGCAATTGCAATAATAAAGAATGCAAACATCTGACCTGTAAGGTCTCCATGAAACTTTGAGATAGCAGCTAACGCAATATTAACTGCATTTAACATAATCTCTGTTGCAAAAAATAGCATAATAAGATTCTTTCTTCTTAAAACACCAATTAAACCGATTGCAAAAATAATCGTACTTAATATTAGATAATCATTTAAAGTCATTTAATATCCTTTTTGATCTCATAATCAGTTCTATGCTTATCTATCTCTTGCTCATCCATCTCTGAATAACTAACATCCATTTTTTTACCAGCAAGGATAATTCCACCAATCATAGCTACTAATAGCATCACAGCAGCTACTTCAAATGGAATTAAATATTTAGTAAATAGCACTAATCCAACATCTTGTGCATTTCCATACTCTGGATGAATTGGATAGAATGCTTGTGCATTTTGTCCAATAATTGGAGCTGCAAAAATAATCACAACAAGTAATGCAATCATACCTGTTAAGAAAAATACAACTTTTGGATTTGCAATTTTTTCTTTCACATCATTAATTGAGTCAAAGAACATCATACCAAATGCATATAAAGCCATAACGGCCCCAGTATATACAATAATTTGTACAACACCTAAAAAGTCAGCACCTAATAAGAAAAAGAATGCTGAAATAAAAATCATACCTGCTGCAAGTGAACTTAGAGCATATAACGCGTTTTTAGTAAATACAGTAATTAAAAACATTGTTATAGTTAAAAATGAAAACAGATAAAAAGCTATCGATTCAAACATATACCCTCTCCTTAATATGCCAATGGCGTTTTTTTAATTTTTTCATCTGCATCTGGAGATACAGCACCAAAACCATCATATTCATGTTGGAATTTTAATTGATCAATTGGAGTTAATAGATCATCTTTTAATACAAAGTGTTCTCTTTGCTCACTTGCATTTTCATATCTTCCACCATGAACAATTGCTAACTCTGGACAAACCTCAGCACAGTAACCACAGAAAATACATCTACCAAAGTTAATTGTATATTCAGTTACCTCTTTTCTAGAGTCTTCATCTATCTTCGTATCCATTCTAATACATTTAGCAATACAAATTTTTTCACATAATCCACAACCAATACATCTATTATGTCCACTTTCTAGTAAACCTAATAGCTTATGTACAGCTCTATATCTTGGACTAATCGGTAATTTTTCAATTGGATATTGAACATTGTGCATTTGATCTTTAAACAATGCATCTTTCATAATATTGAAAGTGATACCTAAGCCTTTAAATAGCTCTCTACTAAAAGTTCTTCTTAAAACTTGTTTGAATTCTGCCCATCCAGTTTCAGGATAATCAGGAATATCTACTTGTACATAATCCTGACTACCTATATTTCTTTCTTTTAATTTATCAAAACTCATCAATATCTCCTACAACATAACCACTATACCAGTAACTACTACATTTAATAGTGCTAATGGCATTAATATTTTCCAACATAACCACATAAGTTGATCTGGTCTAACATGTGGCCAAGATGCTCTTGTCCATAAGAATAGGAAAATTAAGAAAGCAACTTTCAGAAGGATTGCTAATCCACCAGGAATAAACCATAAATCATTATATCCACCTAAGAATACTAATACAGTTACAAATGAGATAGTGAAAAGGTTGGCATACTCACCAATAAAGAACATACCCCATCTCATACCAGAATATTCAGTTGCATATCCAGCAACAACTTCAGCTTCATGCTCAAGAAGGTCAAATGGTGTTCTATTTGTTTCAGCATATCCAGCAATTAAGAATAAGAAGAATGCAATAGGTTGTGTCCAAATTATCCAATCTGTAATTCCACCTGCTTGATAATCATTAATATCAATTAACGATAAACTTCCAACTAACATCAATGGTGTAAGTAAAGATAATCCTGTAACAACTTCATATGAGAGTAATTGAATTGCAGTTCTTGCTCCACCTAGTAAACCCCATTTATTTGCTTGTGCCATTCCTCCAAGTAAAGGACCATATAGTCCTGTAGCCATTACACCAAGGATAAATAATAAACCAACATTAATATCTGCAACAATTGGTTTTACTGTATATCCAAATACTGTAAATTCTGGGAAGAATGGTACTGCTGTCATTGCAATAAATGCAGTTGCAGCAGTAATAACTGGAGCAATCATAAAGATTGGTCTAATCGCATGTTGCGGGATAAAATCCTCTTTTGTGAAAAGCTTTGCACCATCTGCCAAGATTTGTAAAAGACCAAAAGGACCTACATGAAGTGGTCCTGGTCTTCTTTGCATAAATGCTAGTACTTTCCTTTCAATATATGTTGTAAAACCTGCTAGTGCTGAGAATACTAACAGAATTACTAGAACTTTGATTATTGTTTCAATAATATAGCTATCCATATTTTACACCTTCTTTATATTTGCTGTATTAAATCTAGAACCATTAAATAAGGCACATGTAGGTAGATCTTTTTCAAAATTACTTACATAACCAATGTTTCCATTGATTTTATTGTCTAATACTGCTGTTAATTGTACAGTCTGAGAATTACTGCTAATCTCAATTTGATCTCCATTAGTTAAACCTAATGAATCTAACTGCGCTTGTGAAGCATAGTAACCACTTACATCTGTAAGTTGTTTTGCTTTTGCAGTAAATTCATTAAATTGATCAATTGGATTTGCTTTGTATATAACTACACCATCTATATCACTAGATGCAGTAATTTGTGCTACATCATTTAGAGATTCTGTATCTTTATTTTCTAATAAATAACCTCTATATTCAGCCCTGTCATTTCCAAAATGATTCTCTAAAGAGTCAAATTTAATAGCTTGGAATCCACTCTCTATAGGTAACTCTACTGTATAATCGATTGTTAATTCATTATTTAATCCAAGTGCATTTGCAATATCGTTTAAGATGTAACCATTGTACTCTAATGCTGCATTTGTAGGAACAACTCTTTTATCAATATTTGTAAATGTACCCTCTTGCTGATTCAGTGCTGGCATATCTAAATCACCATCTCCAAGTGCAGAAATTTGGAATGGTGCTTTTTTATTATATCCAACTACATTTGATCCAACTTGGCTATCTAAATCACAAATTAAACTAACACCTAATGTATTAGTTCTTGTTGGAATAATAGTTACACTAAATGGTGTAAATCTATCGATTAACCCACAAAGTTTAGCAATATTTTCGCTATTTGGATTTTCAATACAATCTTCTCCAATAATTAATGAATATGTGTCTTTTTTAGCTAACATTACTTCAATTGTTTCAAGTAAAGATTCATCAGAACCGATCATATCTAAAAGTTTTGTATAAGTGTATTCTACATCTTTTGAAACTTTTTTAGGTACTACTTTTGTTTCCTCTTTCTCTTCACCAGTTTCTTCATCTTTAACAATTTGAGTAACTTTTTCTTTAACAGTTTCAGTGACAGTTTTTACTCTAGTTTCTCTTAATGACTCTAAATAGTTTGCAACATTTTCAGGTAACTCTGTTCCAAACTGATCTAAGATAAGGTAAAGTATTGATTCTTCTGAACCTGGCTTATTAGCTACAGTTTCAATTGTTTTCCCTTTTTTCCCAAATCCTTCAACTATTGGATCTGCAATTGGATGGAAGTAAAGGCCTGCTCCTTTGTTTAATGTGATTGCATTATTAAATGCGTATCTTACATTTGGTGCATCATTTTTTAACATTGAACCAACACTAACTAAGAAGTTTGCATCATGAATTGATTTTAGTGATCCACTATATAATGATGTACCAGATGCTGAAGCATAATGTTTCATAAAGTTTTGGAATCTTAAAGCATCGTTATTTATAAGCTTATAACCATATTTTTCTTTTAATTTTTGTAAAATTAATGCTTCTTCATTTGTAATATATGAACCAAACTTAATAGTATCTGCACCTTTAAATGCATCAACAGCTTTATTAAATGCTTCCTCATCTTTAGATTTAACTTTATTTTCAAAGTCATATCCAAATCTTGCTGCTCCAGTTAGTGATGCATAATGAGTATCATTTGTTACTCTATAGATTTTATCTTCTTGAGAGTTACTGATACAATCATGTTTCACTTCGTAATACATTAATGAACAATCTGAACTATGTGGATTAGATGCTGGAATTCTTTGTAATTCCCATGCATTTGAAGTATATTGGAAATCATTACTTGTTAATGCTCCTACTGGACATACAGCGATACATTCACCACAATCTGTACATTTATCTTCTTCAAATCCAATAAGTGATTTATTTAACTTATTCCACATTGCATATGCATCTTTTGGCATAGTCTCTTTAAATGATTTATCTAAAGCATCCGCTCCTCTTTTTACAGTGCTTAAAGCATTTGAACCAATCATATCCTTACAAATAGTTACACACTTTTCACAAACTATACAAAGACCTGGGTCATATTTCATAACTCCCCAGTTTTGAGCAGGTCTATTTACATCTCTAACTGCATAATCTTGCTTATCAACATTCATGTATAAAGTATAATTTTGTAGTTCACATTCACCACTTTTATCACATACACCACACTGTAATGGATGGTTTACATCATAAACTTCCATAATTGCTTCTCTCTCTTGAGCAATATTTTCAGTTGTAGTTGTAACCGTCATTCCATCTTTTACCTTAGCATTACATGAATATACTTGCTTACCATCTGCTTCAACAAGACATACTCTACAGGCTAATGTTGGGCTACATCTAGTTACATAACATAGAGCAGGGATAAAAATATCATTTGCTCTAGCTACATTAAGGATAAATTCACCCTCTTTTGCTTTACATTCCTTACCATCGATGATTACATTAATTAAATCACTCATCCACTTTCACCTTTTCAATTTTTACTTGCTTATATCGATAACCTAAGGGTAACAAATCATCACTTAATCCGTTATCATACGACGGATAGAGTGCGACAGTACCTTTTAAATCTTTATCAATTTTGAACGTTTTGGTTACACTTGTACCCTTATAAATAATATTCACCTTATCTCCACCTTTAATTTTAGCAGCTGTTGCAAACGACTTACTCCCTTTTAAAAATGTATCTGGTTTAGGAACCATCGATTTTGTCATCGATTTTTTTGTATTTGCATTAAACTGATATAGAGGTTGGCAATTATAAATGACTGTCCCATTATATGTCCCTATCTCATCAATCTCATCAAGGTAACCATCAGTATCTATATTGCATACTTGTAGCTTATAGCCTCTTAAGTCAGTTCCATATTGGTCTTTCCCATTTAAAAGGCTATCAAAATCTATAGCTTTATATTCATTATTATTTGCTAATTCTGATGTATAGTCAATCGTGTTACATTTCTTCTCATCTAGAATTTCATTTGCTAAATCATTTAAGCATTTACCTTCAAAATTTATAGCTACATTTGTATTTAATACTTTTAGGTCTAGACCTGTAAATGTACCCTCTTGTTGATTTAGTGCTGGAGTATTAAAATCACCATTACCACAACTAGAGATTGTATAATCACCTTTTACGTTATAGCCAACTGTTTTACCCTCTGCTATTTCATCAAGATCACATAATAAGCTTACACCTAAAGTGTTTGTAGTTGTTGGGATCAGTAAAACATTAAAATCACTATATTTATCAATAATTGCTACAAGTTTTGCAATATTTGAAGCTCTTTCATGCCCATATAGATCACTTCCAACTACAAGTGTTTTATTTTTTCTTCGTACTAGACTAGTAACAATAGCTTCGCACTCCTCTTCACCTACACTTGATTCTCCACTAAGATTTCCCATATCAAGATCTTCTAGATATTCTTTAGTTGACTCATCTAAATCTTTATCTTCTAAAAGATAAAAAGCAAGCATGGCAAGAACAGCTTCTTCACTTCCAACTTCATACTTAATAAATTGTGTATATTTTGTTTCTAAATCTACATCATCAATTGGATGCATATAGATAAATTCTGCACCTTGTTTTTTAAGAGCCATATTTACATTATATTTTACCACTGGATTATCTCTGAAAACTCTTGTACCAATCATAATTATTGCATCTGATTGGTTTACATCTTCATTTGTTCCACTATAAAGTGTCTTTCCAGTTATTGAAGAATAACTTTGTAAGAAATTTTTATATGTAAATGCATCTTCATTTACAAGTTTTAGACCTAGTTTTTCTTTTAATTTTTGTAAAATTAAAGCTTCTTCATTAGTGATATATGAATTAAATTTAATAGTACCACACTCTTTAAGTGCATCAACTGCTTTTATAAATTCACTTTCATCACTTACTTTGGTATTTTGAAAATTATATGCAAATTTTCCTGCACCACAAAGTACATCAAATTCTTCGTCTGTAACCACTCTCATAATCCTTTGTTCGCTTGAGTTATCTATAGAACCATTTTGTACATCAAAATATAATCCACATGTACTACTACAATGAGAACATGTTGCTGGAGTTTTTTGACTTTCCCATGCATTTGATGTGTATTTATAATCACTTGAAGCCATTGCTCCAACTGGACATACAGTGATACACTCACCACACTGTTCACATTTACTCATTTTATTATCAATAGTTGATGCGTAACCACCTGGCTTAATGTATAATGCAGCCGCTCCAATTGTTTCATTACATGTATGAACACATCTTTCACACATAATACATAGCGCTGGGTCATAACTTAAAACACCCCATGGTTTTTTCTTTTGAGGAATATCTCTTACAGCAAACTCTTGAGAGTCAAGCTTGAATTCTAATGTTTTGTTTTGAAGATCACATTCTCCACTTTTATCACATACCCCACACTGTAATGGATGGTTTACATTATACATCTTCATGATATTTTGTCTATGATGAAATATCTCATCATTATTTGTAGTAACCACTGCACCATTTACAGCTTTTTCTTGACAACTTAAGATATGACCATCAACACCTTGAACATTTACAACACACATTCTACAACTAGCAATTGGAGATACTTTTGTTAGGTAACACATTGTAGGAATATAGATATCATTTTCTCTAGCTATCTCTAAAATAGTTTGGCCATAAACCCCATTACACTCTTTTCCATCTATAGTGATAGAGATAGATCTTCCTCTGTTTTCTATTCTTTCACTCATACTGCTACCATTCCTAAATAATAACATCTCATACATCTTTGTGCTTCTGCTTGAGCTTCAATAGCTGTAAATCCAAGATTTACCTCTTTGTTATTATCTTTTCTTGTTTCTACTGTTAGTTTTTCACTATTTTCTCGAGGTAATCCAGGCATCCATCCAGTTATTTTTTCATTTTTATTATAAACTTTTAACCTTGACATATGATCTTCCATAATCTCTTCATCAGTTAAAGATACTTCTTGATCATATATATATCTAGCCATAACTGATGCAGCACGTCTTGCTTGACCAACAGCATTAACAATTGTCATTGGACCATACTCACAATCTCCTGCTGCAAAAAGTCCAGCTCTTGAAGTCATATAGTCTTTACCATTTGTTTGTAAAGTCCCCCAAGATGTCATCTCTAATTCCCACTCTTGTGGTAATATTTGAAGATCTGCACTTTGTGAAACTGCAGGAATTACAAAATCACATTCTATTAGCTCTTCAGCACCTTCAATTTTTACTAACTGTGCTCTTCCTCCATCTGGATCAGGAACTAATTCATATTTATCAACTAATACAGATTTAATAACACCATCTTCATCATTAATCTTATTAATTGCACTGTGGAAAATAAACTCTACACCCTCTTCTACTGCTTCTGTATACTCTTCTAGCGTTGTATTTCTGATGATTGTTTTCTCATCTCTTCTATAAAGCATTACAACTCTTTTAGCACCTTCTCTAATTGAACATCTAACAACATCCATAGATGTAAATCCACCACCAACACAAACTACTGTTTTACCATCAAGATCCTCTTTTGCAGGTGATCCGATTTTAAACTTATGCCAAAGGTTTACTTTATCAAGCATCTCTATAGCACCCCAATATCCTTTGTGACTTGGATCTTCATTTTCACATCTAATCTTCTTAGAAAGTCTCGTACCAAAACTAAGTAATGTAGCATCAAATTCTTCATCTATCTCTTTAAGTCTTGATGCATCTACTCTATGATTAGTAACCACTTCAACACTTGCTAATTCTGTTACAAGTTTAATATCTTCATTATACTTTTCAAAAGGCATTCTATATTCAGGAACTCCAACTGTTACCTCGCCACCAAGAACTGGTAGTTCTTCAAAGATTGTTACTGAAATCCCTTGTAGTCCTAAATAATATGCTGCTGTTAATCCTGCTGGACCAGCACCAATAATAGCTACTTTTTTATCATCTTTTTTAGGCTTTTTAGGCTTAACTGGATGGAACCACTGTTGATTATGATCAGTCTCATAATCAGCACCAATTCTTTTTAATTCCATAATTGATATTGGTTCATCAAGATTTGCTCTTCTACATGCATCTTCACACGGATGCGGACAAACTCTACCACATGTATGAGCTAAAGGCATTTCCCCTCTTGTTGCTGTTAGAGATGATTCAAAATTCAAATCTCTAACACCTTCAATGTATGCTGGAATATCTATGTGAGACGGACACATATCTGTACAAGGAGCAGTGATATTTGCAATATATTTTTCATCGTCTAAATCATACCAAGGAGATTTTTTCCTATCTTTAATTAAACTATGAAAATCATCTTCAAAATATTCAATCATTTGCAAAAGTGGTGTTGGTACTGTTTTACCAATTTCACATTTACTTGTGCTTTGCATAGTAGAGCTTACCTCTTTAAGATGTACTAGATCAGATATTTCACCCTCACCTCGAGCAATCTTATCTAGCATATCAAAAAGAATTTGACCACCCCATTTTCCAGGAGCACACCTACCACACATCTCACTGTATTCTTGATACTGTCTAGCATAGTTTACTGCTAGTTTTACTACATCTACATTTTTATCAAATAGCGCAAATCCATCCCATCCAACAAAAGCTTTTGTTTCATTATTTGAATCATATGAAACTGGTAATTTATGGGAAGATTTTTCCCATTCATCAAAGCTTCTGGCACGATTATCGATTATTTCATCTTGCCATATTGAAAAATATACTTTAGACATAACTACTCTATGCTTCCTCAGCTACTTCTTCAACTATAGTTACTTCTGGTTTCTCTTTCTTAATCACTACTGTCCAATCAACTTCATTGAACTTAAGTGAATTCATAAGAGTATATTCATTCTCTTTTACAAGATCAGCAACTTTTTGAATTGGTGTAAAATCACCAATTTCAAATAGAAAAATTGCATTTTCTCCATCTTTAATATCTGTTGCAATTAATTCAAACATTCTATCGTAGAAGTTCTCTTTTAATGGTCTTAAATCATATCTTTTCATTAGTTATCCCTCTACCTATCGATTTCACCAAATACAATATTTAAGTTACCAATAATTGTAACAACATCAGCTAATTGATGTCCTGGTAATAAATCTTGTAATATTCCTGTATGGAAGAAACTTGGTGCTCTTAATTTAATTTTATATGGATAAGGTGATCCATCAGATTTAATAAAGAATCCTAACTCACCTTTTGGAGACTCAGTAGCAACATAAACTTCACCTACTGGTGGTCTCATACCTTGTGTTACAAGTACAAAGTGTTGCATCAATGAATAGTTTTGCGTCATCATCTCCTCTTTTGTAGATGAGATATATTCTGGTGAATGTGCCATTAATTGAGTATCAGATTCTTCATACATAGGAATTAGCTGCTTGATAATCTTCATAGATTCTCTCATCTCAGCCATATGACATAGATATCTACCATATGAATCACACTTATCTGAAACAGGAATATCAAAATCTAATTCTGGATAAAGTCCATATGGCATCTCTTTTCTAAGATCCCATTTAACTCCACTACCTCTTAATGAAGGTCCTGAAAGACCCCATTGCTTTGCAAGCTCTGGAGTGATAATACCAACATTTTCAAGTCTCATTTTCCAAATTCTATTTTGGTTTAATAGTCCTTCATATGTACCTAATTGCTCAGTTAATACATCCATAAACTTTTGCACATCATTAATCCAGTTATCTGGTAAATCTAAAGGAACTCCTCCAATTCTTACAGCACTATGAGTAAGTCTCGCACCACAATAGTCTTCCATAAGATCCATTGCATATTCTCTTTCTCTAAATGCATATAAGAATACAGACATAGCTCCAACATCTAGTGCATGTGTTGCTAACCAGAAAAGGTGAGAGATGATTCTATTTAATTCTAGAAGCATTGTTCTAATAACTTCAGCACGTCTTGGAGCTTCAACACCAATTAGTTTTTCAACTGCTAAAGCATATCCATAGTTAGTTGATGTTGCTGCAATATAGTCCATTCTATCTGTAGTTGGTAAGAATTCATTATAGATCATATTCTCAGCCATTTTTTCCATACCTCTATGTAGGTATCCAATATCTGGATGAGCTTTTGTGATCTCCTCACCTTGTAGTTCTAGTATTAATCTTAACTGTCCATGGGCAGAAGGGTGCTGTGGACCGAAGTTAACAACCATAGTGTTATCTTCTCTGTCAAACGAAACATTTTCAAAAAATGGTTTTAATCTATTTATTTGTTGCATTGACTACTTTCTCTCTTTCAGATTTTTTGTTTCAATCTCATCAAATGGTGTTACTAATTTAACATTTCCAAATATTTTAACTCCACCCTCTTCTTGATATCTAATTGGAGTGTCTGGTTCATTACCATTAGAGATATCTGTTCCCTTTGGAACCTCATGACCAAGTCTAGCAAATCTAGTTGTATCGTATCTGTCTACTTGAGCGGCATCTCTTAACTCAGGACCAATAATATCTCTTGCTTCTTTACCAAATATTTTATCAACTTCGTACCATTGTGCAGCTTCGTCACCAATAAGTGGATAAGTCTTAAGTAATGGATGACCTTGCCAATCATCAGGCATAAGAATCCTTTTCATATATGGGTGATTTTTTACTTTTACTCCGTACATATCATACATCTCTCGCTCAGAAAAATCTGCCATTCTAAATAATGATTCAACAGATTCAATTGCATCATTTTGATTGATAAAACATTTAACTCTTAATCTTTTATGCTTTGAAGTTGAAAGCATCTCATAGAAGATCTCAAAGCCTTCTCTATCAGCTATAAAATCAATCGCACTTAGCTCCATTAAGAAATCATATTCACAATTATCTCTTAGGTGCTGAATCGCCTTTACATTATTTTTTGAATCAATAAATAATACTAAATGTCCAGCTTCAATATAAGCATCTTCAACACCTACTGCAGCTTTTAAACTTTCATAGTCAGCATTGAAAACCTCATCTTCAGATACTGGTGCTTGATCTAAAGTTGGTGCTTTATAAAATCTATCGTTATAGTAAGATTTTTGTTGTACATCTTGTTTTGGGCTATATTTTCTCATTAAACTAACCTTTTCGCTTTTTGTGACATATTCGCAGGATTTCTTCTAATTTTTTGTTGAAGTTGCATAACAGCATATTGTAATGTCTCTGGTCTTGGTGCACAACCTGGTAAGTAGATATCAACAGGGATAACTCTATCTACACCTTGTACAGTTGCGTAAGTATTAAACATACCACCAGTATTAGCACATGATCCCATAGAAATTACCCATTTTGGATCTGGCATTTGATCATATAGTCTTCTCATAAACTCTGCATGTTTCTTTGTTAATGTACCAGCAACAACAATTAAGTCTGCTTGTCGCGGGCTTGCTCTAAAGATTGTTCCAAATCTATCGAAGTCAAATCTTGAAGCACCTGATGCCATCATCTCAATCGCACAACATGCTAATCCATAAGTCATTGGCCATAGAGAGTTACTTCTACCGAAGTTAACAATTTTATCTACAGTCGTAAGAACAATTGGTGCTCCACCATCTTGTAAATAATTTACTTTATGCTGTGCCATTCTAGAGCTCCTTTTTTCCATGCATAGATAAATCCAATAGTAAGTAATAATATAAATAATAACATTTCAACAAAACCGAACCAACCTAATAATTTAAAGTCAATTGCCCATGGGAACATGAAAACAATCTCTACATCAAAAAGAATAAATAATAATGCCATTAAGTAAAATTGCGCTGAGATACTATTTGGTTGCTTTGTTACCTCTGGTCCACACTCATAAAGTGTACACTTTAGTTTTTCAGTGTCAAGTCTTGCTAACTTTCTACTAACAAATCTTGAAAGCGCCGTAGTTGCCATGAATGCACCAAATGTTATAACAAACATTACAAATACACCAAAGTACGGATGTGCCGTCTCCATATGTGTCATTTTTTCCCCTTCTAGTTAAAAACTATGCTGTAAGCTGTTTTTAGATCATAATTAGCCAATATTATCTTATTATTCGTAAATATAAACTTATTTAATATATGGTACCTATTTAGGGGGTTTTCATGTAACAAAAGGGAACAAAGAGTCGTTCCCATGGGAAAAATGAGTATTTTCTACCCTATTTTTATGAAAAAAATGTGATTTATTTTACTAATTTGTATAAATTCTGGATCTCTTGAGCCCAAATTGTTTCATCAATTGTTTCTAAAACTAATGGGATATCATCCATTCTATCATCATTCATAATAAAAGAGAATGCATCCCATCCTATTTCACCTTCACCTAAAGAATGGTGTCTATCTACTCTACTTCCTAAAGGTGGTTTAGAATCATTGATATGCATACCCATTAAAAATTCTCTTCCGACAATTTTATCAAAATCATCCCATGTTTTATCATAAGCTTCTCTTGTTCTAATATCATAGCCTGCTGTAAACATATGGCATGTATCTATACATACACCAACTCTAGATTTATCTTCAACTTTTTCAATTATGTGTGCAAGATGTTCAAATTTATATCCAAGGTTTGTCCCTTGACCTGCTGTATTTTCAATAACAGCTTTTACATTTTTTGTTTTATCAAGTGCAATATTAATAGATTCTGCAATAACATCTAAACATTCTAATTCTGCGCCATAAATCAAATCATCATAGTTTTCAGCACGTTTAGAAAATTTTTGTAAGTGGCTACCTGGATGAAAATTAAGTCTATCAAGACCTAATATGTCACATCTTTCTAACTCATCAATAAATGCATTTCTACTTTTTTCTAGCTTTTCCTCTTCATGGTGACCAAGATTGATTAAGTAACTATCATGTGGAAGAATATGCTTTGGCTGAACACCACTTTCTTCTAAATTCTTAAACCAAGCGTCAAGTGTTTTTGTTTCAAAAGGTTTCGCAACCCATCTTTTTTGATTTTTCGTAAAAAGTGCAAATGCTTTTGCTCCAATCTCCATAGCATTAATTGGTCCATTTTGAACTCCACCACTAACACTAACATGAGCTCCAACAAATTTTTGTCCCATTTTTTAATCCTTTATAATTTTTATTAATATTCTTTTTTCTTTATCTTTAAATCTTACATCTGATTGAGAAAACAACTCATATAAAAACTTATCTTCATAACTCTCATCAAGATAGATTTTATTAAACTCTTGAGAACTTAAACACTCTAGCGAGCTTTGACAAATTCTATCTTTATAAATAGTAAGATCTAATACTACTTGACCTACATTAAATATTTGTAAGTGAATATGATTATCATATTTTGAGATAAACCCTTTATCATAAAATTTCATTAAAGGGGTTTTGAAAATAACTGTAGCACTTTGTGACTTTACAGGTTGCTTGATTGCACAAGCTACTAAGAATAATGAGACAAATATAGCTACAGTATATTTGTACATTATGTTAATGATGATGTTTGATATAGTTGCATTAAACTTTTGTAAAAATCATTTGTTTCAAAATCATCTAACAATCCACTTGAAGGTGAAAGTTGCTGATGGATATGTTGTAGTTTTGCTGCACGGTCAGGGAACATCTCACTTAATAAAATAGAACTTATTTCTGGTCTCATAATAATTGCTGGAGGGATAACTCCTAATTGAAGCAATTCTAATATAATAGATGTATGGTATAAAATATGGTGATGTCTTCCATGTGGACATACATTTGTACTCACTAATGTTGTACACTTATCACAATATACAAATTCACTCATAAGTTTAATATCAATATCAATATTTTTAAATGTGTCGATAATTGTATTGAAACATTTATTCTCGTAATATGCTCCAAGACCTGGATGGTTTTTACCAATCATAAATTTATCTGCACCAAAGTTTTTTAATAGTGTTGCATTTAGCATCAAACCATTTACACCTGCAAATATATATGTATGTTCTAATGGTAACACCACTACTCTATCTTGAGGTAAATAGTTATCTACAAAATATTCTACTGTTTTATATCGTACCTCAAAAGAAAGTTCTTCTTTTATATCTTTTGTATACTCTCTATCAACAAAAATAATCAAAAGATCACATCTATCTAAAGCTGTTCTAATTAATCTTTCATGTACTCTATGTAAAGGCTTTGCACTTAAAATTAAAGATGAGACTTTTTTTGCATCAATTTTTTTGATAGCATTTTCAACCTTGATCTTTTGCTGTTTTATTTGGTCACATTCTAATTCAAAATTACCATATACAGCATAATTACCTAATCTATCATGAATGTTTTGAGCACCTATATGACCAGGATTTTTTATCCCATAAATTGTTTCAACTCTTTTCTTTTTATCAATTTCGAAAACACCATCGACAACAATAGAACCTACATATTTTCCATCACATATTAGATCTAGTGTTTCTTTCTCTTTTATCGATTTAAGAACGGCTTCATTTGTTCTACCATTTGGTGCTAAGATAAATGAAAAAGGATAGGATATTCCTTTATAAAGACCAGTAGAATCAACTTCTTCTGACTCCTTTTCATTCATCAAGTGTGTTGCTGGATATAAAAGTCCCTCTTTTAAAAGAGATAAAGTTATCAGTGCTTCATTATCAATGTATAATTGTCTATTTGTTTCCATGTTTATATCTTTAATTGATCAAATTTTTAGTTATAATACCAAATCAAATTTAAAAAAGGATAAGTTTTTGCTAGTACATATCTGTTGTTCAGTTGACAGTCATTTTTTTCTACAACAGTTACAAAAAGAGTATCCTGATGAAAAAATTACATGTTTTTTCTATGATCCAAACATCCACCCTTATAGCGAATATAAACTACGATTTTATGATGTAAAATATAGCTGTAAAAAACTAGATATTGAGCTAATAGAAGGCCCATATGATCTTGAAAACTGGTTTAAATTAGTTAAGGGACTTGAAAATGAACCTGAGAAAGGTGACAGATGTACAGTATGTTTTGATAATAGACTTGAAGTATCTGTAAAAAAAGCACTTGAACTAGATCATAATAAGTTCACAACGACACTACTTATTAGTCCTAAAAAGTCTCAAGATAAGTTAAAAACAATTGGAGAAAAGCTTTCATCTCAATATAATTGTGAATTCATTTTCAAAGATTATCGTAGTGGAAATGGGATGGAACTACAAGCCAAAGAGGTAAAAGAAAATTCACTATACAGACAAAATTATTGTGGATGTATATTTGGACTTACAGCACAAAGAGAGCAACAAAATAAATTCTTAGATGAACTTATAAGCCCTATCAATCAGCAAGTATTTCCTGAGTCAATTGAAGAAAGACTTAAACTTTATGAGAAACGAAATGAACTCGAAGAGAATTCATCTCCTTACAAAATAATTAAACAAAGATTTTTAAACTACAGAATTTTAAGTGGTTTAGTAAAAATCAAAAAAGAGGTTATACCATCATATTTTCTTTGCTATTCAACATTAAAAAATAAAAAATCTAACGGAAGAATTGAATACTCAAATAACGAGATACACTACCTTAATAGAGATGAGATAAAAATCATCACTATTGATACTTTTAATAAACTAAGCAGTAGTAATTATAGTAGTGCTCAGGAACTATATTTTCAACCTTTAGAGTTTTCTAAAGAAAAGCAAATAAAAGAACAAATTACAAACAATAGTTATGATTTATCTACAGTAATAGTTTTAGATGATATACCAGATTCTAAAGTAGAGATTTACCTAGACAGTACAACGTTCGAAGATGTTAAAGAGGAGATAATTTGAAAATTTTAGTAAGTGCTTTAGAGAGCTCATCAAATCTTCACCTAAAAGAATTAAAAAAACATCTTTCTGATTCTATAGAATTTAGTGGTATTTTTGATAAAAGTCTTGGTAATCCTCAATATGATATTAGTGATCTAGCAGTGATGGGATTTATTGATGTATTAAAAAGGTTACCATTTTTTCTCAATCTAAAAAAAGAGATGGTTACCTTAGCTAAAGATGTAGATAAAGTACTTCTTATGGATAATTCAGGATTTAATCTTCCTTTAGCCAAAGCTATTAAAAAAGCCTATCCAAAAAAAGAGATTATTTACTATATTCTTCCCCAAGCATGGGCATGGAAAAAGAAACGAATCCCTAAGATAGAAAAGTATTGTGATAAACTTTGCTCTATTTTACCTTTTGAAGAAAATTTTTATTCACAAAAAGACAAAATTACCTATGTTGGACATCCTTTACTAGATGAAATAAATACTTTTAAGAAATCTCTTATTAATAATAACAAAGTAGTATTTATGCCGGGAAGTAGAAAAGGTGAAATCACAAAACTAATGCCTATCTATAAACAGTTACTAAAACATATCAATAAAGAGGCTATCTTAGTGATTCCCAAACATTTCACTGAACAATTTATCCAAGATACTTATGGCGACATTTCTAGTTTTACTATATCAAAAAATACACATGAAGCTTTAATAGAAGCTGATTTTGCCTTTATCTGTAGTGGTACTGCTACACTTGAAGCAGCACTTATTGGAACACCTTTTGTATTAAACTATATAGCAAAACCACTTGATTATTTTATCGCTAAGAAACTAGTAAAATTAGAATATATTGGTCTTGCAAATATCTTTTTCTCTAAAATGGGTAAAGATGCCATTCATCAAGAGCTAGTACAAGAAAATGTCACTGTAGAATCACTACTAAATGCATATAAGAATATCGATACTAATAAGTTCCTTACAAATTCTCAAGAGTTAAGAGAGTACCTAAAGCATGGTAGTTCCTATAATGTATCACAAATAATACAAAATTAATTGTAATATCGATAAAATATCTACCAAAATAAATAAACTTTAGGAATTTAAATGTTAGACGTAATCGATATTCAAAAAATACTGCCACATAGATACCCTTTTTTACTTGTAGATAGAGTAACTGCTATGGTAGAGAATGAAAGTCTAGTTGGATATAAAAATGTTTCAATTAGTGAACCTGTATTTGAAGGTCACTTCCCTGGTCACCCAATCTACCCTGGAGTTATGATACTAGAAGGTATGGCTCAAGCTGGTGGAATCCTTGCATTAAAAAGTGCTGGATTAAGTGAAGAAGAGATGAAACAAAAAGTGATCTACTTCATGAGTATTGATAATGCAAAATTCAGAAATCCAGTAAAACCTGGTGATAGATTAGAGTACAGAATGAATGTGATTAAGCTAAGAAAGAATCTAATTGTACTTGATGGTAAAGCTTATGTTGATGATGTACTTGTAAGCGAAGCTGAGCTAAAAGCGATGGTAGTAGACAAATAATTATGGCAAATATTCACTCAACTGCTATTGTTGAAGATGGGGCTATGATTGCTGATGATGTAACTATTGGACCATTTTGTATTATTGGTTCAAAAGTCTCTATCGGCAGTGGTACAACTTTAAAAAGTCATGTTGTAATTGAAGGAAAAACTACTATTGGAAAAAATAATAGAATTTTTTCTCATGCAGTTCTTGGAACTATCCCTCAGGATCTTAAGTTTGGTGGAGAAGAAACTGAACTAATTATTGGTGATGACAATACAATAAGAGAGCATACACTTATCAATACAGGTACAGCTGGTGGTGGATATAAAACCATTTTAGGTAATGGTAGTTTAATTATGGGGCATGTTCATATTGGGCATGACTGTATACTACAAGACAATATTGTAGTTGCAAACTCTTGTGCTATTGCTGGACATGTAGAGATTGATAGTAATTGTGTTATTGGTGGGCTTAGTGCTATTCACCAATTCTCAAAAATTGGTCAGTTTGCAATGATTGGTGGTGGATCTATTTTAGTTCAAGATATTCCTCCATTTTGTATCTGTGAAGGAAATCGTGCAACGCTTAGAGGTTTAAATATTAATGGTCTAAGAAGACATTTTGAAAGATCTGATATTAACCTAATCAAAAAAGCATATAAAGAAATTTTTGATTCAGGAAACCCTATTGCGGATAGTTCTCAAGAGATTATAACTCTAAGTGAAAATTCTTATGTTAAAGAATTAGCAACATTTGTTTTAAATACTAAAAGGGGTATTCCCTTTACAAGGAAATAATAAAATATGGAAAAAATAACTTGTGATTTTTGTGGTGTTGAAGATAGCATCGAAAATCCGATAATATCTGGTGATAGTGCAACGATTTGTAAAACATGTGCAAAGTCTGCATATGAAATTATTTCTGGGCACCAAACTGATGAACAAAGTCAACCTCAAGAACAATTAGAAGATAAAACATTATTAAAACCAAGTGAACTTAAAACTATCCTTGACCAATACATAGTTGGGCAAGATGAAGCAAAAAAAGTATTAAGTGTTGCTGTTTATAATCACTATAAAAGAATCTTTAAAGACCTAGAGGGTGATGATACACAACTTGCAAAATCTAATGTACTTTTACTTGGACCAACAGGAAGTGGTAAAACACTTTTAGCACAAACAATTGCTAAACATCTTGATGTTCCTCTTGCTATTGCAGATGCTACAAGTTTAACTGAAGCTGGATATGTAGGTGATGATGTTGAAAATGTGATCACAAGGCTTTTACAAGCAGCTGACGGTGATGTTGAAAAAGCACAACAAGGAATTATCTTCATCGATGAGATTGATAAAGTAGCTAGAATGGGTGAAAATAGATCTATCACTAGAGATGTATCTGGTGAAGGTGTACAGCAAGCTATGTTAAAAATCATTGAAGGTAGTAATGTAAATGTACCACCAAAAGGTGGTAGAAAACATCCTGGTCAAGAAGCTATCATGGTTGATACTACAAATATTTTATTTATTTGTGGTGGAGCATTTGATGGTATGGAAGATATTATTGCAAAAAGACAAGGTGGAAATGCTTTAGGATTTAACCAAACAAAGGTTACTAAGAAAGATGAAAAGAACCTTCTTTCACTAATAGAACCTGATGATTTAATCAAATATGGTCTTATCCCTGAACTTATTGGTAGACTTCATATGATTGCAACTTTAAAAGAGATAACTAAAGATGATATGGTACATATACTAACTCAACCCAAAGACGCTTTGGTAAAACAATATCAAAAATTATTTAAAATGGATGATGTTACTTTAGAATTTGAAGAGGATGCACTAAAGCTAATTGCTAAACAAGCAATAGAGAGAAAAACTGGGGCTAGAGGACTTCGATCTATATTAGAGGATATCATGTTAGATATTATGTTTGATTTACCAGAATATAGTAATAAAACTATCACTATAACTCAAGAGATGGTTTCAAAAAACAGCAAGCTACAAGTGGCATAAAGGGAAAAAATGATGTTAGATAAATTAGTAGGTATATTTTCAAGTGACATGGCAATTGACTTAGGTACAGCAAATACACTTGTATCTGTAAAGGGTAAGGGTATTATTATCAATGAACCATCAGTTGTAGCGGTACAACACAACAGACATGGTAGAGATAAGATCTTAGCAGTTGGAAATGAAGCAAAAAATATGATTGGTAAAACTCCAATGAATATTGAAGCAGTAAGACCAATGAGAGATGGTGTAATTGCAGACTTTGAGATGACAGAAAGAATGATTAGATATTTCATTGAAAAAGCTCATAATAGAAAATCATTTGTAAGACCTAGAATTATTATCTGTATTCCACATGGTATTACTCAAGTTGAAAGAAAAGCGGTAAAAGAATCTGCTATTAGTGCAGGGGCTAGAGAAGTATTCTTAATTGAAGAACCAATGGCTGCAGCAATTGGAGCTGGAATTCCTGTAGATGAACCAGAAGGTCATGTAGTTGTAGATATTGGTGGTGGTACAACAGAGATTGGTGTAACATCACTTGGAGGACTAGTTTTAAGTAAATCTGTTAAAGTAGCTGGTGATAGATTTGATAGAGCAATTATCGATTATGTAAGACAAAGCTCAAATCTTTATATTGGGGAAAGAACTGCTGAGTCAATAAAACTAAAAATTGGATCTGCTATTAAACTTGAAGAAGAGATTATGCTAAAGGTAAAAGGTAGAGATGCCTCTGGTTTCCTCTCAACTATAGAGCTTTCAAGTAATGATATCCGTGAAGCATTAAAAGAGCCTCTAAAAGAAGTTTCAACTGCAGTTAGAAATGTACTAGAAGAGATGCCACCTGATTTAGCTGGAGATATCGTAGATAATGGAATTATGCTAACTGGTGGTGGAGCATTAATTAGAGGACTAGACAAATACCTACATGATCTTCCCGTTAAAGTAGCTGAAGAACCATTATTAGCTGTAGCATATGGGACAGCTGAAGTATTAGAAGATGAGAGGCTACTAAAAATAATTTCAAATGCGTAAAACTTTATATCTAGCTTTTTTTCTATCTTTATTTATAGCTATCTATTTTGTTGAGATAAACAAAGATATTGAAAAAAAACTTCTCAATATAAACGAAAAAATAAAAATCTATTATGTTGAGAAGCTTCTCCTTATTGAGAACTTTCTCACAAGGCATCATAATCAATCTCAAACAATTGAAGAGTTACAAAAACAAATACTAATCACTAAAATGAATAGTGTTCCCCTTATCAAACTTCAAAAAGAATTAGAAAATATTCAAGACTTCGATCAAAACTATATCTTAAATAGTGATGTTACTATATCTAGAACGTTACACTTTAAAAATATCTATGATCAAACACAGCTTTGGATGGATTATCAAAAAGACTCTAGTAATATTAATGGTCTCATATCTTATGATATGGTTGCAGGAATTGTAAAAGAGGAAAAAGGGAAAGCTCTTGCTCTTTTAAACCAAAATCCAAACTGTAATTATGGTGTATTTGTCGGTGATGACAAAGCTATTGGAATAGTACATGGTATAAAAAATAGTCAAAATATTTTAGTAAAGTTTATACCATCCTGGAATAATATCAAAGTAAATGATGAGGTTTACACAAATGGGTTAGACAATATTTTCTTTGAGGGATTAAAAGTTGGAAGAGTTCTCTCTATAGAAGAAAAAAATAATCATAAAGAAGCTTTAGTAAAACCATACAGCTCATCAAGTGCTAAAAAGTACTATTATATTTATAATCATAATATTTTTAAGAACTTAGAACAAGAATAATATCTAATTAATAAGTATGTAAAATACTCAACAGCTATACTTTTTCTGTATTTCTACACGATGGATAATTACTACAACCTAAAAAACTTTCATTAGTATTTTTGTTTATTCTCTCAACCATACTACTACCACATTTTTTACAAGTAGTTTTATTTATTGAGTGCCTATTCTTTAAATTATTTATATGCTCCTGATTGATATTTGGATCTTTTAATGATTCTTCTTCAATCACACTAGTAATTTGAAGTACTTCTTGTTCACTAAATATTGAGTCTCGATATGATTTTATGTAATCTATAAATTCAGCAGTATCAAAAACATTATTTGGCATTTCTGTTTTAAATTCACTGTCTCCAACAAATACTACTATTGAGTGAATATATTTTTCGTTAATATTTAATATATTACTCAATGCTTTTACATGCCAAAAGTTTTGATGTAATGGGTTTTGAAAATTAATCTTATTTTCATAAATAACTTGTGTCCATTTTTTTTGATTGTCATTACCAAATATCCAACCACTCATGTTTTTTGTTTCTATAACAAAAATACTATATTTACTTACTACAATATGGTCTATCTGTGTTGTTCTTCCACTCTTTAAACGAAAAGTCAAATCTTTAAAAATTTTATAATCAGAATCCAGTTTTAATTCTAATTTATTATTAACTATTCGTTCTCCACGTTTACCTTTAGATACAAAATCAAAACCAAAAAATAAGGATAAAAAAGCTATTACAATAATTAAGATATATGTTTCAGTCATATCTTTCATCTCTGATATAATTTTTCATTAATTAATCCTCTTCCACATCTATATTATATCTTATTGTTATGTCAATTTAATGAGTAATTTACAGAAAGCTATCGCTTTTAGAGTGTGTAAAAAAGTGCTAAAGTTTATTGTTTACTAATAGGTATGTAGCATCCTATCTACAGTACTCCAGTCTAAAGTATCTTCATCTTTTTTAAACATATTATAAACATATCTTGCAAACATATCTGTTTCAATATTTACCTTACTATTTAGATTATAGTTTTTGAATAATGTATTATCTAAAGTATGAGGAATAATTGTAAGTCTAAAAGTACTTTTTTGTTTGTTTACATCATTTACAGTTAAACTAATTCCATCAATTGTAATCGAACCTTTTGGAACAACATATTTAATAAATTCTTTTGGTATAGCGATATG
>CBFHVJ010000005.1:0-2390 GCA_965659435.1 uncultured Arcobacteraceae bacterium
TGGTTATGGAAATCAAAAGTATGGAGAGAAGTTAAATAACTTTTCTTCAACTTATTAAAAAAGGGATAAGCGATTTGCTTATCCCTTTTTTTTATCTCTGTATAAAACTTATAAGATAACTTTAGATGCAACTGTCACCACAGCTGTTTCGCTTTTTAATATTATACTTGAATCAATTCCTACTATCTTTTCTTCTGTAAATTTCGATACTTCATCATGTGAAAATCCACCTTCACAACCAATAAGGATAGTTTGTATCTCATGTTTAAAGTTATCAATATGATTAGATGAAAAGTTAAACATATAACTTTCAGGGTATAGTTTTAGAAACTCTTCAAAACTATTACATATCTCTATTTTAATAATATCACTTCTTCCAGATTGTTGAGAAGAGTTTATTAAAAGCTTTTCAATTTTTTCTAAATTGATTTTATATTTATTTTGTGAATATTGACAATAGATGAAAGTAACTTTTTCTACACCTATCTCATTTAAACTAGCGACTTGTTTTTCTATATTTTTAGGATCAATTACGCACCAGCCTATATGTAGACTTTTATTATTAGTAATAATCTTTTCCTCTTTATTTTGAAGAGAAAGATGGGTAGACTTTTTATCTATAGTTATAATTTGGTAACTATAAAGAAAAGTATCATTCAAATTTCTAAGAAGTAAGTGCTCTTCTTTATTTTGGCGCCTTACTTTAAAAAGATATTTATGAAGATCTCCATCAATTGTTACTTGTGGATCCCCTGCATCTTTATGGTAGATAAATTGCATAGAACTAGAATAGTTTAGAGATAATAAAAGTTAACATTAAAGCAGATAATTGATACATTGCAACTTTTTTTGCAAATGTCCTAAATTCTTCTTGCTTATCAATTTCAGCTAGTTTAATAACTCTCATTTTCTTATATCTTTTAATCTCAGATACCATTACAAAAATAGTTGTAGCAATCATGAAAATTACTGTAATACTTAGATCGTGTGTAAATGCTGATACTATCATTCCTGTATAAGCTGCACATGCATTAACAGTATGGAAAAATGGTGTTAACATTTTGTAACTTTTAACAAGGCTTATAAAATCCTTTTGAGTAAAAAGTCTATAAAGGTTTAATGTTACTAAACCAATTAAAACTATTAACGTAAAAACATGTGTTGCAATTGCATCACTCATCACTTCCATATATGATCCTTCTAATTAAATCGACTAAGTCTTTGTGTGGTATTATATCAAAAATTACTGAAAGCGATTACTAAAGGGAAAACATGGCAGTAGTAGTATCAAAAGCATTAGAATTAATTATTAAAAATGTAAAAAGTGTATCAATTGAGATGATTAAAATTGAGGATGCAAGTGGAAGAATATGTTCGCAAGATATTTTTGCAACCTACCCTTTACCAAGGTTTGATAACTCTGCTATGGATGGTTATGCTATCAATTTTAATGATGCTGGAAAAGTTGTAAATGTTGTAGGAAAAATTTTTGCTGGGGATGTTGTAAGTGACTATACACTTAAAGAAGGTGAGGCTGTTAAAGTTATGACAGGAGCGAGCATTCCTGTAAATACAACAGCAGTTGTGCCCAAAGAATATATAGAATATATATCTGATGCTCAAGTAAAAATACCAAATGATATAAGAGAAAATCAAAATATGAGATATCTTGGTGAAGATATTGCTATTGGTGAAAAAATTATTAAAAAACATCAAGAGTTACATTTTGGTGTAGTGTCATTACTTGCTAGTCAAGGAATTACAGAAATAGAAGTCTATAGAAAACCTAAAATTGCTGTCTTTGCTAGTGGGGAAGAGATTAGACCTCATTATGAAAAAATAGAACCACATCAGATATATAATTCAAATTCACCATCTCTTATGGCAAGATCAAAAGAACTTGGTTGTGAAGTAGATTTTATAGGTAGTGCAAGAGATACTTTAGAATCTTTAGAAGATCATATTAAAAGATCATTAGGATACGATCTTATTATTACATCTGGTGGTGTGAGTGTTGGTGATGCAGATTTTACAAAAAAAGCTTTTGATAGTTTTGATATGGAGAGAATTTTTGATGGTATTATAATTAAACCTGGTAAGCCAACAATATTTGGAAAGATTAACGACTCGTATGTATTAAATCTTCCTGGTAATCCATTTGCATCACAAATTATATTTGAACTATTTGGTACAGTTTTAATACAAAAACTTCGAGGTTCACATTGTGTATATCATAAAACATTACATGGTAAAGTTAAATCCAAACTCAATAATAAAAGTGGGAGGATTACTTTAGTTCCTGGTAAGTTTGATGGTGAATATTTTGATGTATCTGATAAAAAGAAACCTGGAATGGTAAGTGTATTAGCACATTCAAATGCACTTATAGC
>CBFHVJ010000005.1:2400-17226 GCA_965659435.1 uncultured Arcobacteraceae bacterium
CTTATAGCACTTGATAGTGAAGTTGAATCTTTGAAAGAGGGATCAATAGTAAGTGTGATTAAGATATCTCATAAAGGTTTTACTAGTGATCAAAAGGATTTTTTAACATATGAACAATAAAAAAGCAGTATGTATTTTAAGTGGTGGTATGGATTCCACTTTAGCTTCTTACTTAGCTAAAAAAGATGGTTATGAAATTATTGCTGTACATTTTAATTATGGGCAAAGAACTGAACATAAAGAGTTAGAGTGTTTTAGAAATATTTGTATTGAGCTTAATGTAAAAGAGAAGTATGAGATTAATATCCCTTTTTTTACTCAAATTGGAGCAAGTGCTTTAACAGATGTTTCTATTGATGTTCCAACATCTGGAATCGAACCAGGAGTTCCTATCACTTATGTACCATTTAGGAATGGAATATTTCTATCAATCGCTACTGCAATTGCTGAAAAACATGAAGCCCAAGCTTTATTTATTGGTGTAGTTGAGGAAGATAGTAGTGGTTATCCAGATTGTACAGATACATTTATCAATAAAATGGAAACTGCAATGAATCAAGGTACAAAAGAGGATACTCAACTAGAGATTATCACACCATTAGTTCATATGACAAAAGAACAGATAGTAAAAAAATCATTTGAATTGAATATTCCATTAGAATATACATGGAGTTGCTATAAAAATGAAGATAAAGCTTGTGGTGTATGTGATAGCTGTCGTTTAAGACTAAATGGATTTAAGCAAGCAAAACAAAAAGATAAAATACCATATATTGAAAGTTAAATATTTTTAATTAGTTTCTCTTTTTATATTTTACATAAATAATATTCTTTTATAATTTTAATATATCATTATTATAAAGGAGGATATTATGACTGTCAAAATTATCGCCTCTTTGGTTATTATTTTAATCTTCTTACTGTTTTATAAAGTGGGTACTGGATTATTAGAAAAAGGGAATCTTTTATCTAAACTATTTCCTTTAGGTTCAATAGCTTTAACATTGTTTTTTTTATCATTAATTTTCTTCTCATAGAGTTTTATCAACACTATGATAAAATTCGCGTATGAAATGGAATATATCAAAACAATTTGACTTTTGTTACGGTCATAGGGTGTGGTCTCAAGAACTTAATGCAGAGTTTGCACTTGATGAGTGTTTAATGTGTAGACACCTTCATGGACACCAAGCAAAAGTTGTTGTACATCTAGAGAGTGATCAATTAAAAAATGGAATGGTTACAGATTTTAAGCATCTTAATTGGTTTAAAAAATTTCTAGATGATGTTGTAGATCATAAATTTATTATTGATATTAATGATCCACTATTTGAAACACTACTTCCTCACTATAAAGATAAAAAAAACTTTCATAGTTTTGATGAAAACTACATGGTACCTGATTTAACACTTATAAAAAATGAAGAACCACATATTAAAGAGATGTATGAAGGATATATCATAGTAGACTTTGTCCCTACAAGTGAGAACCTATCAGCTTGGTTATTGAAAATTGTTCAGAAAAAAATGAAAAAGATTGATATCAAAGTATCCCATATTGAATATTTTGAAACACCTAAAAGTAGAAGTGTGGTATTTGCCTAAGTGCTAGAGGTAAACGAAATATTTGGTCCAACAATCCAAGGAGAAGGAAAGCTTATAGGTACCCCTTCTGTATTTGTTAGGTTTGGTAAATGTAATATGAGTTGCCCTGGTTTTGAAGTTGAATATGAAACACCAAGTGGTGTAAAAAAACTAAGTTGTGATAGTTTTCATGCATCTGATAGTGCTTTTTCATCGCAATGGGACAGCTTTGAGTTGTGTGAGCCTTTAATTGAAAAGGTAAATCAAATTCTTCCAGATTATAAAGTTGATATTGTTCTCACTGGTGGAGAACCATTGCTGTACTGGAGAGATGAACAGTTTCAGAAATTTATGCAATACTATGTAGAGAATGGTTATAGATTGACTATTGAAACTAATGCTTCAATTGATATCAAATTAGATCAATTATGGCAAAAAAAGATACTATTTTCAATGAGTGTGAAGTTAAGTAATAGTGGAGAACCATTTTCAAAAAGAATCAATGAAAAATCATTAGCAAATATAATTGATTTCGTTGATGAGTCTTATTTGAAGTTTGTTATTGATGGTGATTTTTTAGCAAAAGCACAAGAAGAAATCGATACTATTTTACAGGTTATTCCAGATGTTGAGGTTTACCTTATGCCTTTAGGTGATACTGCTGAAATAATTGATAAAAATTCTTTACCAGTTATTCAAATGGCACTTGAAAATGGTTATAAATATAGTGATAGACTCCATATAAGAGTTTGGAATAATAAACGTGGTGTATAAATTTAATTAAAAGGAAAAATATGAAATTTACAGGTTCTAATGTACTAATTACTGGTTCAAGTAAAGGAATTGGTGCAGATATTGCAAAGGTTTTAGCAGGTTATGGTTTAAAAGTTTGGATCAACTATAGAAGTAAACCTGAATTAGCAGATGCTGTTAAAGAAACTATAGAAGCTACTGGTGGAACAGCTGCAGTTATCAAAGGTGATGTATCTGTTGAATCTGACTGGGCAAATATGATCAAAACTATTGTGGATAGTGATGGTAAAGTTGATTATCTTGTAAATAATGCAGGGATCACAAAAGATAAATTAGCACTTAGAATGTCTGTAGATGACTTTGATGATGTAATAAATGCAAACTTAAAATCTGCATTTATTGGATGTAGAGATGCTTTAAAAATCATGTCAAAGAAAAAGTTTGGTGCAGTTGTAAATATCTCTTCAATTGTTGGTGAAATGGGAAATCCTGGTCAAACAAATTATTCTGCATCTAAAGGTGGAGTAAATACTATGACTAAAGCATTTGCAAAAGAGGGTGCACCTAGAGCAATTAGATTTAATGCAGTAACACCAGGGTTTATTAGAACTGATATGACAGATGAGTTAAAGCCAGAAGTAAAAGAGAACTATGAAAAGAATATTCCACTTGGAAGATTTGGTGAATCTAGTGAAGTTGCTGATGCAGTAGCATTTTTATTAAGTGATGGTGCAACTTATATCACTGGAGAGGTGTTAAAAGTAAATGGCGGACTTTATACATAAGTTTAAAAAAAATATGCTATAATATGGCACAATAACAAAAAAAGGAAGAATGAATGTTAGATAAAATTAAAGAAGTTGTAGCTGAGCAATTAGATTGTGAAATTGGTGAAATTAAGGAAGATTCTAAATTTATTGAAGATTTAGGTGCAGATTCTTTAGACGTTGTAGAATTAGTTATGGCTTTAGAGGAAGAATTTGATATCGAAATTCCAGATGAAGATGCAGAAGGTATTTTAACTGTTTCTGATGCATTAAACTACATCGAAAATAATAAGTAATCATTTTTTATACTTAAGCAAGTGGTATTCCCACTTGCACACTTTCTTACAGTAGATTAAAATAATATTAAACTTTTGATTTTAATATCATTTTAGTTTATTTATATACACACTTAAATTAGGAGAAATACTATATGCAAAGAGTAGTAGTTACAGGTCTAGGAATGATTAATTCACTAGGAAATAATGTTGAAGAATCTTTTAAAGCTATTGTTGATGGTCAAACAGGAATTGATAAAATCACTATATTTGATGCGACAGATTTTTCAGCACAAATTGCTGGTGAGGTAAAGGACTTTGACCCTTCTGCTATTTTAGGGAAAAAAGAAGCAAAAAAAGCAGATAGATTTATTCAGCTTGGAATTCATGCCTCTCAAGAAGCTATGGAGGATGCTGGACTAGTAACTGATAATAAAGTTAGTAATGATATTGCAGATGATTTTGGTATTGTTTCAGCTTCAGGTATTGGTGGTTTACCAAATATTGAGAAAAACTCTTTAGTATGTGCTAATAGAGGCCCAGCTAAAATTTCTCCTTTCTTTATCCCTTCATCATTAGTAAATATGCTTGGTGGATTTGTAACAATTCAACATAATTTAAAAGGACCAAACCTTTCTGTAGTTACAGCTTGTGCAGCTGGAACACATGCAATTAGTGAAGCATACAAAACTATTGCTCTTGGTGGTGCTACAAAGATGTTAGCTATTGGTGCAGAATCTGCAATCACTTCTGCTGGTATTGGTGGATTTGGTGCGATGAAAGCATTAAGTACTAGAAATGATGATCCAAAAACTGCTTCAAGACCATTTGATAAAAATAGAGATGGATTTGTAATGGGTGAAGGTGCTGGAGCACTTGTACTTGAAACATTAGAATCAGCTCAAGACAGAGGAGCTAAAATTTATGCTGAGGTTATTGGGTTTGGAGAAAGTGGTGATGCTAATCATATCACTACACCAACTCAAGATGGTCCATTAAGAGCTATGAAAGCTGCATACAATATGGCAAAGAAAAATAATGGTGGGGAATTAAAGGTTGATTATGTAAATGCACATGGTACATCAACTCCTGTAAATGATAAAAACGAAACAGCTGCTTTAAAAGAGTTATTTGAAGGTAATCAAGAGTGTCCACCAGTAACTTCTACAAAAGGTCAAACTGGACACTGTTTAGGTGCTGCTGGCTCAATTGAAGCTATTATATCAATTAAAGCGATGGAAGAGGGAATCATTCCACCAACAATTAATCAAATTGAATCAGATGAAAATTGTGATTTAGATTATGTTCCAAATACAGCTAGAGAGGCTGAGCTAAATGTAGTTATGTCTAACTCATTTGGATTTGGTGGAACAAATGGCGTAATCATTATGAAAAAGTTTAACAACTAAACTATTGTAAGTTAGGAAATATTAATGGCTACTTATTTAGATTTTGAAGAAAATTTACAAAAAATTGAAGAAGAGATAATTGTTGCTAAAACAAAAGCTGATGAGTATGCTGTATCAACACTAGAAAAAAAACTTGATGAAGAAGTAGAAAAAACTTATAGTAATCTAGATGATTATCAAAAGTTAAAACTTGCACGTCATATTGATAGACCATATGCAAATGACTATATTAGAGCACTATTAACTGATAGTCATCAAATTCATGGAGATCGACACTTAGCTGATGATGCAGCTATGGTTTGTCATTTTGGATTTATTGGTGATCAAAAAGTTTTAATGATTGGTGAACAAAAAGGAAGAGGCGTTAAAAATAAAATCAAAAGAAATTTTGGTATGCCTCATCCTGAAGGATATAGAAAAGCTCTAAGAGCAGCAAAACTAGCTGATAAATTTGATATTCCTATTGTAATGTTAGTTGATACTCCAGGGGCATATCCAGGTATTGGTGCAGAAGAAAGAAGTCAAAGTGAAGCTATCGCAAGAAATCTTTTTGAGTTTAGTGACTTAAATACTATTACAATATCTATTGTTATTGGTGAAGGTGGTTCTGGTGGAGCACTTGCAATTGGAGTTGCTGATAAATTATCTATGATGAGATATAGTGTTTATTCTGTTATTTCACCAGAAGGTTGTGCTGCAATTTTATGGAGTGATCCAGCAAAAGTTGAAACAGCATCTAAAGCATTAAAAATTACACCAGATGCCTTAAAAGAGATGAAACTTATTGATGATGTTATTGATGAGCCATTAATCGGTGCACATAGACAAAAGAAAGAAGCTTATAAAGCTGTTGGTGATTATATTATTGATAGTATCAATGAGTTAAAAGGGCTTTCTTTAGAAGAGAGAAAAGCTAAGAGATATGAAAAACTTATGTCTCTAGGAAGCTTTGAGTAAAACTTTATTTAAATTCCAAAGTTTTACTACTTTAGATTAATAACTTCTTCATATAATTTTTAATCAATAAATCGTTTCGTTAATCCTGAATAGTTTTCTATTCTTCTATCTCGTAAAAATGGCCATATTCTTCTTACATCTTCACTATTTTTATAATTTATTTCACCATAAAGTATAGTTTCATCTGTAGTGTTTGCTTGGTTTAAAATATATCCTTGAGAATCACATATAAATGAATTACCCCAGAAACTAATACCATCTAAAACATTTGATTTGTCTTTTTCAAAACCAACTCGGTTAACACTTAACAGATGTACGCCATTTGCAATAGCATGAGATTGCTGAATAGTGATCCAAGATTGAAGTTGTTTTTGTTTTTCTAAATTACTGTCTTCATTAAACCAACCAATAGCAGTAGGATATATTAAAATTTCAGCACCTTTTAGACACATAAGTCTTGCAGCTTCAGGATACCATTGATCCCAACAAATTAAAACACCAAGTTTACCAACACTAGTTTGAATTGGTTCAAATCCTAAATCACCTGGTGTAAAGTAAAACTTTTCATAAAATCCTGGGTCATCGGGTATATGCATCTTTCGGTATTTTCCTGCTATTGATCCATCTTTTTCAAATACAATTGCAGTATTATGATAAAGACCAGCAGATCGTTTTTCAAATAGTGAAGTAACTAATACAATATTATTTTGTTTTGCTATATTAGACCAAAATTCTATATCTTTTTTGTAATCATTTGCATAATCAAAGAAGTCTACATTTTCACTTTGGCAAAAATATTCATTTTGATGTAACTCTTGTAGTACAACTAAATTGGCTTTATTTTTAGAAGCCTCTTCAATCATCATGACAGTTTTTTCTAATGTTTTCTCTTTTGTATCATGGAACTTTTGTTGAATGAGAGCAGTTTTTATTTTTGACATATATCCTCTTATTGAATAATTGTATTTTTTGACATATTTGAACTATGATAAATTATAACATTATATTTTTTAGCGTAGTATTTTAATAATAGGTTTTGTAATGTTGGTTCAATAGAAGGGGTAAACCAAGCGTTGTTTGATGTAACTATAAGATACTTCGCATCTAGATTTTCAAATATTTTATCTGTTGTTGCTTCGTAACAAATAGCATTTCTAAAGTTAAAACCTTGAATGTTAAAAGTAGTTGGATGTTTAGCAACTGCATAGTCTTTAGCACCATTATAAAATTGTTTATTGATAAAGTCCCTAATCTTTTGGGGTAAAGGGACAGCTTCCCCAAAAGGAACTAACACACTTTTATGAGCTATAGTCATTCCCCCTTTTTCAAATAGATAAGTTGCATTATAATAAAGATCATCTGATTTATCTAAAGCACCTGAAACTATAGAGATATCTTGACTTTTTTCTTTTAATATATTTAATATCTCTTTATTATTATTTAGTGGTAATGGGAAAGCAGTCTCTGGTAAGATAATTAGATCATATTTGTTAGCTATAGCATAATCAATATTTTGAATATTTTGATCAGTTAAGGCTTTTCTATAAGATATTTTCCACTTATCATCTTGCGAGATATTATATTGTGGCGTATATATTTTAAGATCAGGTTTCTCGATAAATTGATCATTGTAGTTAACCGAAAAAAGCAATAAAAATATAGGAAATATAGATCTATAACGGATCATTAAAGCAATCGAGAATAAAATAATAAAATAACTAATGATTGAAGTATCAAAAATAGTATTAATAAATATTAATTCCGGTTTAAACCAGTTAAAGCCAAAAGGGGTAATAAAAGTCAAGATAAATAATCCTAAAGCTTTTAACAGAGGATGTTTTAGAACACCTATAAGATAAAAAAGTATTCCATAGAATAATCCAATTGATAAAATTATTATAGGTATTAGATAATTTAAATCATAATATTTAAAACTAAAAGCAAGCCAATAAAACCATAAAATCCCTATAAAGAAACCTGTAATAAATAGCTCTTTTTTTCGGATTATTAAAATAATAAAAATTGATAAAATAGATATTACGGAGTTGAAAAATATATTAGTTAGTTCAAAGTGTTCTAAATATAGAGATGATGAAAAAAGTGATGCAATAAAAAAACTTTTAAGAATAACCATTTTGAATTCTAACATAATATATAAATATAAAGAGACATTTAGATAAAATATCTGAAATTTTAGACAAGGAAAATCGATGGAATCACAAGGAAGCTTATTAGGATCATTATTACCACTAGTTGCATTATTTGCAATTTTTTACTTTTTAATTATTAGACCACAGCAAAAGCAAGCAAAAGATCATAAAGCAATGTTAGAGGCACTTCAAAAAGGTGATAAAATTGTTACAAATGGTGGAGCTATTGTTGAAGTTACTAAAGTTGAAGAAGATACTTTAACAGTTAAACATGTAGATGGTTCAGAAAACAGAATGGTTAATACTTTTGTTACAAAAAAGTGGGATAACTAAACCTTCATTAAACCTATAAAGGGCAAAAATTGAGAATATTCAATTATAGATTAGTAATATTTGCATTAAGTATTATTTTTGGTGTAATGTTTGCTATACCTTCTTTTTTACAAACTGATAGTGGAAAAAAGATCTCGTTAGGTCTTGACCTACAAGGTGGACTTCATATGCTTCTTGGTGTACAAACACAAGAAGCAGTTGTTTCAAAAATCAAATCAACTGCAGCAGCTACAAAATATTTTTGTGATGATGAATCAATTTTAATTGAGGATTTAATTATTGAAGATGATAGTTTTTCATTTATACTACTAGATAATGATGAAGTGAAAAAACTTGATGAGATGCTTGCAAATATTCAAGGTTTAGATGTTTTAAAAACAGAAGATCTTCAGTATAAAGTTTCTTTAACCACACCTGAAATTGAACTTACAAAAGATATGGCTGTAGGGCAAGCTGTTGAGACTATTAGAAATAGACTTGACCAGTTTGGGCTAGCAGAACCAACTGTTATTAGACAGGGTAAAGAAAAAATTGTTGTTCAATTACCAGGTATTAAAACAGCTGAAGAAGAGAAAAAAGCAAGAGAGCTTATTGCGAAGCCAGCAAACTTAGAGATGATGACAGTTGATGAGAAAATGGCTGATCAAGTTTATTCATTATCACCTGAAAAAGTAAAAGAGCTTGGTAATGTAGTGTTATCACATCAAGAAGATCCAGAGAGAAAATTCTTATTAAAAGCTATTCCTATTTTAACAGGTGAACAAATCATTGATGCAAGAGTATCATTTGATCAAGGAAACCAACCAATTATTAACTTTAAGTTAAATGCACTAGGTGCTAAAATATTTGGTGATTTTACTGGTAAGAATGTAGGTAATAGATTAGCTGTTGTTTTAGATGGTAAAGTTTATTCTGCACCAGTGATCAATGAAAGAATTGGTGGTGGATCAGGGCAAATTTCTGGTGGTTTTACTGTAGATGAAGCTGGGAGTGTTGCTATTGCTTTAAGAAGTGGAGCATTACCAGCATCTGTAGTGATGCTAGAAAAAAGAAGTGTAGGGCCATCTCTTGGTGCAGATTCTATAAAGGCATCACTTATTGCATTAGTATCTGGATTTGTACTTGTATTTATTTTTATGGTTTTATACTATGGATATGCAGGGATTATTGCAAATATTGCGTTAGTTGCAAATATATTTATTATCATTGCTGTTATGGCCATGTTTGGAGCAACTTTAACGCTACCAGGTATGGCGGGTATTGTATTAACCGTAGGTATGGCAGTTGATGCGAATGTTATTATTAGTGAAAGAATTAGAGAACTTTTAAAACAAGGTGCATCTGTATCAAAAGCTATTGAAGATGGATATAAAAATGCGATGAGAGCAATTTTAGATGCGAATATTACAACGCTTCTTGTTGCAGTTATACTTTATGCATACGGAACAGGACCAATTAAAGGTTTTGCTATTACTATCTCTATTGGTATTTTAGCATCGATGTTAACGGCTATTTTAGGAACGCATGGTGTTTATGATGCATTATTGCCAAAAATTAACAAAAGTAAAAATTTACGAAAATGGTTTGGTATTAAGTAATGGAAATTTTCAAAAAAAATACAGTATTTAATTTTATGGGGAAGAGACTTCCTTTCCTAGGCTTATCTATTTTCCTAGTACTTGGAGCATTAGGTTTACTTTTTACAAAAGGTTTAAATTTTGGTGTTGATTTTGCTGGTGGTACAATTGTGCAAGTTCAGTATAAAACAGATGCACCAATTGAGAAAATAAGAGATGCATTAGGAAAAACAACAGAATATAGTACTACAAATGTTACAAAGTTTGGAAGTGACCAAGAGGTGATTCTTAAAATCCCTACATCTACTACATCAATTAGCACAGATGTAGGTGATGATATTAGAGAAGCTTTAAAATCAACTGGAGAATTTGAAATTCGAAGAGTTGATATGGTTGGTCCAAAAGTTGGTGGTGAGTTACAAGAGAAAGGTATTATGGCATTAAGTCTTGCCCTTATTGTAATTCTCGCTTATGTATCATATAGATTTGAATGGCGATTTGCTATTGCTTCTATCTTTGCACTTATCCATGATATTACTATTGCTTTAGGAGCATTAGCACTATTTGCTATTGATGTAAATCTTGATATTTTAGCTGCTATTTTAACAATTCTTGGATACTCACTAAATGATACGATTATCGTATTTGATAGAATTAGAGAAGGTGTTCAAACTTCTAAATCTAATGAACTAGATGAAGTTGTAAATGAATCAGTTTCTAAAACATTAAGTAGAACAACATTGACTTCACTTACGACATTCTTTGTTGTTGCTACGCTTTATCTATTTGGTGGAGAGATTATTAATGGATTTGCATTTACATTATTAGTTGGTGTAGTTGTGGGTACATACTCATCTATATTTGTTGCTGCTACATTCTTAGTACAACTAAAATTCTCTGTTGCTAACTATAGAAAAGGTGAAGCAGAGAAGAAAAAAAGAGAACAAGAGAAAGATAAGCTTAGAGCTATGTATGAACAAGGTACAGTATAAAGTTAAAAACTTTATACTTACCATTTAAAATTAACAACCCTTTTAACAAAATTGTCATAATATAACTTATCTTAATACTAAAGGATAAGTTTTGAAAAAAATCCTATTTATTTTACTATTTGTATCATCTTTACTACAAGCAAATACAATGTTTTTACTTACTAAGATTCAAAAAGCATATATTGTTGTTGATAACTATAGTGAAAAACTTCCTATGTCTGTTCGTGATGAAATCTATGATGAATTGAAAAATAGTGCCCAAGAGTTAGAGATCAATACAGATGGATACTCTCATAGAACATTTGGTGTTATTTTATATGATACTTACATTACAGGAAAAATGATTTTAAATATTGATCTTGTACTTGGAGAAGAGATCAAAAGACTTGATGATTCACAAGAGGTTTATGCCTTAACATATGAAAAAAGAAAACAGCTTTTTTTAGATGCAAAAGATCAAGAAACAATCAATGAGGAAACAATTGAAGCAATAGAATTATTGTTAAGTGATTTTTCTGAACAATATAGAGAGGATAATGAATAATGAAAAGTATATTATTAGTAGTACTTTTAACAATATCTTTATTTGGTAACAACTATAAAGAATTTGCTAAAAAAGTTGATTATGAATTAGATTATAAAGTAGCATTAGAGAAAGCTAAAAAAGAGAAAAAAGACCTAATGCTTTTTATGGTTGCAAACTTTTGTCCATGGTGTATAAAATTTGAGAAAGTTATTTTAAAAAAAGAGAAATATAACAGTTTAATTCATCAAAAATATATTCCACTTATTATCAATAGAGAAGAGAAAAACTTCCCTAAAAAATTTGATACACCTATGGTTCCAACTGCATATTTTGTAGACTATAAAACAGGTGAGATAAAACAAAAAATTGTAGGTTATGCAAATAGAGCAGAATTCATAGATACTATTTCAAAATAGCCATTTAGGTGCTTAACCAACCTATTAACAATATTTAACTATAATCCATGCAATTTAATAAACTTAGGAGTGTGCATGGATTGGGGTAAAGTTATATATATCTTCTTCTCTCTAATGAGTCTAACTACTACAGCCGGATTTTTATATTATCATGAGCCTGTAGCATTATTTTTAGCAGCTGGTGTAAATGTAATATCAACAATTTTAAAAATTGGTGTGAGAAATCTATTGGCTGCAGAATTACTAGCAAGTTCATTAGTTGCTGATCTACATCTAATCCCAGCATTTGTTGTATTAACTTTTACAGGAAATGTTGAATTTGCGATTGCTTTAGCAATTGGTGCAGTAGTTGCAAATGTATACGCTATGGCACTAGCTCTAATTGAAAGTGCAAAACATAAAAATGATAGGGATGGATATTAATGGAATACAATCCAAGTGAAATAGAAAAAAAATGGCAAGGTTATTGGGATGAAAACAACCTATTTGAACCTGAAAATGAAGATAGTACTAAAGAGAAAAAATATATTTTAAGTATGTTCCCATATCCAAGTGGAAGAATCCATATGGGACATGTTAGAAACTACTGTTTAGGTGATGCTTTTGCAAGACATTTTAGAAAAAACAACTTCAATGTTTTACACCCTATTGGTTGGGATAGTTTCGGTATGCCAGCAGAAAATGCTGCTATTAAACATAAGCTTCATCCAAAAAAATGGACATATGAAAATATTGACTATATGAGAAAAGAGCTTACGGGACTTGGACTTAGTTTCTCAAAAACTAGAGAATTTGCTACAAGTGATGAACTATACACTAGATGGGAGCAAGAATTTATCATCAAGATGTATGAAAATGATATCCTTTACAAGAAAAATACAACTGTAAACTGGTGTGAACCTTGTCATACAGTATTAGCAAATGAGCAAGTTGAAGAGGGATGTTGTTGGAGATGTGATACTGAGGTTGAGCAAAAACAGATGCCAGGTTATTATGTTGCTATTACAAATTATGCACAAACACTACTAGATGATTTAAAAACTTTAGAAGGACAATGGCCATCACAAGTACTTACAATGCAAGAAAATTGGATTGGAAGAAGTGAAGGTTTAGAATTTACTTTTGATCTAAGTGAAGATACGAAAGAGAAGTTAGGTAATAATTTTGATAGTTATAATGTATTTACAACTAGACCAGATACTATTTATGGTGTAAGTTATTCTGCACTAGCTCCTGAACATGAGATTGTTAAGTATTTAATTGATAATAAACTTTTAAGTGATGAAAAAATTGACGCTATTAAAGCGATGCAAAAGATCACTGAAAAAGATAGAGCAACTATGGACAAAGAGGGTATTGATTTAGAGATCACAGTAGACCATCCACTTACTGGTGAAAAAATTCCTGTATGGGTTGCTAACTTTGTTTTAGCATCTTATGGTGGTGGAGCAGTTATGGCTGTACCAGCACATGATATTAGAGATTTTGAATTTGCTAAAAAATATGATCTTAATATTAAAATTGTAGTTGATTCAGAAGAGGGAATTATTAATCTAGAAGAAGCTTACACTGAAAATGGTGAGCTTGTAGATAGTGGTAAATTCACTAGAATGAAAAATACTGAAGCAAAAAGTGCTATTATTGATCACTTTGAGGAACACAATCTTGGTTCAAGACAAGTTAACTTCAAGTTAAGAGACTGGGGTGTAAGTAGACAAAGATACTGGGGAGCACCAATTCCATTTGTACATTGTGATGATTGTGGATTAGTTCCTGAAAAAATTGAGAACTTACCAGTAGCACTTCCTGAAGATGTAGAGATTACAGGTGAAGGAAACCCTTTAGATATACATCCTACTTGGAAACATTGTTCTTGTCCAAACTGTGGGAAAGATGCTTTAAGAGAAACAGATACACTTGATACATTTGTACAATCATCTTGGTACCATTTAAGATACGCAACAAATCCAGAAAAATGGAATGATGAAGGTATCTCTAAAGAGGATACAAACTATTGGATGGATGTAGATCAGTATATTGGTGGTATTGAACATGCAATTTTACACCTTTTATATGCAAGATTTTTTACAAAAGCATTAAATGATCTTGGATATATGAATTCTTCAGAACCATTTAAAAATCTACTGACTCAAGGTATGGTTTTAAAAGATGGTGCAAAGATGTCAAAATCTAAAGGAAATGTAGTAGACCCTGATGCTATTGTAAGTAAATATGGAGCAGATACTGCAAGATTATTTATGATGTTTGCTGCCCCTCCTACAAAAGAATTAGAGTGGAATGATAGTGCGGTTGAAGGTTCATTTAGATTTATTAAAAAATTTAGTGAAAGATCTGGAAATGGAAAAATTGAAGATATATCACAATTAGATTCAATTGATCATAGTTCATTATCAAAAGATGAAAAAGAGGCAAGAAAGAAAGTATATGAAGCGTTAAGAAAAGCTGATGAAGTTATGAATAAAACTTTTGCTTTCAACACTTTAATTGCATCTTCTATGGAAGCACTAAATGCTCTTCAGGTACAAGATAATAAACTAATATGGGCAGAAGGATACTATGTACTTACAAATATTTTAGAGCCTATTATCCCTCACGCATGTTGGGAGATTAGTGATAACTTATTTGGAAGGGAAAACTTCCTAAAACCATTAGCAGTTAAAGAGGAAGTATTTGTACTTGATTCAATTACATTAGCAGTAACAATTAATGGTAAAAAAAGAGCAGAAATTGAAGTTTCACCTGATGCATCTAAAGAGGAGATTCTTGAGCTAGCTAAAGCAAATGAAAATGCTTTAAAATGGATAGATGGAAAAGAACTTGTTAAAGAGATCGTTGTTCCTAAAAAACTTGTAAACCTTGTAGTTAAAGGATAATCATGAAAAAGCTATTATTGATATTTATATCTTTATTTTTACTTGCTGGATGTGGTTATAAACCATCATCATATTATGTTAAGCAAGAGATTGCAGATACAGTATTTGTAAATTTAAATGTAAATATCGATAATGCTTCAAATAGTGTTTTAATTAAAGATGCTATGAATGAGATGGTTGTAAGTAGATTTGG
>CBFHVJ010000005.1:17236-25506 GCA_965659435.1 uncultured Arcobacteraceae bacterium
TGGTTCAAAACTTGTTTCAAATAAAACTCAAGCAAAGACTATTATTAATCTATCATTATCTTCGGTATCAATCTCAGAAATTCAATATGATGTTCAAGGGTATGTAAAAGTTTATCGAGCATCAGTAAAAATCAATGTTAACTATAAAACAGCAGGAAAAAGTAGAAATATCACTGTAAGTGATTACTATGACTTTTCTGTAGATAGTGAAGCAACAGTTTCTGATGCTAAAAAAGAGGAAGCGATTAAAATTGCTGCATCTAAAGCTTTAGAGGAAGTTTTATCAGAAATAGCAATACAATCATTTAAATAAGATGCTTTTAGAAGAGTATTTAAATTCCAAGCCACTTTATTATGATAAGATAGATTATAATAATATTAAAGTAGCTTGGGAACAGCTAAAGCCTCATATAACTCTACCATATGTAATCCATGTTGTTGGTACAAATGGAAAAGGAAGTACAGGAAGATACCTAGCTTCATTTCTAAATCAATTAAATTTCCAAACACTACACTATAGTTCTCCCCATATTATAAAATTCAATGAAAGAATTTGGATAAATGGTACTGATAGTAGTGATGAACAATTAAATCTTGCACATGAGAAACTGCAAAAAATACTATCAAATGATCTAAAAAAATATCTTACATATTTTGAATATACAACACTTATCGCACTTCTTTTAAGTGATGGTTTTGACTATATTGTTCTAGAAGCTGGACTTGGTGGGGAATTTGATGCGACAAATGTTGTTGAGAATAATCTCTCTTTATTTACAACTATAGGACTTGATCACATAGAATTCTTAGGGGATACCGTTGAGAAAATTGCAACTACAAAATTTAGAAGCTGTGATAATAACTTTATTATGGGAAAACAGATTTGTAAGATAGAAGTTGCAAATGTAAAAAATGATGTTTTAGTAAATAGAACTGAGATTGAATTTCTTAGTACAATAGATCTTCCAAAAGATGCAAATAGTTTACCAATTTATTTAAAGAATAATATGCGGTTAGCTTTAAGTGCATTAATCTATTTGGGTTTAGAGTTAAAAGAGTTTAAAGTACCAGAACTTTTTGGAAGATGTCAAAAACTAACAGAAAATATCACTATTGATGTCGGGCATAATTCACTAGCTGCTAGTGTAATACTACGAGAATTTATAAAAAAACAAAGTATTGTAGATGGTAAAAAAATTAATTTGGTTTTTAATAGTTATGCAGATAAAGATTATAGATCAACATTAATGATATTAAAGCCAATTATTAAAAAAATTTTGATTATTGATATTCCAAATGATAATAGAATAGAAGATAAAAATATTTTAAAAGATACTTGTAAAGCTATTGGCTTAGAATGTAATGATTTTGAATCAACGTGTGATGATGAAGAATATTTAGTATTTGGATCATTTAAAGTGGTGGAAGAGTTTTTAAATGAAAGATAGATTAACTATAACCATCTCTGATGTAAATAAAACAAAATCATATACTATTACTCAACTTGTAAAAAAGCTTTTTTATTGGCTTATTGCTTTTATATTTGTATTTATTGTTGTAGCTATTGTAGTTGTAAATTTTTTAAATGATAAGCTAGTTGATATTAAAAGTAAAAAAGAGCAACAGATAAGACTTTTAACAGAAAAAGAACAAAGTTTAATAGCTCAAAACCGTCTTTACAATATGCAAATCCAAGATAAGATTCAAGATATTAAAGAGTTAGGTGATAAGCTTGAAGATATTGAAGAGATTATAGGGATTAAAAAAGATGATAAAACTACATTAATCCAGCGAGCTACATTAGCAAAAATAACTTTATCTCAAAAGAAATATATGTTTCATACGATCCCTAGTGGTAGTCCTTTAAAAAAGACAAAAGTTACAGGAAAATATGGCTTTAGAATACACCCTGTGACAAAAAAGAGAAAATTTCATCAAGGGATTGATTTACGAGCTAAAAGAAAAACAAAGGTCTATGCTACAGCGGACGGTGTTGTAAGGTATGTACAAAATAAAAATAAAGGGAATTGGGGACGAACAGTTATTATTTCCCATAATTTTGGTTTTGAAACAGTGTATGCACATCTTAATAAATCAAAAGTAAAAGTTGGAGATGTTATTAAAAAAGGTGATATAATAGCTCTAAGTGGAAATAGTGGAAGAAGTACAGGTCCACACCTACATTATGAAGTAAGATATGCAAGTAAGATTTTAAATCCTAAAACATTTATTTCATGGAATATGAAAAATTATGAAAATATCTTTAAAAACCAAAGGAGAGTAAAGTGGGATTCTTTAGTAAATCTGATAAGTCACCAAACACAGGTGCAACAATAATAGCTCAAGGTACTCTTATGAAAGGTGGTATTGAGACAAAAGGTTCAGTTTACATAGATGGTAGATTTGAAGGTATGATATCTTCTGAAAGCTCTATAGTTGTGGGAAAAACTGGAGAGTTTATTGGTGAGATAAAGTCAAAATCACTTACAGTAAATGGAATGGTTGATGGTATTATTCATGCTGAAGATGTTGTGATTTTAGGAGAGGGAAAAGTGATAGGACGAATGCAATACCAGTCACTTTCTATTGAGCCAAATGGTATTTTTGAAGGTGAGGGTAGAGTAAAAGACTCTACACTTACAAGTAAATATGAAAAGTTAAATCATAGTTCTCATGAATAGTTCCATTGTCCTCGCTGTTGGTCTTGGAGGATTTTTAGGAGCAATAGCAAGATTTTATGTAAATACAATTGTAACTAAGAGTTTTCCATATGATATCCCTCTTGCTACATTGGGGGTAAATATTGTAGGAAGTTTTTTAATAGGTTTACTTATTGGGTTATTTTTATACTTTTCTCCATCAGCTGTTTTAAAAGCTTTTTTAATTACTGGATTTTTAGGTGCTTTAACAACTTATTCTACATTTGCAATTGAGAGTTTCTTCCTTTTACAAAGCTCTTTATTTTATGCTTTAGTAAACATTATAGGCAATTTAGTTGGTTCAATTTTAGCTGCTGGAAGTGGCTATAAAATTATTATATATTTTTTGAAATAATTTCTTAAGAACCAATAGAGTATAATCTGCGATATTAATTAAAACTAGGAGAACATTATGGGTATGCCAAGTGGAATGGAACTGTTTATTATCGTTGCTGCGATCGTATTACTTTTTGGAGGTAAGAAGATCCCTGAACTAGCAAAAGGTCTAGGACAAGGTATCAAGAACTTTAAATCTGCTGTTAAAGAAGATGAAGTTACTGATGCATCACCAAAGAAAGAAAACATTGAAGCGAAAGCTGAAGAGACTACTACAACGTCAACTACTACTGACACAAAATCTAACAACGCATAAAAGCCTTTATGCAAAATAAAGTAAAACAAATTATAGAAAGTACCTTAGGTACTTCTATTGTATTAGAAAAACCAAAAGACAGATCATTAGGTCATTTTGCTACACCTGTTGCCTTTTCATTAGCTAAAGAGTATAGAAAATCGCCAATGGTAATTGCTGAAGAGTTAGTAGCTAAGTTTGAAGATAATGATATTTTTGATTCTGTACAAGCAGTTAAAGGGTTTATCAATTTTAAACTATCTATAGATTTTTTAGAAAATGCTATTAATGATTGTTTAAATAATGAAGATAACTTTGCAAAAGGTGAAGATAAAAATCAAAAGATACTTTTAGAGTATGTTAGTGCTAATCCTACGGGACCTTTACATATTGGTCATGCTCGTGGAGCAATTTTTGGAAATGCACTATACACGATTGGAAATCATTTAGGATATGACGTAGTTAGTGAATACTATGTAAATGATGCAGGTAGTCAAATGGATCTACTTGGATTATCTTTATATCTTGCTGGTAGAGAATCTATTTTAAAAGTTGATGTTGAATATCCTGAGGTTTATTATAGAGGTGAATATTTATTTGATCTGGCAAAAGAAGCTGCTGAAAAATTTGGTAAAGATATTTTTGAAGAAGCTGATCAGTTCACAGAACTTTCATTATTTGCAAAAGATAAAGTATTAAAAATCATCACTGACGATTTAAAAGATCTTGGTGTAGAGTTTGATAACTTTATATATGAAAAGCCATTATATTCAAGATGGGATGGAATTAAATCTGAACTTGAAAATAACAATTGCCTTTATGAAAAAGATAAAAAGATCTGGCTTAAATCTACTGATGCTGGTGATGAACTAGATAGAGTTGTAATTAGAGAAAATGGAATCCCTACATATCTTGCTGGTGATATTATTTATCATAAAGATAAGTATGATAGATCTTTTGATAAGTATATTAATATCTGGGGTGCAGATCACCATGGATATATTGCACGTGTAAAAGCAGCAATTAAATTTCTTGATAATAATCCTGAAAAACTAGAAGTTTTATTATCTCAAATGGTTTCACTTTTAAAAGGTGGAGAACCATATAAGATGAGTAAAAGAGCTGGTAATGTTATCTTAATGAGTGATATTACAAAAGAGATTGGTTCTGATGCTTTACGATTTGTATTTTTAACAAAGAAAAGTGATACGCACTTAGAATTTGATATTGATACATTAAAAAATCAAGATTCATCAAATCCAGTATTTTATATCAATTATGCACATGCAAGAATTAATCAGATCTTTAAAAAAGCAGAAGTTGATATTAAAAATGTAAATGATCTAAAGTTAAAAGATCTAAATGAAGATGCTACATCTTTACTATTTGAGGCTTTATTATTACCAAAAGTATTAAATGAAGCATTTGATAAAAGAGAAGTTCATAAAGTAACAGAATATTTACATTCATTAAGCGCATTACTACATAAATTCTACAATGAGAATAAAATTGTAGGAACAGAAAATGAAGAGAGTTTCTTAAAGGTATTAGCGATGGTAGCTTTATCTATTAGAACTGGATTAAAATTATTAGGCATAGATGCCAAGGAGACAATGTAATGGGTCTAGGAGTTGGAATAGTAGGTTTACCAAATATTGGGAAATCAACAACTTTTAATGCTTTAACAAAAGCACAAAATGCAGAAGCACAAAATTATCCTTTTTGTACAATTGAACCAAATAAAGCAATTGTACCAGTACCAGACAAAAGACTAGATGTATTAGCAGAAATTGTTAGTCCAGAAAAGATTCAGCACTCTACAATTGATTTTGTAGATATTGCTGGACTTGTAAAGGGTGCATCTAAAGGTGAAGGTTTAGGAAATCAATTCTTATCAAACATCAGAGAAGTTGAAGTTATTTTACATATGGTAAGATGTTTTGAAGATGGTAATGTAGTGCATGTTGAAGGTTCTGTAGATCCAATTAGAGATATTGAGATTATAGAGACAGAGCTTGTTTATGCAGATTTAGCACAGCTTGAAAAGAAAATAGTAAAGCTTAAGAAAGAAGCAAAGTTTGATAAAACTGCTGCTGCTAGACTAGATATAGCAAATGCACTTATGTCTCACCTTGAGGATTTAAGCCCTGTATGTACTTTTGATAAAAATGATGATGAAAACTTTATTGATTTAGATAAAGAGCTTAGATTTTTATCAAATAAAGAGATTATCTATGGTGCAAATGTAGATGAAGATTCTTTAATGGAAGAAAATGACTATGTAAAACAAGTTAAAGAGTATGCGTCTTCTAAAGGTAACGATGTAGTTATGCTTTGTGCAAAAGTAGAAGAGGAATTAGTTGGTCTTGATGAAGAGGAAGCAAAAGAGTTTTTAACAGACTTTGGTGTTACAGAATCAGGACTTGAAAAAATTATCCATACAGCATTTGATAAATTAGGATTACAATCTTATTTTACAGCTGGTGTGATGGAAGTTAGAGCTTGGACAATTCCAAAGGGATGTAAAGCTCCACAAGCTGCCGGTGTAATACACAACGACTTTGAAAGAGGATTTATCAAAGCAGAAGTGATTGCATATGAAGATTTTGTAACATGTGGCGGTGAATTAAAAGCAAAAGAGGCTGGAAAGCTAAGACTTGAAGGTAAAGAATACATCGTACAAGATGGTGATCTTATGAACTTCAAATTCAACGTTTAATTTACTAATAAATTAAACCTTAACTTATTCGTGTAGGGAAGTTATTATCTTCCCAAAAATCTTAGGTGTGCATATCAATTTAGCGTGCCTATTTAAAATTAAAAAGGTAACAAATTGACAGATAAAAAATTTAGCGACTTAGGATTAGCTCCTGATGTATTAAAAGCAATTGAAGAAGTAGGATATGATTCTCCATCACCAATTCAAGAAGGTATGATTCCATATGTACTTGATGGTAGAGATGTATTAGGACAAGCACAAACAGGAACAGGTAAAACAGCAGCTTTCGCACTACCTGTACTTTCAAGAATTGATTTAAACGTTAAAAAACCACAAGTTTTAGTACTTGCACCTACAAGAGAATTAGCTATTCAAGTAGCAGAGTCATTCCAAGGGTATTCAAAATATATGAAAGGTTTCCATGTATTACCAATATATGGTGGTCAAGATTATGGTATTCAATTAAGAGGACTTAAAAGAAATCCTCAAGTTATTGTAGGAACACCTGGTAGAGTAATGGATCATATTAAAAAAGGTACATTAGTTATTGATGAACTTCAAACTATGGTACTAGATGAAGCAGATGAAATGCTTAATATGGGATTCTTAGATGACGTTGAATGGATACTTAAACATACTCCAGAAGATAGACAAATTGCACTTTTCAGTGCAACAATGCCTACAGCTATTAAAAAAATCACACAAAGATATTTAAATGATCCAGCAGAAGTAGTGATTAAATCAAAAGCTACAACAGCTAGTACTATTAGACAAAGATTCTGGATGGTAAGTGGATTACATAAAGTAGATGCTCTTACAAGAATTTTAGAAGTTGAAGATTATGATGGAATTATTATCTTTACAAGAACTAAGTCTATGACTTTAGAATTAGCTGAAAAATTAAACGCTAGAGGTTATGCAGCAGCTGGACTTAATGGTGATATGAATCAAGCACAAAGAGAGAAGACAGTAAACCAACTTAAAAAGGGTAAACTTGATATCTTAATTGGTACTGATATTGTAGCGCGTGGACTTGATATTAATAGAATCTCTCATGTAATCAATTATGACATCCCTTATGATACAGAATCTTATGTACATAGAATTGGAAGAACAGGTAGAGCTGGTAAAAGTGGTGAGGCTATTTTATTTGTAGCACCAAGAGAGAGAAATCTTTTAAGAATGATTGAAAGAGCTACTAAAAAACCAATTGAAAGAATGGAAATGCCTTCAACTGAAGATGTTAATGATACAAGAGTAGCAAAGTTTAAGCAACAAATCACTGATGAACTTGCAAAAGAGGGTCTAGAGTATTATACTGCAATTGTTGAATCATACCAGCAAGAGCATAATATTCCAGCAGAAGAGATTGCTGCTGCACTTGTACGAATTGCTAGAAAAGGTGATCCATTAAGATTAAAAGATTTTAAAGAACAAAAAATTGATTATGATAACAATGGCAGAGATAGAGATTCAGGATTTTCAGAGCCAGCAATTAGAGATGGTTTCAAAAGATTTAGAGTATCAGTTGGTGAAAAAGATAGAATTAAACCAGGTAATATTGTAGGTGCTATTGCTAATGAAGCTAAAATAGATGCAAATGATATTGCAAAAATTGCTATTTATAATACATTCTCAACTGTAGACTTACCTGAAGATATCTCAGATGAAAAATTAGATATCTTAAAATCTGTACAAGTATCGGGAAGAAAATTAGATATCCAAGATGCCATTCCTGGTGAAGCTGCTGGTCAATCAAGAGGTCGAGGTGGTGACAGAAGAGGTCGAGGTGGTGACAGAAGAGGTGGTCGAGATGGAGGTCGAGGTCGAAGCCGTGATGGTGGAGGTCGAGGTCGAGATGGTGGCGGTAGATCACGAAGAGATGGTGATCGAGATGGAAGCCGTCGTAGACGAAGAAGAGACTAAATTACAAAAAGGAGGAGAGTGTTATCTTTTCCTTTTTTTCTTACTTTCTTCCCAGGTATCAGACTCGATATAACTAATAGGTTCTTGGCTATTAGTATTTTCAAGAAGTTTTTCTAACTCTTCATTTGAAGTTGTCCCTTCATCAATGAGAGATTGAAGGTTTTCTTTTAATAGTTCTACCTCTTTATATCCTGTAATATCAAATCTTAAAGACCTATAACCAATCTTTTCACCAGTATATTGATCAAATACAGGAGATACTACAGATTCAGACCAGTAGTATTTACCATCTTTG
>CBFHVJ010000006.1:0-12468 GCA_965659435.1 uncultured Arcobacteraceae bacterium
TTGAGTATTAAATAACTGCTCTTTTTGAACATAAATATACCCAAACCCCAATGTTAAAACCAATAATATCGTTGTAACTAAATATAAAGAAACGACATTGATAATTGTCTTTTTTATACTTTTATTTTTAGGTAAAAAACTAGACCACAAGTTTATAACCCATCTTTTTAATACTAACTATTTTATCTTTACCTAACAACTTTCGTAAATTTTTAATATATGTTCGTAAACTTGTCTCACTTGAAATCTCATCAAACTGCCATACATTTTCATAAATCATGTTAAATGGTACACATTGGTTTGTATTTTGAATAAATAATCGAAGAAGTTTTGATTCTTTATTATTAAGAGTTGTAATCTTTTCATCTATTTTTAACTCTTGAGTAGTAAGATTATATGTAGTTTTTTCATCAATATTTATAATATCTTGATATGTATTGTATTGTCTTTTTAATAATACATCTACACGCAATAATAATTCTTTGAGTTCAAATGGTTTTCTTAAGTAATCATCCGCACCACTTTTGTATCCAGTGTCTAAATCCTCGATACTATTCAATGATGTTGTGAATATTGCAGGTGTTAAAATACTCGCATCTCTTAAATCTTTTAATAGGTCAAAACCATTTCCACCTGGTACATTTACATCTAAAATTAAAAGATCAAAGTTTTCTTCATATAATATACTAAGTGTATTTTCTACATCATATGTAGCCGTAACTTTAAAACTATTATCTTCTAGGAAGTCAACAATAGTCTCTGATAAATTTATATCGTCTTCTAAATATAAAATTTTAGTCAAAATTATCTACGACCTCCTCCTCTTGAGCCTTTATACATATTCCCACTACCACTTCCATCTTTAAACTGTGATCTTGTCATTGTACCATTTCCAGATCCACTATTAACTCCGGTTCCCCTATATGAGGCTCTCTCTTCAGGTGTTAAAGATTGCATTCTACTTTGCATTTCACTTTTAAATAAATCTCTATCTTCAGTAGCAACTGTTCCTCGAGCATCAAATAACTCATCATTTGTAAATGTAGAATAATCTATAGCAAATAACTGTACTGATAATATTGTAGCAATTAAAATCTTTTTTCTCATAATCTTAGCCTTTATATTGTAATTATAAAAGAAGTATAAGAAAAAAAAGTGAATTAATTGTGGACTATAAAATAAATACTATTAATAAAACCTATGAACCTCATCCATAAAGTTACTAAAGTTTATATCATTACCCTGCTCTTGAAGGAATTCATTTAAAAACTCTTCACTAGCTTCAATTCCTTGGGCATTTTCAACCTCTAATAACTCTTTATAAAGATTTCTCATCACCTCTATCACATGTTTAGAGATAGTTTTTCTTGATGCTGTATATCCTATGACATCACCTGTATCAGCATCTTTTCTCGTTTCAAACTCTGTAAATATCCAATAATATCTTCCATCTTTTGCTCTATTTTTTACAACAACATTGATATTTTTCCCATCTTTAATTGTTTCCCATAAAAGCTTGAAAACAACTTTTGGCATATCAGGATGTCGAATAATATTATGAGGACTTCCAATAAGTTCCTCTTTAGTATAGCCACAAACTTCAATAAAATAATCATTACAAAATGTGATTTTACCTTTTGAATCTGTTTCACTTACGATTGTTCTTTTGGGATCTAATTGTATCTCTTCATCTATAATAGTTTTTTCCATAAGTTCACCTACTTACTTTTTAAGTCTTGAATCTTTTGATTAAATTCAAATATTTCAGTTGCTAAAGACTCAATCTCTTTATCACTCATCATCTTTATCAAATCATCCATTAATGGATTTGACTTTTTGCCAGATTTAAAATCACTAATATTTGTTAGTATTTCATCAACTGATTTACTTAATAATGATGGACCAATAACACCATTTGCATAGTCATTATGACATGCTGAACATTTCACCATAAACTCTTTACTAAGTTTTTTTACTAACATAGAGATCTGTACCTCTTCATAAGGGCTTCTTACATGTAAGTTTGCATCAACCTTTGTTCTTGGTTTTTCTCTTACACTTGCATCTTTATTTGCTGGTATTGAATTTGGATCATATCCTGATTTCACACCATAACTAAAATAATAATTCTTACCATTTTTAGTATGATCCTCTTTTACCTTCTCTTCAACTTTTATAGCATGAGCTTGTTCATTTGCTACAACTTCAATCTTAGCAGCTTGAGTTGAATCTGACACTACTTGAGGCTCTTTTTTCTCTTCACTTGGTTTATCTGAACACCCAACGAAAATAGATAAAGATGATACTAATATTAATTGAACTATTTTTTTCATGATCTCTTTCCTTTGACATAATAGTCATCATATGACAATCGTGGTTTAATCACAATTGCAGGTTCATTTACGGGACAAACCTCTTGACAAACTCCACAACCAGTACATCCACTATAAACTTCTGGTCGAGTTATTCCATTTGATTTTCTTACCATTGCAATAGCACTTAAAGGGTTTGGCATAGGACACATATCCGCACATAATGTACAATCTTTCCCCTCATACCCTTCAAATTTTTCTAGAAGTTCATTTTCAAGAGGATTAATATTGGTAACATTATCAAGAAAATTTTTCATCTTTTCATCGTACCCTTTGGGTACTTTAGTTCGTGTTACAGCAAGACAAGTTCGAGGACTTTCAAGTACTGCTATTCCCATTTTGATATCTTCTGGTTTTTCACAATTATGATCAAGTGCACCACTAGGACATGCCAGTACACAAGGAACTGCACTACAAGCATAACATCCTCGTATATTTGCATCAATATACGGTGTACCAACCCCATGTCCTTTTCCAATATCTGCAAGCTCTATAGAGTGATATGGACATACCTGAAGACACTGACCACATTTTATACATAATGCTAAAAACTCTTTCTCATCTACAGCTCCTGGTGGTCTTAACCTGTTTTCAGCAACTGCTCCAGTTGGACTTAATGCAATCCCTCCTAAAGCAGCTAACCCTAAAACTCCAAGAGTTGAATATTTTATAAAGTCTCTTCTCTCTGTCTTAATACTTGCCATATTTATCCTTTCAATCTTAGAGTTGGTTTTTCATCTTCCATTAAAAATAATGGCTTAGTAAATGGTGCTAATTTTGCTAAAAAATTTAACAATGAAATTACAGGTGAACCATAAAAGAATTTTACATCTTCATTATATACCCATAATTGGTCTGCATATTGATACACTTTGTGTGGAGTATCCCCAATATTGTCCCCATTTTTATCAAAACCTTCATAATTATCCCAATAGTTTCCAACTATCTCATTTTTATATGTTTTTGCACCTCTACTGTCATTAATAATATCTTCAATATTTCCTTGAACAGTATTTCCTGTAATCACATTATTTTCACTCAATGAATGAAAATGTAAGCCTTCAGAATTATATAAAATCTTATTATTCTCAATAAAGTTTTTAGTATCTGGTTCAAAAGGAGATCTATCTATATACATCCCTTGAGCACAATAGATCATCGTATTATCTTTAATAGTAAAATTGGAAACATCTTTAAGCCCAATACCCATACCAGTAGCACCTAATGAACTTTTTATTACATTTCCAGTTGCAATTGTATCTTGAGAGTACATGAAAAATATCCCTACAGAATTAAACTTATAAGTATTATTTCTTACGAAATTTTTTCCTGCATACATAAAGTGTAATGAATACCTACAATATTCACCATAATTACCTACAATATCATTTCCATGAGAATACCAAACAACCATATCGCGTGACTTTATAAGTGAATTATTTTCAACAATATTATCATTGCTATACCATAGCCTTAATCCATCACCTCTTAATCCTAAAGGTAATTCTTCTTTAGAAGTGATAGTATTGTTTCTAATTATTGAATTATTTACCATCTGTACATCAATACCAAACAATGTCTCTTTTATTGTACAGTCACTAATCTCATTATGTTTACCATCTGTCATTGTAATAGCAGAGTCAATATTTTCATGTCTTGATCCACTATTAACAATAGTTAGATTTTTCAAAGTGATATAAGATCCTTTTGTTCTAATAACTGTTCCTTTACTCTCACCATCTATAATAACACCATCCTCTTTACCTACTATCGTTAAAGGTTTATTAATCTCTATAGAGCCCTTATACACACCAGCTGGTAATTTTAAAATTGAACCACTTGGCGCTTTATCGATAGCATTTTGTAATACATTTGCTAAAATCACATTTGACAATAATATAAGAGCAGTTATTAGTTTTGTAAACATATCTTTTACCTATTTATTTTCTTCCATGTCCATAATCTCTTTTCTTTTTGCAAAGAAGGCTAATAGACTAAAAATACTTATTGCAATAATCACATAAAATCCAATAGTAGGATATGAATGTGTAATAAACTGAGCAATTTTTCCATCACCAAATACTGTTGGCATAAAAGGTTTTATCTTAAATGCACCCCAGTCATGTAAATTATGTCCAAAGTGATACAACCAGAATGAATAATCTGCTACAAATAATACTGGTAAAGAAGCAGGTATTAGCATCAGATAATTTAAAAACTTTGATCTTAAGAACATTGAATAGATCATAATTAAAGATAGAAGTAATAATGCATAAATACCTATTTCTCTTTCTATAATACCACCTGTCCACATAGGATCCATCCCTACATAGTGGTTAATAGTATTCATCTCATGAACCTCACCACTATATCCATCAAAATGGAAATATACTGGTATACCTTCAGGGAATGCTTCTTTAGGATAATTTGGTGCTTCTAATGAAACTGCCCAAATTGGTAATGAAGCAACACCAATCTCTGCTGCATTTTCAATCATCCCATCAAGGTTATTATGTGCCTCTTCTGGTGTTGCGATTGATTTATACATACCTTGATTATAAAAGTTCCAAACATCCTTTGAAAACTGATGAATCTCAGCCTCTTTGCCTTGTTCAATTTTATTTAATACTCCATGGAAACCAATCATTGGTACAGTAAATGCAAAGGTAAGGAGTAGTACAGCAATTGAAGTAAATAGTTTTGGATATCGTACTAGTCCTGTATCTCTAAACTTAAACTCTAAAGCATCAGCATGACAAACATCTACACATCGTCCACATAAAGTACAATCATTCCCCATAATATACTGTGTTTTAATCTGCTTCTCATCAATTTGCTTTTTATATTTAGCTTTTGTTAACTCTAATACTTGGTTTTCAAAACATACATCATGACACACCATACAACTATCACAGTTATCATTCCATTGAATTCTTAATGCAGATGGCTTTGAAAGGTATCCATACGTTGTTCCAACTGGACATATATATCTACACCATGCTCTTCTTGAATATAATACTTCAATAGCAAATACAACCACTACCCATATTAAAGCAACAGACCAACCATAAGCGATCATTCTACTTAATATCCCTACAACATTAAATGTTTCAAATACTAAATAACCACTTGTAAATGATAATAGTAAAAATGCAGCCCAAAAAATATGTCTTACTCTATGGTCAAATTTTCTACTTTTTATTATCTTTTTAGATACAAGTGTATTATGCCACTTCTCCCCTATTTCACTTAGTATTCCATATGGACATACCCAAGAACAATAACTTCTTCCACCTACAATTAAATAAACAACTATAATTGTCGTTACTCCAATTACCATATTAATTGGAATATGATAAGTAGCTAAAAATAACTGTAGATTCATAAAAGGATCTATCATATGGAAACCAAGGAACCTTGATCCACTTAATGTACCTTCAAGTACTTGTAAGTCTATGAAAAATGATAAGAAAAATAATGCATGGATACCAATTACTAATATCCATCTTTTCATTCTATAACTAAATATGGACTTCCCATCTTTTGTACTATCAAAAAATGTTGACAAAAATGTAGTATTTTTTATCGTTTCTTTATTATTATATTTATTCATCTATCTTACCACGCTGACATATCATATTTACTTGCATCATTAGGTTGTTTTTCTGAAGCACTATTCTCTTTAGCTCTTCTTTCAAAGTCTGCAATCTCTTTTGCTAATTCTTCCAAATCAGCTTGTTTCATTGGAATTAAAAGCCCTTTCATCACAAGATTCTCTCTTCTACCTGCTTTAAAATCAACTAAGTCTTTTAGAAGTTTTTCTTCACTTAATCCTATGAGTTTAGTACCCATAAGAGGTTTGCCATTTTGCATACCAGAACCATTTAGACCATGACACGATGCACATTTACTTTTATATTTATTACTTACTTTAAAACCTGCTGCACTTCCTGCTTTATCTCTTAAAGAATTTAGTGCATCTAATTCTTTTTGTCGGTCATCTTTATCTTTAAGCTGTTCTATTTTTTTACCTGAAACTTTATTTCCAATGTCTTCTATAACTTTACCATGCTCTCCACCATGATAAGCTCCACCTTGAGATGCTGTATACCCCATAAGAAGGATTACTAGAAGTGTAAAAAAAGCCAATGTTATGTTTTTCAACATTATCTCTCCCCTTTAAATTCAACATGAAAATCAAATTCAAACTTAACAAAAAGTCTCAATTTCATCTTCTTTTAAAACATAGATTACTATATCAGAAAAGACTATTTTCAAGGTTGATATATATCAATCAAAAAGGGGAGAAAGTTACTCACTTTTCTCCCCTTGTTTTTTTACAATTTAAACGTTAACTATTAAAATAAATTAGCGTTTTCATCAATCCATTTGAAGTATTCAATCATATCTTCTACTTCTTTTTCTGTCATATGTTGATCAGGCATTTTTAAATTAAAGTAATCAATCATACCTTTTACATATGGCTCTTCAAATTTAGACTCTGGATCTAGGATAAATTCAGATACCCATTTTTCACCATTTTCATGTCTTTGTAGAACACCAGTTAAATCTGGTCCAGATGACACTTTACCAACAACGTGACAACCAGAACAACCACCTTCATCAAAGGCTCTTTCACCTCTTTGAGCAGCAAGTGATTGCTTAGTAGAAATTAATCTTACAAGTGCATCTTTTGCTCTAATACCAACATCTGCAGTTTTAACCATTAATTGCCAAATCATATTTTCAAAAAGAATTGCTTTTTCAACATCTCCTGCTTTCATAGCAGCATCAGATTTCTCTTTTTGAGCTTTAATTTGTCCAAATTGGTCAAATGCATCTGTAACTAGATCAGCAACAACTTTATGGTCTTGGTAATTATTATCTTTTAAGAATTTAACAACACTCATAATAACTGCTTGTGTAGCATCATTTACAGCAACTGTTTTATCATACTCAGCTTTTAATTCCTCAGGAGACATTGTTTGCATTTTTAGTTTTTGAGCCGAAACATATTTTTTGTTTGGATCTTTAACCATTAAGTAACCCATCATCTCTAAGTGAAGTGCCGAACAGAATTCAGTACAGTAGTATGGGAATACCCCTTCAATATCAGCAATGAATCTCATCTCTGAAGTTTCCCCTGGCTCTAGAGAAGCATGTGCATCAAAATTATCAACTGTAAATCCATGAGTCTCATCTTGAGCTCTCTCAAGGTTTGTCATATACCATACAACTTCATCACCTTTATTTACTGTAACTCTCTCAGGATTAATATGAGATCTAACTAATGTAGCATAAATTTCTACTTTCTCAGTACCATCAGCTTTTTTAGTTCTTACAATTCTCTCTTGACCTGCTAAAGTTTTACCTTTATGCATCTTACCAGTTTTAGTATTTGTACCCATTTTGTATCTTACATGTGGGTGAAGCTTTTCAGCTCTAATTGCAACTGCTTGGTGAGGTTCACCTAATGGCAACGGCATATCTACTAGTAAGTCCATTGTTTTACCACTAACATCAATTAATTGATGATTTTGTGGGTGTAATGGTCCAACATTTTGGAATCTATCAATAGAAAGTTTATTTAATGCAATAATATATTTACCTTGAGGGTCTGCAGATTTACCTTCCATACCAGCTAAATGTCCAATGTTATAGTGAACATTTTCTTTATCTAGCATTTTTAACTCTTTATAGTTCCATTTAGCAACTTGTGAATCAACATAAACTGAAGTATAGATTTCACCATCTACATTTGAAAACTGACTATGAAGTGGCCCAAGACCAATTTCAAGTTGTCCATGTAGAGATTTTTTCATATCTAAAATAGGGATACCATAAGGATCTTTCCCTACATACTCTTTATTTGCAATTAATTGCTTAATTTTAGACCATTTGTATACAGATGCATGAGTATCTAACTTACCACATACAATAATATATTCACCATCAGGAGATACATCTACACCATGTGGTGATTTTGGTTCAGGAATTAAGAATAATGCATCATTTTTAACTGCTACATCCATAGGAACAACTCTATGACCATTAATCACTTTTACATTTTTTGGATCTTCTGCAACTTTTGCAAGTTTTTCCCAATTATATACATGTAAGAAGTCTGTATCATTTCTTGACATACCAGCTTCATTTGGTGGCATACCAACTTCAATACCACCTGTATACATCTCTGAGTTAAATGAGTTTGTAAATGCCCAACCATGAGAAACACCTTTACCTGCATCACTTAAATCTTGCATATATGGTGGCATCTCAATTGTAAATGAATTATCTTGTTGAATTCGACCTTTTTCATGGTCAAATTTCCACATAGTTACACCACCTCTATAAGTCTCTTTATACTCTTCGATTGGATGATAATTATTATCTAATGGAGCTGCATACTGACAAGCTTCTATAATATATTCAGAATTTTGAGTAAAGAAAGCTCCACCATGATCTGATTTAAATACTGGATTTGCAACAATTTGTTTAGTTTCAATATCCTCTAAATCAATAATGGCAACTCTTGGATTTGCTTTATCGTTAATAGCTAACCATCTACCATCATATTTACCATCTTTTTCAGAAATTGCAGGGTGATGAGTATCTCCCCAGTTTATCTCTCTACCTCTAATATTACCTTGTCTTAAGATTTTAAGACTATCTTCATCATAACCATATCCTTGCCATGGTTCTGGTGTAAATACTGCAATATATTTTAAGATTCTCATAGATGGGACACCATATACAATTACCTGTCCAGACTGACCACCAGAACTAAATACTACAAATTCATCTCTACCACCAGTAGGATTATAAGTTTTAGCAGCTCTAATAACGTCATTCTCTGTTAGTCCACGCTCCTTCATTACTTTTTCTAAACCACCACTCGCACTCATTGTTGTTGCAGCGATAGTAGTTCCTAAAAGTAACGATGAAAACTTGTTTAAACCTAGTTTCATGCTCTCTCTCCTTTACATGTGTTAGTATCAAAACAATTACAACTCTCTTAAATAATTGTAAATGATAATCTCAATTATGAACCTTTCAAGCTTAATTTATTATTAATTATTCTTAATTTTATTATAAATTTTAATTATATTTAGTCACTAAAATGTCACTAAAGAAAAATAAGTTTTTTTTATAAATATGTCAACAAAATGTCAAAACAACTCTAGGTACTATATTAAAGTAACTTTAAATATAAAAATTAGATTTTATTTTTAATTAAATTGATTTATATCAATATACGAACCTTCTAATTTTGTTAATATTTCGTTAAGCCAAACTATAAATATTAAAGGACAAGTTATGACTTTAGAAAACGCACCGCATTTGAATCTCCCGGAGATTGCTCTGGATATGTTTCTTCCAATATTTGTATCTTCTTCTTTAGTGCTTTTATTTGGTCTATTCTATGTAGCGATTTATACATTAGTAAAGATGGAGTTAATTAAAAGTTTCTATATGCCATTTGCATATCTATTTTGGGGATTACAAGTTTACTGTTTATATTTTGTAGCAGTATCTTTAGAGAGTGATCCTTTTACTGTTAAAGTATTAATGATAGCAATGATTGGATACCTAATACTACCTCATCTTTGGTACTACTTAAATCAACGTTCTGAAGAACGATACGAACACTAATAAAGGAGAAGCCGTGTCTAAAAGAACAGTTTCAGTCTGGACTGACAATCGTTTTTGGCAAAGATCAGCAGGATGGGTTACTGGATTTTCAGTAGCACTTTTAATCTGGTTGACATTTGATACAATGGGTCAAATTACGATGGGTACAGACGCAGACTTAAAAAACGGTACCGCTAAAAGGGTACCAGGACCAACTGTAATTAACTATAAAATTACATATGAAATGAGTGACAAGAGAGGTCACGAGGTACCAGTAATTGGTGAAAAAGAAAAATTCTTCGGTAGAGATGACTGGAGTGAAGAAGAAGCTGGTGCACTTCTAAACTTAGGTAAATTAGCAAGTCAATCTAAGAACTGTATGAACTGCCATACTCTTCTTGGAAACGGTGCTTACTACGCTCCAGATTTAACTAAAGCATGGTTAGACCCAGCATGGGAACAACACTATTTAGGTATGACAGGGAAAAATACAAAAGAGGAAGCTATTGCTGAATTCTTACAACATCCTTCTCAATATCCTACACATGAAAGAATGATGCCAAACCTTGGAATCACAGCTGATGAAGCTAAAGGTCTAGTAGCATTCTTAAAACACATGAGTTCAATTGACACTAACGGTTTCCCAAGAAACTTTGCAAGAATGTCAACAGATGGACAGACAGGAGCAATCCATGGCAAATAATCTAAAATATGAATCACAAAAATTAGGTACTTGGTATTTTACAGTTGCGGCTGTATTATTTGGTGCTCAATTATTAATGGGTTTAATTGCTGCAATTCAGTTCTTATATCCAAGTTTTTTATTCGAGATCTTTGATTTCTCTGTAGCAAGAATGGTACATATTAATGCACTAGTTGTTTGGATGCTATATGCAATGATTGGTTCAGTTTACTACCTATTACCAGAAGAAACTGGAATTGAAACAGTTGGTATTGGTATTGGTAAACTTCTATTCTTTATATTAACAGCAGCAGTTACCGTTGTTGTACTTGTATATATTATTGTACAAGTTGGACCAGCAGATGAAACATCTTTATGGTTAATTCATGAAGGTAGAGAGTATATTGAAGCTCCAAGATGGGCGGATATTGGTATTGTTGTAGTTGTATTAGGTTTCTTAGCAAATGTATTCTTAACAGCTATAAAAGGTGAAAGAACTGGTATTGTTACAGTTTTAATGGCCGACTTAATTGCACTAGCAGGACTTTACCTTGCAGGTATGTTCTTTACAGATAATATCTCTATGGATCAATTCTGGTGGTGGTGGGTAATCCATTTATGGGTTGAAGCTACTTGGGAAGTATTTGTTGGTGCTTTAGCAGCATATGGTCTTATTAGATTAATTGGTGCTAATAGAAAAGTTGTTGAGATGTGGTTATGGATTGAGGTTTCAATGTTATTTGGATCTGGTATCCTAGGACTTGGACATCACTACTTCTGGATCGGTACACCTGAGTACTGGTGGGAAATTGGTGCACTATTTAGTTCACTAGAGCCATTACCATTAGTTGCAATGTTCGTTCACGTAACTTACGACTGGGGTCGAGAGACTGGTAAAGGTCATGAAGTAACAAACAAACCTGCACTAGCTTGGTTCTTTACAAATGCATTTGGTAACTTCCTTGGTGCTGGTATATGGGGATTCTTCCATACACTACCACAAGTAAATATCTATACACATGGTACTCAGTTTACAAGTGCCCATGGTCACTTAGCATTCTTCGGAGCTTATGCGACTATCCTTATAGGTATGTTCTATATAGGACTGCAGGGAGCCAAAGGTATCAAACAACTTAACTGGACATTTGATGCAAAAATGGCAATTACATTAATCACCCTCGGGGTATTAGGTATGACAGTATCTCTTACAATTGCAGGTTACGGTCAAGTACTTGTAGAAAGAGCTCAAATGGGTGCAACGTGGGAAGCATTCTTCGTTTCACAAGATAGAACATGGTTTGTTCAAGGTATTGCATGGAGACTTGTAATGGGTGTAGTAACTTTACTAGGATTTGTATTCTTAGTTAAAGATTTACTTACAACTGCTAATAATCCAGTGCATGTTAAATAAAAGAGAGGAGTAAGAAATGTTTGAACCATTTACAGATGTCGTACCGAGTTTCTTCGGTACACTAAATCAATATCCAATGTTGTTAACTCTCTTTCTTCATACAGTAATTGTACTTCCAATGTTCTGGATTTACAAACAAGAAAAAGAAAGATTAGAAAACGAATCTGATTCTGAATAATTCGTCGATATCTTGACATATGTCAAGATATCAAATATAGAATGGTGTTACAATTTTGTTACAATTAATTTTAGTAATAAGGAGAGAGATTATGAAATTAAGTACGTTAATGTTAAGCACAATTGCTGCGGCGGCGATTGCAACTACAGGTTCTGCATATGATGTAGAAAAAGTTTTCGAAAGAGAATGTCAA
>CBFHVJ010000006.1:12492-25039 GCA_965659435.1 uncultured Arcobacteraceae bacterium
TGATATCAGACCTGCTGTTGTTAAGCCTAAAAACGCTCAGATGTTGGCAGAAGCCATTTTAAATGGTATTCCAGGTACAGCGATGCCTCCATTTAAAGAGTCTATGACTCAAAATGAAGCAGCTAAAATGGTTGACTACCTACAACACTTCAAAGGTAAGAAAGAGATGGTTCTTACTTTAGAAAATGTTACAAAAGGTTGGAGAACATTTAATAAAGCTGATGATTTAAGAAAGAAATACCCTACAGCAGTTGATGTAGATAAAGTAACAGATATCTGTTTCGTAACAGAAAGAGATGCATCTAAAGTAACATTCTTAGATGGTACTAAAGGTACTAAGTTATCAACTCATCCAGCTGGATTTGCAGTTCACGTAACAGTGACAAACAAGAGAATGCCAAGATATGCATACTCTATTTCAAGAGATGGTCTATTAACAATGTTTGACCTTGCATCAAAAGGTCAACAAAAAATTGCGGAAGTTAGAGTTGGTTCAGAATCAAGAGGACTTGCTGTATCTCCAGATGGTAAATATGTATTAGCTGGTAACTATACTCCAGGTGGAGCTATTTTATGTGATGCTATGACATTAGAGCCATTAAAAGTTTATCCTACATCATCTGTAATTAATATGGATGGTAATATTGAAAGTTCAAGAGTTGCATCATTAGCAGATACTCCTTATGGGCCTTACTTTGCTATGGCACTTAAAGATGCTGGTCATGTTTACATCATCGATTACTCTAAGCCAGGTTGGCCTGTAGTTGGAGATGTTCCAGGTATTGGTAAAATTCTTCATGATGCATTCTTAAATGAAGGTAAAGAGATTGGTAGATACTACATGATTGCTTCTCAAGGAAGTGATGTTGTTGGTATTGTTGACTTTAAAACTAAATCTTTAGCAGCTAAAGTATATACAGGTGCAGGATCTAAACCACATCCAGGTCAAGGTTCATCTTGGTATAACCATGAATATGGTCAATTACATGCAACTGTTAATATGAATGTTGGTCAAGTTACAATTTGGGATAACAACTGGGATGTTGTAAGACATATTCCTACTGGTGGAGGAGCACTATTTGTTGGTACTTCTGAACATACACCATGGATCTGGGCAGATAATGTATTAGGAAGCCCTGCTGTTTGGAATCAAGTACACTTAATTCACAAACAACATTTAGAAGTTGATAAAATTATCACTGTTGGTAAAACAAAAGGTACTTTAACTAAACTAGATGGTACGATACTTTCTGAATGGGATGTTCCTAAATCAGATGTAGTTCCTAGAATCCTACATGCAGAGCCTGCAAACCATGGTAACTGGACTATGATTTCTGAGTGGAATACTGGTAGAATTGGTATCTACAATGCAAAAACTGGTGAATTTGTAAAATACATCACTGGATTAACTACGCCTACGTTCACTTATTCAATTGAACATAGACAAACTATTCCAGGTGCATAATAGCTACTAGCTAAAAGCGCGAATCTATTAAAAAGGTGAAAAGTTTTAAACTTTTTGCCTTTTTTTATACACAATTTTCTTAATTCCAAGGAAATCCTATGAAACAAATTATTTTACTTTTACTTCTTTTAGTGTCTATCCAAGCAAAATATTTAGATACTCAAAGCTGTAAAGAATGTCATGAAAAGATCCATTCTGAGCATGTTGATTCTATGCACCATAAATCAACACTTTTTACAGATCAACTTCATAAAAAAATTAAAGAGATATCAACTCCAGATAAATATAGTTGTGCTTTATGTCATATGCCAGCAGCTACAAACTTAAGAGCTATTATCACAGGAGAGGAACAACCAAATAAAAATAGTAAAAAACAAACAGATGGTGTATCTTGTTTTTATTGTCATCAAATTACAAAAGTGATGGAATTAAAACATAAAAATATTAATTTTTATAACTATAAAGGGGAACAAAAACCTACTTTCTTTGGAAATTTAAATAATGCAGATACAAGTGATAAACATAACAGTGAAGATAATAAAATATATAAAAACTCTCAAGTCTGTATGGGATGTCATGGTAAAAAATACAATAAAAACAATGTACAGATTTGTAATGGTTATAACCAATTAGATGAGACAAGTGATTGTATTGGTTGTCATATGCCAAAAGATGTTGGTGGTGTTACAAAATTAAATAAAAGAGGAAGAGATAAATATTCAACACATAAGTTTTTAGGTATTAGATCTGATGAGATGGTGAAAAAAGCTGTTGATCTAAAACTTGATCTACTTAATGAGAATAAACACCTTCAACTTACTATTAAAAATAAAATGGGTCATGATATCATCATGCAACCATTAAGATTAAAATATGTAAAAACAACAATCAAAAGATTTGGAAGAGTTATCTGGTCAAATTTTGACAAAGACCCTACACAAGATAAAGAAGCTACTTTTATGATTTTATTTAAAGATAAAAATGACCATCAAACATTTCCACCATTTGCAACTGGATTTAGATTTAAAAATAATCTTAAAGCAAATAGTACAAAAATAGTAACTTATGATATTCCTGAACTTCAAAAAGGGGATAAGATTACATCAGTTTGGACCAGTTTTATTGTAAGACCATCATTAGTATCAGCTTTAAAGCTTGATGAAAAAGAATATGGGAAAAAATATGTAGGGAAAAGTATTAGTATAGAGATTAAATAAACTCTATACTAAAAAAATTTTAATAGTGCTCAAGCACTTACTGAAAGGATAATTGTTAAAACAATTGTCAATTTATCATCAACTGCTTGATTAAGTGTAAACTTACTACTAATAACATCTGCTATTCTCATTGCTGGATAAACCATCACAACTAAAAGTGCCGATGCAAAAACTAGTGTTAATATTATATCCATCATATTAATTCTCCAAATACTTTTCTAATTTAAATTGTTCCCATAAAAGTTGTGCTTTTGGATGTTCAGCATCTTTTGCTTTTTTGATCCAATATGCAGCTTTTTCATAGTCAACTTTTGTCCCTTGGCCACCTATATACATAAAGCCCAAGTTAATTTGTGCTTTTGCATGACCACCTATAGCAGCTTTTTCATACCAAGATAAAGATTCTTTTAATGATTGCTTTACACCTAATCCTCCTGTGTAAAGGTATCCTAGTATATAAGATGCTTCTAAATTCCCATTGTTTGCTGATTGTAAAAAAGCTTTTGAAGCCTCTTTATAATCACCTTTTTGATAATGATCAATTCCATTATTAAAAGTATTTGCAAATAATGATGTTGCTAAAAAAATAGGTAATAAGATTCTCTTTTTCATCTAATAATTATAAGAAAAAAATATACAAAACCTATTGATTCATGTCAATAACAAGATTGTGACAAAATGTTAGACTTTTAATTGAAATTGAGTGGGAGAGAGACGATGTTTAAAACAATAACCACACTGTTAATTTTAACTAACATGATCTATGCAAATCCAGCAAGTCAAGAAAACTTAAATACTGGAGAGAAAGTATTTAAAGCTTATTGCTGGGGGTGTCATCACCAAACTTCTGTTGCTTTTGGTCCATCATTTGAACAAATTGCAAATCAAAGAACCGTAGGTGAGATACAAGGCCATATTATAGCTCCACAAGCTATGTATAAACAACTTGGACATAAACGATCTGTAATGCCACCTTTTGGAGATAAATTATCTCAAAAAGAATTAAATCTTATTACAGATTTCATCCTGTCTTTTAAAGGATCAAATTAATGTTTAGATTATCAAACTTAATCAAATCAACCTTAGAAGATAAAAAAGAGAGACTATTAAATGGTTCTATAATGATATGGAATTTCACTAATAGATGTAATCTATTTTGTCATCATTGCTATAGTAAAGCTGATCCTAATAATGAAGATTCACTAACTTTTGAACAAATCCAACAAACAATACCAAGTATGGTTGATGCTGGTGTAAAGTTTGTGATCTTTAGTGGTGGTGAACCATTAATTAGAAGAGATATATTTGATATAGCCCAAGAGATGAAAAAAGCTGGAATCATGACTTACCTTTCATCAAATGGTATGTATATCAATGAAAAAAATGCTCAAAAAATTGTAGATACTTTTAACTATATAGGTATTAGTATCGATGGAACCCAAGAGATTCATGACTACTTTAGAGGACAAAAAGGCTCATATAATAAAGCAATTGAGGGTATCAAACATATTCAAAATGCTGGAGGAAATGCAGGTATTCGTTTCACTCTTACAAAAGAAACAAAAGATAGTTTCTATGATATGTTTGAACTTGCTGAAAAACTAAATGTAAATAAAATATATATTTCACATCTTGTATATTCTGGTCGTGGTTTAGATAATTTAAAAATTGATATCAGCAAAGAGGAAAGAAGAGAGTATGTTGAGTTTATCATAGATAAAGCTTTTGAATACTATAGAGATGAAAAAGATATGGATGTAGTTACTGGAAATATGGAAATGGATTCAGTACTACTTTTAAAAAGATTTGAAAAAGAGTATCCAGAACATGTAGAAAACCTTACGAAAAAATTAAAAGCTTGGGGTGGAAATAGTGCTGGAAATAGACTTGGAAATATGGACTGGGAAGGGAATGTAAAACCTGATCCATTTTTCCCAGAATATATTGGTAACTACTTAGAAACATCATTTGAAGATGTTTGGTCTGGAAAAAGTAATAGCACTTTACAAAAGTTAAGAGAAAAGCCTAGAGCAATAAGTGGAAAATGTGAAAATTGTAAATATCTTGATATTTGTAATGGCGGTAGTAGAAGTAGAGCATTTGCAATACATGGTGATCTATGGGCAGAAGATCCATCTTGCTATTTAACTGAAAAAGAATTAGGAGTTTAAAATGAAAATATTAAGTAGTGTTTTATTAAGTTTAACATTAACAGCCACATCTTTACTTGCATATGAAAAGTATTTTGTTGTTGAAAGAGAAACATCATCTTTAGCAGTAATTGAAAAAGGTATCAAGTATTCTACTATGGAAAATATGAGAAATATGAACCATGGTGTTGTAAAGTTTGAGGGTAAAGATGGTTATGTGATCAGTAGAGATGGTTACGTAATTAAATTTGACCCAGTTCAAGAAAAAATACAAGCAGAATACAAAACAAGTAAAAGTGCTATTGGATTTGTGATAGGAAAACACTATGTCGCTGTTGCAAACTACGATGATAAAAGTGTTGATATTCTTGATAGAGATTTAAATCCAATCAAAAAAATCAAAACAAATTCTAAAAATGTAGGTATCAAGATATATAAAAACTATCTTATATTTTCACAAATGGACAACGATACAATCAGTGTTTATAAAGATATGAATCTAGGGAAAACTAAACCAAATTTTGAAGTTTATAAAGAGTTTAAAGATGTTGGTGAATTACCATTTGATGCTATGATCCAAGATAATAAATATATTGCTGGATTCTTTACATCAAAACACTTTGGTACAGTTGATCTAGATACCATGACATATAAAAAAGTGGAAATATTTCTAGATGAAAATAGACAAATGGTATTAAAAGTTCCACACTTTGGTTTTTGGTCAATTGGTGGAGATAAAGTATTTGTACCAGCAGTTGGAGACAATAAAGTTTTAGTTTATGATATGGATTTTAACTTTATTAAAAATATTGAAACTGAAGGACTACCTGTATTTACAGCACTGAGTCCTGATAAAAAACACCTTGCAGTGACATATAGTGGTAAAAAATTTCCAGTAATTGAGATCGTTGATACACAGTCATTAAAAGTTATCAAACGATTTGAATTTGAAGGGAAAATTTTACATGTAAGATGGTCAAATGAAAAACCTCATCTATATGTATCTGTAAATGATGCAGATTTAGTAACGGTTATTGATACACAAAACTGGTTTAGAGCAAGAGATATTTTAAATGTTCAAAAACCATCTGGAATATTTATATATGATGCACCAGGATTTGAATCACCTGCTACATCAACTCAAACAAAAGGGAGAAGATAAAATGGCTGATTTTGGTAGAGTATTTTTAACAGGAGCTGGTCCTGGTGATATAGAGTTAATGACTGTAAAAGCATTAAGAATTGTACAAGAGTCTGATGTAATTATTTATGATAGACTGGCAAATCCAGAGATTTTAGAACATGCAAAAGATGGATGTGAATTTATTTATGTTGGGAAAGAGGATTGTCATCATACTTTACCTCAAGGTGAGATAAATGAGGTAATCTATCAAGCAGCCTGCAAACATAAAACAGTTTGTAGATTAAAAGGTGGAGATCCTTTTGTATTTGGTCGAGGTGGAGAAGAAGCTATCTATCTTAAAGATAGAGGTGTGGAATTTGAATTTATTCCTGGTATTACATCTTCTATCTCTGTTCCTGAATATGCTGGTATCCCTGTGACCCATAGAGGTGTTGCAGTATCATTTAGAGTTGTAACTGGACATGAAGCTCCTAATAAAGAGAGATCACAAATTCCATGGGAAAACTATAAAACAAATGATACTATTGTATTTTTAATGGGATTACACAACCTAAAAACTATCACTACTAAACTACAAGAGATAGGAAAGCCTAAAGACTTCCCGGTTGCAGTTATTAGTAGAGGAACTAGACCAGATCAAAAAGTAGTAACAGGTACTTTAGATTGCATCTATGAAAAAGCTAAAGATCTTCCTACTCCAGCACTTATTGTTGTTGGTGAAGTTGTAAAACTAAGAGATCAATTAAAATGGTTTGATAAATAATGTCAAATAACTTTAAACAATATATCAAAGCTGTTGGGACTGGTCCCCGTCACAACCATGACCTTACACGAGAACAAATGTGTGAGGCTATGGGTATGATGCTAGATCAAAAGATCTATCCTGAGCAAGTTAGTGCTTTTTTATTAGGGTGGAGATTAAAACCAGAAACAGCAGATGAATTTAAAGGTGCCCTTGATGCAATAGATCAAAGACTCCAAAAAAAATCTATTGAAAATTCTGTTGAATTAGGATATCCATACGATGGAAAAAGAAACAACCCTTTTTTATTTCCACTTATAGCCAAAATATTAGAGCCTTATGAGATAAATATTGTAGTTACTGTTGATAAACTCCAACCAGCAAAAGAGGGAGTAACAGCTAAAGATATAGCTACTCATATCACACCATCTTCAAACTTACATATTTTCAATAGAGAAACTATATGTAAACCACTTAGTGATCTTACTGATGTTCGTATGAAACTTGGTATTCGTACAGGATTAAATACCGTTGAAAGACTAATAAATCCTGCAAATAGTACATGTGGTTTTGTTGGTGTATTTCACAAACCATTTATGGAAAAGTATGCAAATATGTTTTCAGATAACTATAAAAAACTACTTATTATAAAAGGAAATGAAGGCACTTCAGAAGTTTATAGTAAGTGTCAATATTGGATAGTTGAAAATGGTACAACAACTGAGCATACTATCAATCCAAAAGATTTTGATATCACATATGAAAAATCATGGGAGAGAATCTCACTTGAAGAATCACTTGAACTTCTTTCAAACCCTACAGAAGAACTTGTAAATATTGCAAAACTCAATGCTGCTTTAATTTTATTCTCAATGAATAAAGTTGAATCTGTAGAAAAAGGTTATGAACTATTAAGTTCATAACCTTATTTCACTGTAAAAGTCTCACTTTTTAATACTTGATAACTTGTTGCCTCTTTATCATTTTCAAGATTTAACTTGTTTAACATTTTTGGATTTACTAAATAGTATCCAAATTCCACGTCAATAACATCACCTTTTTTTAGATCAAAACTGTAAGTGATCTCTCTTTTCTCATTTGCTTTTAGCATCGTATCTTTAAAAATTTCTGTTGCTAACCATGGCATTGCTGGTTTATTGTTTTTTCCTAAAACTCGTAAAAACTTTTTAGTAGCTAAAAGTGTTGTTTTTACACCATCATTTACTTTAACTTTTAATAATCCAAGTCTTAATGGATGTAACATAAGGTTATGTGTTGCTTTATTTTCTATAGCTAATACAAATCCATTTGATTTTTTCACAAAATCTATCTCTAAATATTTTGCCAACATTTGGGGCTTGTTTCTTAAACCTGCAAAGCCATGATATGTATGTGTTTTAGATATAGCAATAGTTGTTGCACTACCTTTTACTTGTGGCATATGACATGTAATACAGTTTTTCTTTTCATTATTTGCACCACTTTCATCAACTTTACAAACATTTTGTCCATGATCATTTTCAAAATGTCCATGACACCCCATACACATTTTTCCTGTATAATAGTTGTTATTTGTATAATCTATATCATGATATGGGGATCCTGTTGTAGATTTAAACATACCAAAAAAGCTTTTCTTTTCTCCATAAATCACTTTTTTGTCTCTATTTTCTTTACTTGTAGCATAAAGAATAGGTCTTTTTTGATCATTTTCAACTAGAATATTTTTATCAAAACTTTCTGAATGCTGTTCAATATTCTTAATAGAGTGACAATAAACACATGATATTGCTTCACTTGCTTGTATTTGTTTCTCTTCTACTGGAGTATGACACTCTTTACAAGTATAATCATTTTTACTTTTATTTGGATGGATATCCCAAATTGCTTTATGGATACTATCCCCTTGTATTGAAGATTTTTTATGAGCTGAAGATGTAAACTCTGCATAAATTAAAGGATGGCACCCTTTACAAGTGTTATTTAGCGCTCCACTTCCCATAGCAAATAATACAATAGCGGTAGTTAAATAAATAATAATGATTTTTATCATTTGAACTCCTTATGTTTTAGATATGTTATCGGAAAATATTTTCGATGAAATTGATTAGTATCAATATAGGAGATAATTTTTCAAGATATAATATTAGCAAAATTCATTAAGGAGAGAGAATGAAGTTTTTAATAAAACCAATGATTGTAGCTGGAGCATTAGCATTGTATTCAAGCAGTGCCTTTGCTACTACATATATAGTTGAGCCGGGTGATACTTTAGGTGGTATTGCTTTAAAACTTGGATTTAAATCAATTAAAGCAGCAGGTATAGAGTCTGTACCATCTGGAGATCTTAATAAGATCTTTGTAGGTGATGAGATTAAATATGTTGCTCTTAAAAAGAAAAAACGATTTGTTCAAAGAAAGGCTAAAGTAGACCTAAATAAATTCTGTTTTGAAGATAATAGATCGATTCACTATAAAGCTGAAGAGCGATGTAGACCAGATAGATTTGATGCAAAAAAGAAAGTTATTAAAAAGAAAAAAAGAAAACCTACTTCTGATTCACATTAATAGTTCTGCTCCAATTTATTTTGGAGCAGCTTTACTATCTTCTTGTGATCCATTTATATGTGCTGGATAATGATACTCTAAACACCTTGCACTATGAAATGCTCTTGAATATTCTGGAGATTTAAATACATCACCTTCAAGTACCCATCCTTGTGGTTTTTTAGGATCTATAATAATTGACTGTGCCACTTTTCTAATCGCCCTATTTTCACAAATAACTGGATTTCCATTTTGAAATCTTGTCTTCACATCATCCATTCTACTTGTAGTTACAAAATAGTGTGAAAGGATAAATCCAGCAACACCAAATAGTACAAAAGGAACACCTTTCTTCCAAGCTTTTCCACCACCTACAAAGGGTCTAGTAGTAACAAAAATTGTAGCTAGTAATATAAATAAACCTATACCTAAATAACCGCCTTCTAATTCTAAAAACTTTTCCATTATAATATTCCTTTTTTATAGTTTTCTTCCCAAGTTTGTTCATCATCTGTAAAATACTTCAATCGAATCTTTTTAAACTCTCTTGATGAGTAAAGAGGCATATGTGATTTTGACTCTATTTCACCTTCCATACTCTCTATAACAGCATTTGTTTCCTCTTTTGTTTTACCATGAACCATAGTAAATAAATTGTATGGCCAGTTTGGATACTTAGGACGTAAATAACAATGACTTACCGCACTAAATGCAGCTGCTGTTTTACCAATAGCCTCACCATTTTCTTCATCTATATCCCAAACTACCATCGCATTTGCATTAAACCCTGCTCGTCTATGATTTAAAATAGAAGCAAATCGTCTCATCATACCACTTTTTTGAAGATCATCAATTATTGAAAATAGTTTTTCATAACTAATATCTAATTGATTGATAATATCCTCAAAAGGCTCAGAGATGATTGGGATATCATTTTGCAATAATTTTATAACATCTATATGTAAAGGTGTCATCTCTATATCTATTTTCTCTTTTTTTACCACTTTTTCTTTTTTTGCTTCTTTGCCAGTAGTATCAAGTTTGACAGATATTTTAAAAAGTTTTAATGTTGGTAAAATAATAAAATCATTTGCATTGGTTAGTTTTGCAAGTGCTTTAATAGTCTCTTCTAATCCAAGCTTAGTACTAGGTGATACAGCCATAGTAAACCATATATTAAATTGATGGTTTCGTTCATAGTTGTGTGACACTCCAGGATGAGCATTTATCACCTCTACAGCAGCATCAATTTTATCTTCATCAATTTCAAATGCAACTAAAGAAGATTTATACCCTAAACTTTTTGTATCAAAAATAGCAGAAGTTTGGCGAATTACTTTCTCCTCCTTCTCCTTTTGAATAATAGAGATCACACTATTTTCATCACAACCTAGTTCATTGGCAATTGCTTCAAAAGGTTTTGATGTTAACGGGAAGTTTCTCTGTACTCTTAATAGAATTTCATCTTTCATTATCAACTCTTTTTATTTTAGTAAGAAAATTGTAACAAATAATTAGTGACAGAAAATTAACTTAAGTCAATAAGTACATATATCTTTTATGATAAAATTTTCTAATAATTAAAGGGGTATATTTATGGCTTATTTTCCAGCTTTTATCAAGTTAGATCATATGGATATTTTGATTGTTGGTGGTGGGTATATTGCTAGTGAAAAACTTGAACACCTACTAGATTTTACAAAAAACATCAAAGTGATTGCACCTGAACTTAGTGACTATATGAAGCAAATGATTGATGATAACGATCTTCCTTATGAAAATAGAAAATATGAAAAAGGTGATATCAAGGAGTTTGGAATAGTTATAGTTGCAGTTGATGATATACCTTTACAAGAAGAGATATTCAACGAATCTAAAACATATCCAAATTGTCTTTGTAATAGTGTAGATAGTGTTAACTATTGTGACTTTATTTTTCCTTCATATATTAAAAAAGATGATCTAACTATTGCTGTTTCTACAAGTGGTAGTTCTCCAGCTATGGCAAAACACTTACGGATGTATCTTCAAAAACTGATCCCTGATTCTATTGGAGAGTTTTTAAAAACTATGAAAGGGTATAGAAAAACAATGCCAAAAGGTAAAGAAAGAATGGAATTTTTAGACAAAAAAGCTCAAGACTATATCTCACAATGGAGTAAATAATGAAAATAAGTAATTTAATTTTAGTTGGCTTGATGATAGGATTTTTCCTTTTAGGTTACAACACTTTGCAGGACTCAAAACCCCAAGCAAAAAGTGAAAGAATCTATAAAGAACTTAAACAATATATGCCATATGTTGTAGAGCAAAGAGTTGGTGGATTTAATATAGTAAGTAAAATTACTGGAGAAAAAGAGAAACCACCATCAACCGAACTTTATAAAAGACTAGATCAGCTTGAAAAAATGTGGGGAAAAGAGTTCCTTTCTATTGAAGGTAAATATGTAATCGTAAAAGATAAAAACAAAAATATTATTGGTAAAGTTAAAATTGAACTTCCTACAGAAAAAATGTGGGTAAATTCTTTCTTTGGTCTTAGTCAGTAGAAAGTAGTAATTATGAGTGAATTTTTAACAGATAATCCAATATCAAGTCTAGCTGATGGACATCCATGTAGAGTATATCTTGAGGAAAATGTTTTAACAAAAGAGCTTATTGAGAGTATCAATAATATAAATATCCAAGAAGATTTTGAAACATTTAAAACTTTATGGGATAAGTTATGTAAGGTTGAACTTCATTGGCAAAGAAAAGAGAATCAACTTTTCCCTTATATTGAAAGATATGGTTGGACAAGCCCATCAAAAAATATGTGGGCTTTTCATGATAGAATTAGAGATGAGATTAAAGAGGTTCATCAAGCAATCAAAGCAGATGATATAGTTGCTATTAGCCAAGCACTTCAAGTAGTCTTTACTGACATTAAAATGATTATACAAGTGGAAGAGCAACGATTACTTCCTAAGTCTATGGAGATGTTAAGTGATGATGATTGGAAAGAGATCTCAGCATCTGATGATGAGATTGGATGGATGTTAGATGAAAAGCCTAAATCATATCCAGAATATATCCATCCAGGAGAAGATAAGAAAAGAAGAAAACTACCATTTTCACTTGATGGTAGAATCAGACTAAATGAGGGTTGGCTTCTTGAAGATCAACTAAACTTGATGCTTCAGTTTATGCCTGTAGACCTTACATATGTAGATGAAAATGATATTGTTATTTTCTATAATCGTGGTGACAATAGAGTATTTCCAAGAAGTGCTGGTATAATTG
>CBFHVJ010000007.1:0-6415 GCA_965659435.1 uncultured Arcobacteraceae bacterium
CAAGGTGTTGATAATATTTTTGATATTGTATGGAATGAAAATGAACATGGGACTACTACATATAAAGATATTCATTTTGAAAGTGAAGTTGAATTTAGTAAATATAATTTTGAATTAGCAAATACGGATATGTTATTTAAACATTTTGATGATGCATTTGATGAATGTAAAAAGTGTTTAGATGCTGGATTACCTTTACCTGCGTATGATCAATGTATGATGGCTTCTCATGCTTTTAACACACTTGATGCTAGAAAAGCAATCTCTGTAACACAAAGACAAAACTATATCTTAAGAGTAAGAGAATTGTCTTTAGGGTGTGCAACACTTTATAAAGAGCAAGAACCTGAAAGATTAGAAAGACTTAACAACGCTTAGGCGTTGGAAGTTTTAAACATCTCCATAGGATCTGTCTTTAAGATCTTCCTATATTTTTTTATTGCTACTATCTGATTATATATAAGTAGTAAATTTGATACAAAAAAGAAACCACTTCCAATATATATAAAATTAGAATCTAAACTGCAAAGTAAGAAAAATAGTATCGATACTATATAGATAAAAAATTGTAATTTAATATCATCCTCTTTTATAAATTCTCTTAGTGTTGGAATTTGAAAATACCCTTTTGCATTAAGATGAAACCAAGAAAGAAAAGGGACAATTTTATATATCATTCCCTGTAGAAGAGAATATAGAAATCCAAATGTAAATAGAGTGCTTATAAGAATCATACTTCCATTATTTAAGTATATAATAGACCCAAGCATTGCTGAATATAATGAAACCTTCCAGTACCATAATGTCACATCAAATACAGGACGTCTTCTATTGGATAAACTTTTTAATCCAAAATAGCTAAATGAAATAATGATTAAAGCCAATAAAGTTTTGAGGAAATTATCGTTTAGTGATAGTAGTGTAAATAATACAATTAAAGAAAGAATGATTAATGAAATTTTTGGAAATTGATTTTGTATTAATTTTGGAAAATCAGGTGCTACATAAAACATAGGGATAATTTGAAATGCTACACCCATTATAAGTATGGACGCAAATCCAAAAATACCAAATAAAATATGTAAAGTTACAAAGTTATAATGTGATGATCCAATATTACCTCCAATATGTTGTCCTATGAGATAAAACCCTAGAAGCAAAGTAATAATAGAGGCTATTGTAAATAGTTTCATAGCATTTATTGTTGGGGTAAGGTATTTTACATTAAAAAGTAACTTTACTATAGTTGTAAAAAAAGTGATAAATGATATTGCTAATAATAAACTACCAAATATAAGTAGATTTGTAATAGAAAATAGAAATCCAAAAGATAAAAAAAGTGTACCTAATGTTAGGGTAGTATGTACTACATTTGCAAAAAGGTTTGCTTTTTTTATAACACATCCTGCAAGGACCGGAAGCATTTGTTGTAATGCTCCAAATATTATCATCGTTAAGATACCAAGTGTAAAGAGATGAACAATTGCAATTGTTTCATAGCTAAACCTATTGATAATAGTATTAGCTGGATAAAAAAATATTAGGATAGATATCAATAGTCCAAAAATAGGAGCTGTTAAAAAAAATCGAAATGGTACACTTATAGGTGGTGCTTGATCAGTTGAAAGTCCCTGAAACAAATTAATTATCCTTTTTTAGGAAAGCTTTTCATCTCATTTAAGAGTAATCTTGAATCATCACCTAGGGCTGTATCAACTAAAGAGTACATTATTTGTTCCTCTTTCATGTTGTGTTGCTGTAAAGTCATCATAAGAGTCTCACTTAGTCCAAAAAAATGGTCTTTATTTTTGTTTTGTATATCTTCTCTCATCTGTTCGACTAAATTTCTCATTTGAGTATGTTCCATGATCATCACTGGTGTTGGATTACAGTGTGCACCTTCACTTCTAGTTTCAAAAGCTGGAAACATAACTTCCTCTTCAATATCGAAATGATGATTTAGATCTGAAGCAAATTGTTCAAATGAGTCTTTAGCTTCAGCCCAGTTGTCAGATGCAACAACTTGCTCCATAGATGCAAATTGATCATCACAAGCTTTATGATCTTTTGTCATATAATTCTGTAAAATTCCCATTTTATTTTTCCCTTTTAAATAATTTTTTTATTTTTGTAAGTCCAAATTGAAAGCCACTGTATCTCATCAGTTTTGCTAATGCTTTCCATTGTTTTTTTTCATAGCATGGCTCAGGACATTGTCTGCATCTAGGTTTAATCTCATGTGGACACTCTTCTAATCGTTGAAATGAATAGCTTATTAAATCATTACACTCATCACATAGTTCTAAATCAATCTCATAAGAGATCATCTTATAAGTTAATTTATGATGGAAATCTTTGCTATTTGAATGTTTATCCTGACAATATTTTGTAAAAAACTTCTGTAGAGTCTTTACTTCTCCTATAAATTTTTCATTAGTCATCTTAAAATTATCCTTTTACAGTAATAACCTTATTTGGATTTGTAAGAATCTCTGAAACTCTCTCTTGCCAAAGTGTACCAAATAATACTTTCTCTTCAGATGTAGCAACACCTTGCATTATTTTTTGCATAAGTTGCTGTTGCATAGGATTTGGTGCAATTGTATTTGGATTATAGATCACCTCTACACTTTTATGTGTATCAATTCTAGTAAATTTTACACTTGAAGAGATATTGTCATTAAAGCTCATTAACGTAGTTCTTGCAAAGTTTCCATTTATCCCTTTAAATCCAAGATTCTCAGTAGCACCTGTAATCTGAGTCATTACATTAGCAATAACACCTGCTACACCTTCAAGTGAATCTTCTTTAAAAGATATTGATATCTCACCTCTTTGAGGTAATTCACCCCCTTTATAAAGTATTTTAAGAGCTTCTTTTGTACAAAGATAAGCTCCTGCGACTGTAGGACAACTGTGTCCAGCACTTTTTACAATATCTAAATAACTAAATTCTACAATACCATTTTCAAAGGTTCCAAGAAAGTTTGCTAACTTATCTTGAAGTGTGATTGTTTCAATCTCATCAAAGAAATTTGGATAGTTCATTATAGCTTGCCTTTTAATTTTTCCATAACTTCTGGTGTTGCCATTGTTATATTCCATACTGGTTCCCAAACAACATTAACTTCTATATATTCAACTTTTGGACATTCTCTCATTACTGCTTCTTCAACCCACTTTACAATAAGTTGGTGTAATGGACAAGCTTTTGTACTTAATGTCATAGTTATTTTAGCATTTCCTTTCTCATCACATGTAGCATCGTAAATAAGTCCCATCTCAACAAGGTTAAATTCCACTTCGGGGTCAATAACTGTAGAGATGGCTTGAAATAGTTCCTCTTTTGTAACCATCTATTATCCTTTAAATTTCATCATATATATTAGATCTTTTGTGATAAAAACTGTCCCCACAAAAAGAAAACTCACACCAGCATTAAAAATATTATTATCTCTAAAAATTATTCCTAGTGTAGAAAGAGTCACACCTATAAAAGTAAAAAACAGTTGAAAGTTTGCACTTTTTACTGGAACCATTTCTGATAACATAGGGACTTTTTGTTTTCCAACTAGTGGTGAAAACTTATCAAACCACACTAAAAAAGGGATAATTTTGTAAAGATGACCTGTAATCATAGGTGTAATAAAACCCAAAAATATCACCCATCCAATAGATAATAACAAGGTGCTACTTGGAAAAAATAGATAGAAGATACCAAGAAGCATTGCAAACACTAAACTTGCAAATGAGCTTATCATAGATTTGAAATATATATCTCTTTCCATTCTAACCTTGGTTTTAAAAATAAGATAGACTTGGTATATATAGCAAAATGAACCTATTGCTGTCAGGATATAACTTGTATCTTTCAATAAACTTTGCTCAAAAACAGATGTTAATGTAACTAGTATTACCCCTAGTGTTATTAAAAAGACTGAAAGTTTAACAGGAGTCCAAGAAAAATTATGTGAAAGCCAAAACATTGGTAATAAAATCATACTCATACCAATAATAGTGATACCAACATACCCAATGAGAACTAGATATATATGTGCTTGTAGTAAGCTCAGAATATCTATGGTGATATTTCCTGCATATCCTAGTGCCATAATTATTCCAAAAATAAGTCCTAAAAATAAAAAAATATTTGCAATTAAGATAGTACCAATAACAAAACTAATCTGTTTTACTTTGATGATTGTAAGAGCTGTTTCAAGAATAAAAATCAATAAGGCGATAAGAACAATTGCTCCACCATATGGTAGCAGTGATGTAGATTGGATAAATCCAAACCCCATTAGTAATGTTCCTATCGCCAAAAGTGGATAGATTAAATAATATAGGTTTACTTTTGAATGTCCAACTTCTAATACTACAGGTATTAGTTGAGCCATTGCTCCAAATATAATCATCATAACAAAGCCAAGTAAGAATAGGTGAACCCAAGCTAAAGCTTGAGTATCCATATTTGTTAAATTTGATACATCAATTCCAAAAAGTAATAAAACACTAAATAGAAAAAATGCTATACCCAATACAAAATAGGGAGCTATTAGTTTAAATGGTGGAGCAAAATCTGTTGAAACAGCAGTCATAAATTACCCGCTACAAGTTCTAGCACTAAAATCGGTTGATGATTCTACGCCGACTTTTTTTCTAAAGGTTACTTTAGACATTCCATCTTCTGTTTCCCCAATTTCATAATCAAAATCACTTTCAATTCGTGGAAATAATCCACCTGGTGCTTTATGATTTATCATAATAAGTTGAGAATTTTCATCAAGTAGTTGTAATCCTACCATGGCATTTACCATTGGATCAGGAGGACCACACATACTAGTGTCAAATTGATATGTAGTTAAACCATCTTGTATAAATTTGTAAAAATCTACTGTAGCATCTGCTACTTCTATTTTTTCTGCGAATTCTGGAAGTGTTCCCATAGTTTCTCCTATAATCTTTTATATAAGAATAGTAACTAAACGGGAATCAAAATCAATTGATATATATCAACAGTTGTAGTTTAAGTTTAACATCTTAATTGGTATGTAATATCTCCAGCTCCAACACCTAGAATCATACCATTAGAAATTTTTTGGATTATAGAGTCATCTTTAATAAGCTCTATTTGGTGATTTGATGTTTGAATTTTATCTGCAAAAGTAAGGTTGTACTCTTTAAATTCATTTGCAAAATCGATAGCAAGTTTTTCTTCAGCTACACTCCAAACAGGAAGTATCACTAATTGATCACATCCCTTGAAACATTGTTTAAATGTATCAAGATTATCTCTTGTACGACTATATTTATGAGGTTGCCAGATAATAGTTGTTTTCTCAATATTTTTTAGTTTATTATATAAATTTACAGATTGTAAAGTAACTTCTACTTCAGTAGGGTGGTGTGCATAATCATCAATCACTATAAAGTTGTCATGTTTTTGTACGATATCAAATCTCTTTTTAATCCCTCTATATCGTTGTAGATTTTCTCTAATTTTGTCAAGACCAAGTTCATGTAGTGAGGCTAGAATAGCTAAAGATGCATCAAGTGCAATATGATCACCAAATCCCCAAACTTCAAATTTTCCTAAACCTTTGAGTTTAAATGAGGTATATGGTTCATCATCTTTTAGAAAAAATTGAATATCACTAATATCTTTTGATGGATAAAGTTTAATAGCATTATCAATTTGTTCCATATCTAAAAATTCATCTTCAGCATTGACAATCTTTAGTGGAGCCATATTTAAAAACTGTTTATATGAATCGTAAAATTTATCATAGTTGTAGTTATAGTATTCCATATGTTCAGGCTCTGCATTTGTAACTATTGCACAGTAAGGATTTGATAATAAAAAACTACCATCACTTTCATCTGCTTCAAATGCTACAGTATCATTGATATATCTAAAGTTTGAATTAAATTCTTTACTAATTGCACCTATAATTGCTGAGCTTTGTAGTATTGCAGCTAGTATTGCAGTTGTTGTAGATTTTCCATGTGCCCCACATACACAAAAATTCTTTTTATCACCTAGTATGGTTGGTAAAGCTTCTTTTCTAGACATTATTTTTATGTTTTGTTTTTTTGCTTCTTGTAGCTCTTCATTTTCATCAGTCACAGCTGCACTATAAATAACAAGGTCTTGACCAATAATAGCTTCTTTACTATGTGGAATAGTTACTTTAACATTTTCATTTGCTAGTTGTTGAGTAATAATAGTAGACTTAATATCACTACCAGAGATAGTGTGTCCACTATTATTTAAAAATTTTGCTAAAGCAGAAAGACCAATCCCTCCAATGCCAATAAAATGAATTTTCAAACTATTACCTTAATCTAAAAGATGTTTTAAATTTTTATATTCTGTAACTAAAAGTTCGGCATGTTGTTCTATATACTGTTTAGT
>CBFHVJ010000007.1:6425-24750 GCA_965659435.1 uncultured Arcobacteraceae bacterium
TTAGTATCAAATGTATAACGCATGATAAAGTAACCATGATCTTCATCATCTAGTTGTGAATTCATTCGCACCTTATTTTCATAAAAGCTATCAAGTGATAGATTTTGAGCACAAGAGATGATATGTACATCTAAAGAGTCTTTTAATCTTTCATCATCAATAATGTGGTTTAAAACAAAAAACAACTCTTTTGCCCCTTCAAAATTTCCATAACTCCATTTTTCAATACTGTGCTCATAAAATGATCTAATATAGTAAATATCATCACTATGAAGTGATAACTTTTTATCTTTTTTTAGTCTATCTTCAATTTTCTCAAATGACACAGTTAAGATTTTTTCATAGATTTTATTAATTCTTTCTTCTTGTAGATCTAAAATCAGTAAAGAGTCTAAAACCTCATAAAGTATAGAGATGTCATCTTTTTCAAATGCTTCTTTTTCTCTTACATCTAAAAACTCTAAGAACTCTGGATTTGTTCTTGCTTCATGTAGTTCATTTTGATCCATTATTTATATTCCTCAACAAATTTTTTTAATCTAGTTAAAACTTCTTTCGTAATTTCAGGTTTTTCAACAAGAGCTATTCTTACATAGTTTTTCCCTTGACCTTCTCTACCTAAAAAGCTTCCTGGTAATACTTTAATATGCTCTTTTTTATAAAGTTCTTGGGTAAATTTTAATTCATCATCTACTTTTAACCAGATATAAAATGTAGCTTCAGGAATATTAATTCCTAAGATCTCTTGAGCTATTTTAAAATTTTGTTTATAGTTTTCTCTAAAAATTTCTACATGCTTTTCATCATTCCAAGCAGCTGCAGCAGCTTTTTGTAAAGGAACAGGAGAAGCACATCCCACATATGTTCTATAAAGCATATAGTCTTTTAAAATAGTTGCATCACCTGCTATAAAACCACTTCTTAATCCTGGAGCACTACTTCTTTTCGAAATAGAGTTTAATACTAGACAGTTTTTAAATGTATCATTTCCTACTAAGGTACAAGCTTCTAATAATGAAGCAGGCTTTTTTGATTCTTCAAAGTATAGTTCACTGTAGCACTCATCATTGATAAGTACAAAATCAAATTCTAAAGCTTTTTTAACCCAAATAGCTAATTCATTAGCATTCATCTCTCCTGATGTTGGATTATTTGGAAAGTTTAATATCACTAAATCACATTTTTGTAAAGTTTCATCATTTGGAAGTTGCGCTTTGAAATTATTTTCTTGGGTTAAGTTTAAATAGATCACTTCAGAATTTGTAGCTATTGCTGCACCTTCATATATTTGATAAAAAGGATTAGTAAATGCAATAGTTGAATCTTTTTTATGTGTTAATAAAAATTGTGGAAAATTAAATAGTACTTCCCTTGTACCAAATGTTGGAATGATTTGACTCATTTGTAAACTAGTATTAAATCTTTTTGATACGAAGTTAATCATTGATTGTTTAAGGTATTCTTCCCCCGCACTTTTTGGATATTTGTTTAAAAGATTACTGTTGTTTGTTAGTTCATCTTGAATAAACTGAGGTGTGTCAAATTGTGGCTCACCAATAGTAAGGCTACTTAGTTTATAGTTTTGATTTGGTGTTATACCTTCTAAAAGCTTAGTAAGCTTTTCAAAAGGATATGGATTAAAATTCATATATTCCCTTATTCTTGATTATTTTCTATAATTGGTATTAGTATTTGATTATGTTTTGAGATATCAAATGATAACATATCGGTATCTAGTGTCGCAAATTTAAAATAACGCTTCTCAAACATTGATTTTTTTAGTGGTAGAACTTGTAAGATATTTTCATCTTTTTCTAATTCTTTAATAGGGTTTTTTTCATTGTTTACAATTTTTACTTCTTGAGAGAAAATTGTCCCTAGATTTTCAAAATGCTCCATTAACGATGAGTCTTTCTCATGTCCAAGTGGATCCATATCATAGAGTTTTACTTTTGTTTTTAGTTGTTTTGAAATATCAAATAACATAGAGGAGATTTGTTCATAGCTATGATTGTCATTTAGGATACTTAGTGTAAATTTAAGGTTATCTAGAGATTCATAACCTGCTTTAAATACAGGTAATTTGAGTTTTAAAACACCCTCAAAAATATTTTGATATTGAAGTAATGTATTACTAAATACAACTAATCCCAGTTCATATTGATTTTTATCTCTTTTAATAGTGTCTTCAAATTTTGCATAGTTATAGTCAATGTCTATTTTATAAATATCATCTTGTGAAAATTGAGCTTTAATTTTATCAAGAGTTTGCATTGTTGATGGATTAGTAATTTTTACGATTAGTTTTGCATCATGAAGTTTTCTTTGTAAGATAATTGACTTATTTACTAACGATAAAATTTCATTCTCATCTATTTTTAAAAGATCAAGATAGAGATAGATATTTCTTCCAAATGGCATAGGAAATTGCCCTTGGGATTTTGAAATGATATTGTATATATTATCTAAAATCTCAGGTTTCCCAATCACTAAGATAATGTCATTTGGTTTTAGAACTAATGATGGTTTTACTGTTAGAAGTTTTTGATTACGATAAAGTCCAAATATTTTCCAGTCTTTTTGTTTGATACTGCCGATGTATCTATAAGCATATGAGCTTCCAAATGGGACCTTAATCTCCATAATTTCACCTTCTCTAAGACCAATATTTTGGGCATAAACTGGAATGTTTGGTAATTTTTCTCTAAGACCATTTGAAAGTACTTCTAATGCTTTATAGTAGTGAATATAGTTGTCATCAAGTTCTATATCCCAAGTGTCATATAGAGTAATAGTTAGTTTTTCTTTTATTAAACGGATATTCTTTACAACATTCATAGTCTCATCTTTACTATTTAAAACAATGATTACTTCACTATAAAAGTTATTAGAGATTAATGGGAAAAGCTTTGAGTAGCTTGTTGCATCAAAATTATAAAATGTAAAGTTAGATAACTTCCTCTCTGGAAGAATACGGTCATCAGTATAGAGAATATCATACTCATTTTCATTGGTATTAGAACTTACCATTTTATCTAATAGTTTTTTGGCTACAATTCCATCTAGAATCACTAAAATCTTCTTCATAGTAAGGATTATATCTAAATGGAATTTAAAATAGATAATGTTGATAATAAAGCTAGAGCAGCTACAATTAAGACAGCACATAGCACTATTCAAACCCCAGTATTTATGCCAGTAGGAACACAGGCAAGTGTAAAAGCACTTGACCATAATGATATGTTAAATCTTGGTGCAAAAATTATTTTAGGAAATACATATCACTTGTATTTAAGACCTAAAAGTAAAGTAGTTCAAAAGATGGGTGGGTTACATGGATTTAGTAAGTTCCCAAACAGTTTTTTGACAGATTCAGGAGGTTTTCAAGCATTTTCTTTAGGAAAACTTGATAGTAAAGATGGTGTAAAGCAAGATGAAGATGGAATTATGTTTAAATCACATATTGATGGAAGCAAGCATTATTTTACACCTGAAAGTGTCCTAGATACTCAGTATGAATTAGGTAGTGATATTATGATGATACTTGATGATCTTGTAGCATTACCAAATACAAAAGAGAGAATTCAACTTTCAATTGAAAGAACAACACAATGGGCGAAAAGATCAATAGAATATCATAAGAAACAACAGGCAAAAGGTATTGGAGTTGAGCAAAATATTTTTGCAATTATTCAAGGTGGTATTGACAAAGAGTTTAGAAAAATGAGTGCTGAACAACTTTGTGCCTTAGAAGATTATGATGGCTTTGCTATTGGTGGATTAAGTGTAGGTGAGCTTAATAATGAGATGTATGATACTGTAGAGTATACAACACAATTTATGCCTGAAAATAAACCAAGATATCTTATGGGAGTAGGGACTCCAGAAGATCTAATTGAAAACATTGACCGTGGTGTTGATATGTTTGATTGTGTAATGCCTACAAGAAATGCGAGAAATGGAACACTATTCACATCATTTGGTAGAGTAAACATTAGAAAAGCATGTTTTATTGAAGATGAAAAACCAATAGATGAAGAGTGTAGTTGTTATACTTGCCAAAATTATTCTAGAGCATATTTAAATCATTTGTATAAAAGTGGAGAGATGGCTTATTTTAGGCTTGCATCGATGCATAATCTTCATTACTATTTAAATCTTATGAGAGAAGCTAGGGAAGCGATATTAAACAATAATTGGGTAGAATTCAAAAAAGATTTCTATATGAAAAGAGGAAAATAATGACTATTGATGATAAAACAATAGATAAGCTAGCTAAGCTTTCTTCAATTGAAATTGCAGAAGATAAGAAAGAGAAGATTAAAAGTGAACTAGAAGATATTGTTAATTTTGTTGAAAATTTAAATGATATCGATGTAAGTCATGTTGAAGCTACATTTTCAACAATTGAAGGTGGTACACCGTTAAGAGAAGATGAAGCACATGACAATAGTGAATTATCAGAGCATATTATTAAACATGCTCCAAAAACTGAAGATAATTGCTTTATTGTACCAAAGATTATTGAGTAGGTTGTAGTGATGATTATTTATGGTATTAAAACTTGTGGAAGTGTAAGAAAAGCAATTAAATTTTGTAATGACAATGGTTTAGAATTTGATTTTCATGATATTAGAAAAGAGCCTTTAGATGATGATAAAATTAAATATTTTGCATCTAAAGTGGATGTAAATTTGTTATTTAATAACAAAGGTACTAAGTACAGACAACTTGGTTTAAAAGAGTTAAACCTTGAAGATGCTGGAAAATTAGAGTGGCTTTGTAAAGAAAATATGCTTCTAAAAAGACCAGTTATTGAGTACGGAGAAGATAAAGTTCTTTGTGCTTTTGATGAAGAGGTTTATAATAAAGAGTTTTTATAAACTCTTTATTATGTTAAATCTTTAAGTGTTGCAATATTTGCAGCTAATTTATTTGTAACTTCTTGATATTCTAGTTCATCAACTGAATCTGCAACAACTCCAGCACCTGCTTGGAAGATAATATTATCATCTTTAATAAGTGTTGTTCTAATAGTAATAGCACTATCCATATTCCCATCAAATCCAAAATATGCAATAGATCCACTATAGAAACTTCTTTTTAGTTTTTCATAATCAGCAATAAGTTCCATTGCTCTAATTTTTGGAGCACCTGTCATAGTACCAGCTGTAAATGTAGCTGCAAATAGATCAAACATGTCATATTTTTCTTCATCTAAATCAGCTTCTACATCTGTTACTATATGCATAACATGAGAATATCTTTCGATTCTCATTAGATCAGTTACTTCAACTGTCCCTTTTTTTGCGACTCTACCAACATCATTACGACCAAGATCAATAAGCATAATATGTTCAGCTCTTTCCTTAGGGTCATTAATAAGCTCTTTTTCCATCTCTAAATCATGAGTAGGTGTTTTACCCCTTTTTCTAGTACCTGCAATTGGTCTTAAAAGAATTCTACCATCTGTTAGTCTTACCATAACTTCTGGACTTGAACCAGCTATACAAAAGTCTTCATATTCAAGTAAAAATAGATAAGGACTAGGGTTTTTACTTCGAAGACCTCTATAGAAACTTAGATTGTCAATTTCTACTTTCTGTGTGAACCTATTTGTCATAAGGATTTGGAAAACATCACCAGATCGAATCATCTCTTTAGATTTTGCAACCATATCAAAGAATTTTTCTTTAGAATGTGCAAAAGAACCTTCATCAAGAATTTTTGCTTTTTTTAGAGGAGTGTATTCAAAACCTTTATAAAGTTCATCTTCAATTTTCTGAAGATCATTTTTATGTTGATCTAAAGATGTTACAAGTGTAAGCTTTGAAGTTTTATGTGAAAAACCTAAAATAATCTTAGGACGAATTAGATCAAAATCTGCAATACCTATAGTGTCTTCAAGACCTGACATAGATGATTTTAATTTTGGTTCAAATTCACAAACCATATCATAACCAACATTTCCAATAAATCCATCAATTAAACCTAGTCCAAGCTCTTGAGCTTTTTGTTTATAAAGATCTTGGTCAAGCTTTTTGTAGTAGTCTTTTAGAAATACGAATGGGTTTGAATCAACTTCAGAAGTTTCTCCAAGTTCATTTTTGTAAAAGCTTTTTCCTCTTTTATGCCAAACTCTTTCTCTAGCACCAATTAATATATAGGAAAAATTTCCATCATTTCCATTTAAAACTGATTCAAAAAGGAATGTTATCTCTTCTGGAAATAGTTTTTGAATTTTTTCATAGATTGATACTGGTGTAAACTGGTCTAGTATTAAAGTTTTGTCATAAAACATAAAGTTCCTTACTATTTAAATACAAAAGCTTTAGGGCTTTTGAGATCTTTTCTAATTTCATTTAGAATTTGTTTAGATTCTTTTTTAGATTTATATGGTCCTACAAGTACTTTGTGGTAAGTTTTCCCTTTTACATTAACTTTATGAACTTTATAGTTGTATCCTCTATTCTTTATATTTTTTAGATACTTAGACGATGGATATTTACTAAATGCACCAAGTTGAATGAAGCTACCTTGAAGTGGAGTATCTTTTACAAATGATGTAGTTTGAGGTACTGGAACTGAAGATTCTTTTTTCAGAGGTTTTAATTCTTCTTTCTTTTTTTCAACTTTTACAGGTTCAGGTTTTTTCTCTGCTACAGGCTTAGGAGTAGGCGTCTCTTTAACAACTGGTTGTGGAGCTAAAGTTTCTTCTTCAGTAGGTGGAGTTACTTGTTCATCTTTTTGAAGTGTTTCAACTCTTTTTTTGATAATCTCTTGATATCTTTGCTCTGCATTGATATTTTCTAAAATATTATCTTGTTTAATTTTTGATTCTTGTGGTGTTAATGTATTTTCATCATCATTCACATTTGAGATAAATTTAATCACAATAATTGTGATGATGAAAAGAGTTAAAAGAGCAAGACTTAATATAAGATATTTTTTCTTATTTGATTCTTGTTCATCTTGAGAGTCTGCAAGTGAAATATTTGATAACTCTTCTGTAGAGGGATTGATCTCCTCTATTTGGTTATTGATTTGCTCATTAGCACCATCATTTAACATATTATCTTTAAATTCCATTACAGATTCCTTTTTATAGGTTATTTATAAATTAGTAAGTTGACTGAGTATATATTACAAAGTTCTTTGCTAAGTCTTCAAGTTCTGCTTTTACAGTTGCTTGAAGTTCAGTATTTTCAATATCATCTAATACATCAGCAATTTTATTTGCAATAGTTTCAAATTCAGCTTCTTTCATACCTCTAGCTGTTAATGCTGGTGATCCAACTCTAATACCACTAGTTACAAATGGAGATCTAGTCTCACCTGGAACTGTATTTTTGTTTACAGTGATTCCTGCATTTCCAAGTGCTGCATCAGCATCTTTTCCAGAGAATTTTTTATTTAAAAATGACATTAAAATTAAGTGATTGTCAGTTCCATCAGATACTAAATCATATCCTCTTTTTACTAGAACTTCACCAAGTACTTTAGCATTTGCTTTTACTTGCTTAGCATATTCTTTCCACGCAGGTTTTAATATTTCACCAAATGCAACTGCTTTAGCAGCAATCACGTGAACTAGTGGTCCACCTTGTAATCCTGGAAAAATTGCAGAGTTAATTTTCTTAGCAATATCTTCATCATTACACATGATCATACCACCTCTTGGACCTCTTAAAGTTTTGTGCGTTGTAGTTGTAACAACATCTGCATATGGGAATGGTGACATATGTTCACCAGCAGCAACTAATCCAGCAATATGTGCAATATCAGCAAAAAGAATCGCTCCAACTGCATCTGCAATTTCTCTAAATTTAGCGAAATCAATCTCTCTTGCGTAAGCTGAAGCTCCACAAACGATAATTTTTGGTTGAACAATTTTTGCAATATCCATTACTCTATCATAATTGATTCTTCCATCCATCTCTACACCATAATAGAATGCATGGTAGTTTTTACCAGAGAATGATGGTTTAGAACCATGAGTTAAGTGACCACCATGAGATAAGTCCATACCTAATATTTTATCACCAGCTTTTAAAAGTGCAGCATAAACTGCTCCATTTGCTTGGCTTCCAGAATGTGGTTGTACATTTGCATAGTTACATCCAAAGATTTCACATGCTCTATCGATTGCTAATTGCTCAACTTGGTCAGCAAATTCACATCCACCATAGTATCTTTTATAAGGGTACCCTTCTGCATATTTATTTGTAAATACAGATCCCATTGCTTCCATAACTGCTGGAGATGTAAAGTTCTCACTTGCAATCATCTCTAAGTGGTTTGTTTGTCTCTCTAGTTCTTTCTCTATCATTCCAAAAACTTCTGCATCAGCAGTTGCTAAATTATCATTTTTAATAAAATTCATTATTTTCCTTTCTTTATATTATGTTTAATTTATTTATCGTCTTCATCTGCATGAAGGTCTACTTCTTGAGCGATTGGCTTCATCGCTGGGAAAAGAAGTACATCTCTAATTGAGTGCTCATTTGTAAGCATCATCACTAATCTATCAATACCAATACCTTGACCAGCAGTTGGAGCCATACCATAAGATAAGGCATTTACAAAATCACTATCCATCTCATGAGCTTCATCATCCCCTGCATCTTTTGCAGCCATTTGCCCTTCAAATCGCTCAAGTTGATCTATTGGATCATTAAGCTCAGAGAATGCATTTGCAATCTCTTTTCCAGCCATAAATAACTCAAATCTTTCAGTAATTGCTGGATTTTCATCATTTCTTCTTGCTAATGGAGAGATTTCTACTGGATAGTCTGTAATAAATGTAGGATCTATTAGTTTCTCTTCAACATACTCATCAAATAGTTCACCTTGAAGTTGACCTAAGTTTAGGTTAGGTTTTACAGATACACCTTGGCTCTTGAAGTAAGCGTAGATCTTATCAATATCATTTACAACATCTGATGGAACACCACCAATTTCACTTAGAGAATCTACAAGACCAATCTCTGTAAAGTTTGCAAAGTTAATTTCCACATCACCATAAGGTAATCTTGATGGTAGATTTAAGTGTTCAAACAGGTATTCAAAATACTCTTTAGTAAGTTCAATTAGATCTCTATATGTTTTATATGCCCAATAAAATTCAATAGATGTAAACTCTGGATTATGAGTAGCATCCATACCTTCATTTCTAAAGTTTCTATTGATCTCAAATACAGCTTCAAATCCACCTACTATTAATCTTTTTAGATATAGCTCAGGTGCAATTCTTAAATATCTATCAATACCAAGTGCATTATGATGAGTTACAAATGGTTTCGCATTTGCTCCACCTGCAATTGGGTGCATCATTGGAGTTTCAACTTCTAAGAATCCTTTATCTTCAAAGAATCTTCTAGTAAGTGAAATAACTTTTGATCTTGTATGGAAAGTTTTTCTTACATCGCTATTCATGATAAGATCAAGATATCTTTGTCTATATCTTAATTCTTTATCGGCAAGACCATGGTATTTTTCTGGAAGTGGTGAGATAGCTTTTGTTAAAATATTTAATTGATCTACATGAAGAGATAGCTCACCTTTTCCTGTAACAAATGGATATCCAGTAACTTCTACGATATCACCAACTTCAGCAGTCTTTTTAAATACATCATTATAGAAACCTTCAGGTAGGTTATCTCTCGCTACATAAACTTGTAAAATACCTGATTCATCTTCGATCTTTAAGAAACTAGCTTTACCCATAAGTCTAAAGAATTTAATTCTTCCTGCAACTGTATAAGATCTATTTTCTGCTCTTTGATTCTCTAATTTGAAAACATCTTCATTTACATTTAGATATTTAGCAATTGTAGTATCTCTTTTTGAGTCATTTCTATATGGGTTATGACCTAGCTCTCTTAATTTATCAGCTTTTTCTATTCTTTGTTGTATATATTTATTTTCAAACAATATAATTTCCCTTATTTAGTATTTATTTTTTCAATTTCATTTTTAATAGCTTCAGTTGAAACCTCTTCAAGTGTCTCTTTTGTAGCTTCTATTGCACCATTTACATGCTTTGTAACACCACTTTGAAGTTTAGTAGTATCTAACTTGATAATATACGATCCAACATCTTGTAAGATTGGGAACATAATACTACCTTGAGTTTTTTTCTCCAAAGCATTTCTAATAGCATCTACTTGAGATATAGCATATACGATAATAGAGAAAATTAAAAATACTTTTGCTGCACCAAAGACAAATCCAAAAATTCTATCAAAGATACCTAGACCACTTAAACTTGATATTTTACTAATCACTACACCAATAGCATAGGCAATAGCCCAAAAAGCGATAATAGATACGAGAAAACCAATTAGTAGTCTTGTAGATTCGTTATCGATTGGAATAATGGAATTGATAAGATTACCTGTAGATCCTGAGACTCTAGATGCAACATAAACACCCCCAACGATCCCTATAAGTCCAAATGCCTCTTTAATAAATCCTCTTAATAACCCTTTTAGTCCAAGTAGCGATACTAAAACTAGAACAATTATGTCAAATAAGTTAAATTCGTCCAAAAAATAAACCTTAGTGTAAATTAGAGCGATTATATCCTTTTTTTTATAATAAAGTATTGAATTAATACGAATTAAGATAAAATATCTCCATGATAAAAAGATACCCAACGAAAAAAATTTATGTAGGTGATGTAGCTATTGGAGGGGATGCCCCCATTTCTGTACAGTCGATGACTTATAGTAAAACTAGTGATGTTGAAGCCACTGTCGATCAAATACGAAGATTACATTTTGCAGGTGCGGATATTGTACGTGTAGCTGTTCCAGATATGGAAGCAGCAAATGCACTAAAAGAGATTAAAGAACAATCATCTTTGCCATTAGTTGCTGATATACATTTTAACTATAAGCTAGCTTTAAAAGCTGCTGAAGTTGTTGATTGTATCCGATTTAATCCCGGAAATATTAATGAAAAGAATAAAATAAAAGAGATTGTAAAAGCGTGTCAACAAAGAGATCTTCCTGTGAGAATAGGGGTAAATTGTGGTTCTTTAGAGTCTCAATTTGAGGATAAGTATGGGCAAACTGCTAAGGGTATGGTTGCAAGTGCTGAATATAATATTAAGTATCTTGAAGATTTAGGATTTGATGATATAAAAATAAGTTTAAAAGCTAGTGATGTTCAAAGAACAGTTGAAGCATATAGAATGCTAAGACCATTAAATAACTATCCATTTCACCTAGGAGTTACAGAAGCTGGAACAGAGTTTCATAGTACTGTGAAATCATCTATTGCACTAGGTGCTTTATTGCTTGATGGAATAGGGGATACTTTAAGAGTCTCTATGACAGGTGAGCTTGAAAAAGAGATTGAAGTAGGAAAAGCTATCTTAAAAGATGCAGGTATTGTAAAAGATGGTTTAAATATTATTTCTTGCCCTACATGTGGAAGAATTGAAGCTGATTTAGTGACGGCAGTTAAAGAGGTTGAAGAAGTTACAAAACATATCAAGAAGCCTTTAAATGTTTCAGTGATGGGATGTGTGGTAAATGCTATAGGTGAAGCAAAATCGGCTGATGTTGCTATTGCCTATGGAAAAGGTAGCGGTCTTATTATTAAAAAAGGTGAAGTTATAGAGAAACTTCCAACAGATAAGCTTTTAGGAAGATTTCTAGAAGAGGTTGAAAAAGAAGCCCAAAAAGAAGATTAATGGAAATATTAAATAATACACCTTTAAATAAGTTGTTTCGAGAATTTTGTAAAAATAATAATTTTACATCTATGGCAAACGCTGTAGAATTTTTTGTAGTATTTGGTGGAACAGATGCAAAAATAAATCCAGATATTCCACTAGAAATTACTCTAGAAAACTATATATTAAATAAATACAAATATTTAAGAACAGATGTTAATAATATTATAAAAGGTGATGAATCATATCCTGCGATACTTACAGGATTTGCACTTGGTGATAGACGAACAAACTCTGCATTTAGAAGAGCTAACATCTCTTTTGATAAAGGGATAGAATTAGTTGATGATCTTTGTGATATGAAGATATTAAAACTTGAAAAATCGCAACAAGCCTTTTCAACTTTAGAAGATCACTATACAGTATCTGAAAGGTTATTATTTACAAATCCATTTTTAAGGTTTTGGTTTGGATTTATATCTCCAATTTTTCAAGGTATTCGTGATGGGAATTATGAAGAGTTTTGGACAATTTTTAATAATAGAAAACAAGAATTTACAGAGATGATGTTTGAACAGCTTTCACATGAGCTTATGAGAGAGTCTTTAGGAAAGGATCTTTATAAGATAGGAAGATACTGGGATGATGATATCACTATAGATCTATTAGCTCAAACAAAGCAAGGGAAAAAAATTGCAGGGGTTTGTAAATATACAAATTCAAAAATGAAAAAAAGTGAGTTAACACAACTAAAGAAACACTGTAAAGATGTAAAGATAGATATTGATACATTTGTACTGTTTAGTAAAAGTGGATTTAGTAGTGAATTAAAATCTTTAAAAGGTGAATCTTTACAGTTATTTACTGTAAAAAATCTAAATAAATTATAATATTTTTGGATTAGTTAAGCAAAGTGGCAGTGAGGAAGGGATTCGAACCCCCGGAGGCGTGAACCTCGCCGGTTTTCAAAACCGGTACTTTCGACCAACTCAGTCACCTCACTACAAGAAATTAAAAAAGTATACTAGATGTACATTTTTTTAATTGAATAAAATAAAAAATGGTGCGAATGGTCGGAATCGAACCGACACTCCGTAACCGGAATTGGATTTTAAGTCCAACGCGTCTACCTATTCCGCCACACTCGCATGTATTTATGATGCCTAAACATCAAAGGTATTATTTGTATCTTCTAAATTTGGAGCGGGAGACCGGACTCGAACCGGCGACAATCTGCTTGGAAGGCAGAGGCTCTAGCCAACTGAGCTACTCCCGCATTCAAATTAGGCTGGAATTATATCAGAAAAATAAACACTTGTAAAGGGTAAATGAATTGATTTTGAAATTTTTGTTAAAAGAGAGTATAATCTCCGAAATAAACTATATTAAAGGTTGATAATCATGATGAGAAGTGATGAAGTAAAAAAAGGTCACGATAGAGCACCCCATAGGTCTCTACTAAGAGCTACAGGATTAAAAGATGAGGATTTTGATAAACCATTTATTGGTGTAGCAAACTCTTTTATTGAAGTTATCCCTGGACACTTTTTCTTAAATAAAGTTGGTGAGATCATCAAAGATGAGATTAAAGCTGCAGGTTGTGTTCCATTTGAATTTAATACAATTGGTGTTGATGATGGTATTGCAATGGGACATGATGGTATGTTATTTTCATTACCTTCAAGAGAGATTATTGCAAACTCAATTGAAACAGTTATGAATGCACATAAATTTGATGCAATGATTTCTATTCCAAACTGTGATAAAATTGTCCCAGGTATGATTATGGGTGCATTAAGAGTAAATGTTCCAACTGTATTTGTTTCTGGTGGACCAATGGCAAAAGGTTATACTCAAGATGGTACACCAATTGATTTAGCAACTGCATTTGAGGCTGTTGGAAAATTTGAAGCTGGTGAAATTACTGAAGCAGAATTAACTGATATTGAGTGTAATGCATGTCCATCAGGTGGTTCATGTGCTGGTATGTTTACAGCAAACTCTATGAATACTTTAATGGAAGCTATGGGTATCGCACTTCCTGGAAATGGAACAATCTTAGCTCTTACAAAAGAGAGAGAAGAGCTTTATAGAAAAGCTGCAAGAAGAGTTTGTGAAATTGCTAAAATGGAATGGGAAGAGAAGCAAAAGTTCAATATGCAAAATATTTTAAATGAAAATGCAGTAAGAAATGCATTTGCTGTTGATATGGCAATGGGTGGTTCATCTAATACTGTACTACATATGCTTGCGATTGCAAAAGAAGCTGGAGCAAACTTTGAATTAAAAGATATTAATACTATCTCTAAAAAAGTTTCTCATATTGCAAAAATATCACCATCTTTAACTACTGTGCATATGCAAGATATTGATAACGCCGGTGGAGTTAATGCAGTTATGCATGAGATGGACAAACGAGGTGAAAATGGTGTTTTAATAGATAATCTTACTATCATGGGAGATACTATTAAACAAAGAATTGCAGATGCAAAAATTGTTGATACAAGTATTATTCATACTATTGACAATCCATACTCTGAGGTTGGTGGATTAGCTATCCTTTATGGAAATTTAGCAGAACAAGGTGCTGTTATTAAAACTGCTGGTATTACAGGAGATAGAGTATTTACAGGAACTGCAGTATGTTTTGATGGTCAACCTGAAGCAATTGAAGGTATTATTGGTGGTAAAGTTAAAGCTGGTGATGTTGTTGTTATTAGATATGAAGGACCTAAAGGTGGACCAGGTATGCAAGAGATGCTAGCTCCAACTTCACTTATTATGGGTATGGGTCTTGGTGATAGTGTTGCACTTATTACTGATGGTAGATTCTCTGGTGCTACTAGAGGTGCATCTATTGGTCACGTATCTCCAGAAGCTGCTGAAGGTGGTATGATTGGTTTACTTAAAGATGGTGATTCAATTCATATCGATGTTGATCAGTATATTTTATCAGTTGATTTAAGTGATGAAGAGATTGCAAAAAGAAAAGCTGAATTTACTCCAAAGAAAAAAGAGATTCAATCTTCTTGGCTAAAACAATATAGAGCATTAGTTACAAATGCATCTAGTGGAGCAATTTTAAGAACAGATATGTTCTAGGATTTTAATTTAAAAGGTGATACTTTTAGTATTACCTTTTATTTTTAAGCAATATATCAATATATCTTGATATATTATTATTCTAATTTAGAAAGGCTTTAAAATGATGAAAATATTTATAGTATCTGTAGTATTTATAAGTTCGCTTTATGCAAATTACTACAATATAAAACCGATAAAGATCACAAAGGATATCTATTGTGCTATTGGTGATTACAATCCCCCTTTAAAATCAAATAATGGATTTATTTCAAATATTTGTTATGTTGATATTGGTGATAGTATTGTACTTATGGATGCTGGTCCATCGTATAATTTTGGGAAAGAGTTACATACTCTTATAAAAAAACAATATCCAAACAAAAGCATATCTCATGCAATCATTACGAACTTTCATGATGATAGATTACAGGGTGCATCTTATTTTCAAACAATTAGCACAAAAATTGTAGCTCACAAAACATTAAATGAAGAGGCGAAAAAATACAAATCAAAATTTAATAGAATGCATAAAAAACTTCCTAAAGATGTGATGGAAAATACAAAAGTTGTAAAAGCTGATCTTTTAGTTGATGGTGGATATGAGATAAAAGGTAGTAAAAAAACTATCACTATTATAAAACCATCTCAAGTATCTGAAGAGGCAAGTGATATTGCTATTTATTCTTCTGATGATAGTTTCATCTTTGCTGGAAATATTATTTTCAATGGTCGAATGTTGAACTATAGAAAAGCATCAAATATAGATGGTTGGATAGAAGCACTTGAAAAGCTTAACACTTATGGTACAAAATATATTTTAGGTGGCCATGGAGATGAGTATGATAAAAATTCCTACAAGTACTCATATGAGTACTTAAAAGCATTAAAAGTTGGTGTGGAAAAAGCATATGAGGAAGAACTAGATATGGAAGAAGTAAGAGATAGTTTTGATATGAAAAAATTTGAACATATGAAACATTTTAGTGCACTGCATAATAACAATGTAAATAACTATTATGAACAATTAGAATTTGGAGAATAGTTTTAAAATGGATAGACGATATATTACGGAATTTATAGCGACATTTATACTTATTTTTGCAGGATGTGGTGCCATAGTTGTTGAAACTTTAACTGGTGCAATGGGTCATGCTGGCGTTGCACTTACTTGGGGCTTTATAGTTGTTGCTCTTATTTATACTTTTGGACATATAAGTGGTGCTCATATGAATCCAGCAGTGACTATTAGTTTTACACTTATGAAAGAGTTTGATAAAAAAGACACTATACCTTATGTAGTAGCACAAATTTTAGGTGCAACTTTTGCTTGTGTGATTTTATATCTTACTTTTTTAGAAGAGGCTAAATCTATGAAAGAGTTAGCATATCTTGGAGCATCACTTCCACGAGGTTCTAACTTACAATTATTTGTAATGGAGTTTATCCTTACATTTATACTTATGCTTGTGATTTGTGGAAGTGCTGTTCATGGAAAAGCTATCAAATCATTTGCAGGACTAGCTATTGGTCTTACTGTTGGACTTGAAGCGATGTTTGCAGGACCAATTACAATGGCAAGTATGAATCCAGCAAGGTCTATTGGCCCTGCACTAGTATCTGGAAATATTGAAACCCTTTGGTTATATATAGTTGCTACAATTTTAGGGGCAATATTTGCTGGGTTTGTTTTTACAAAATATATTAAATGTAGAAATCCAGAAGAGTGTGAACTAGAATGTTCAAATTAAATTTAATAAAAAGGAAATAAAAATGGATAAAAAAGTTTTAATTTTATGTACAGGAAATTCTTGTAGAAGTATTATCGCTGAAGCACTTATCAATGCAAAACTAGATGGAATTAGTAGTGATAGTAGTGGTGTAAAAGCAAGTGGAAGGGTTAATCCGAATGCTAAAAAGCTATTGGAAGAAAAAGGTATTTGGGATGAAAAATATCATTCAAAAACAATTGATACTGTAATAGAAAATAATTATGATTTAGTAGTAACAGTTTGTGATCATGCAAATGAAACATGTCCAATGTTTCCAAAAGTTGTAAAAGTTATCCATGTAGGTTTTGAAGATCCAGATGGAAAAGGGTTTGATGCATTCGAAGTTACTTATAAAGAGATAGAAGAGATTCTTCTTCCAAAAGTAATAGAGGCACTTGAGTCATAATGTTTGATTGGTGGGATAAGCTAACAGCCTTTTTTGTTTATAATATTTTAGGTTTAGAACAAAAGTCAGCTGTGGCTGAAGCATTACATTTTTTTCTATATGATACGATAAAAATTTGGATATTATTAATCACTATTATTTTTGTAGTTTCGTATTTAAGAACACATTTTAATACAGAATATGTGAGAGCATATCTTCAAGGGAAAAGTGAATTTACAGGAAATGTATTAGCAGCCCTTTTTGGAATAGTGACACCATTTTGTACATGTAGTGCTATTCCATTATTCTTAGGATTTATCCAGGCTAGAATACCTATAGGTGTAACCTTTAGCTTTCTTATCTCTGCACCACTTAATAATGAAATTGCTATTGCTCTTTTATTTGGAATATTTGGATGGAAAGTAACTGCTATTTATATAGGATTTGGACTTCTTATAGCAATTCTAGGTGGCTATATCATAGGAAAAATGAAGATGGAAAAGTATATATTAATGGATGTTAAACCTATGGAAGGTGAGCTTGAAGAAGTACAGATCAAACTTACTTTTAAAGATAGAGTAAAAGAAGCTTGGGAATATACAATTGATATTTTTAAGAAGATCTATGTTTATGTATTAATAGGAGTTGCTATTGGTGCATTTATACATGGGTATATTCCAGCTGATTTTATAGCAAAATATACAGGTGGAGATACTTGGTATAGTGTACCTTTGGCAGTACTTATGGGTATACCTATGTATTCAAGTGCAGCTGGTGTTATGCCACTTGTTGAGGTTCTTACAGCAAAAGGGATGCTTCTAGGAACAGCACTATCATTTATGATGGCAGTTACTGCATTAAGTTTACCAGAAGCGATGATTTTAAAAAGAATCTTAGATACAAAATTAATAGCAGTATTTTTTACAATAGTTGCTATTGGTATAATATCTATAGGATATATTTTTAATATTATTTTATAATTAATAGAGCAAGAAAGAAAGGGATATAAAATGAAAATAGAAGTTTTAGGAACAGGGTGTGCTAAGTGTAGTGCACTGGAGATGAATGTGAAAGAAGCTTTAAAAGAAGTAGGTGGTTTTCATGCTGTTGAAAAAGTGGAAGATATTGTAAAAATTATGGAGTATGGTGTAGTAAGTACACCAGGTTTAGTAGTTGATGGTGTTGTAAAATCAACTGGAAAATTGTTAAATCCACAAGAGATTGTAGAGCTTTTAAAATAGATGGATATCTTTTTAAAGACAATTGGTTCAGTAAATGATGAAACTAGAATCAAAATCTTAAATTATATTGATCAAACAGGTGAAGTTTGTGTTTGTGATTTAGAAGAGAAGTTTGATATGATCCAGTCAAGAATATCTCGGCATCTAAAAATATTAAAAGATG
>CBFHVJ010000008.1:0-21394 GCA_965659435.1 uncultured Arcobacteraceae bacterium
AGTAAGGGGATTACATACCCGTCTAATACATCCCTTTTATCTACATACTGTTTTATATCATCAGAAGTTAAAATATTTGCATACATCTGATCAATTGACAATACTAGTATTGCATAAGATCCTTTATTTGGAAGAGAGTTAATAATATTTTGTTCAAAATTTCTAAATTCTTTTTGTACTATCTCTTTATCTTTTCTAGGATTAATTCCATTATTCTCTACAACATATGTATAGATGTTTGCATTTAATTTCTCTTTAGCTTCTAGTCCAATTTCATTAATCTTTTGTTGAGCTCTTTCGTCAATCAACCCATCATGTTTTAAAATAAAATTATTTTGATTTGCAAAAAGTGCAGTAAAAGCTAGTAGTAATAGAAATTTTAGTTTCAATGTAATAATCCTTGTTTTAATTTTGCTAAATTATAGCCAATAAAAATAAAAAAAAGGGGGAAGTATCACACTTCCCCCTTTTTAAATAAAACTATCTAATTAGTTATCCAACAAATACTCTTGTAGGATCAAAAAATGATAGATAAACTGTAACTGCAGCCGTAACTACTAATAGCCATGCAATGATCTTTTCCATAATTATCCCCTTATTCCGCGTATGTTCTCATCGTGTGATTTTTAGTACCATCTGACTGGTCACCACTAGAGAAAACACTACCAGACTTAAGTGCATTTAAGTCTTGATTTACTTGATAGTATTTTGTTGCGTTAGCTTTAGTTACCGCTAAATTGTTAACAGTTAAAACTGCTAAAATAGAAAGTAGTAAAGCAACAGCAATAAAGAAACCAGTTAGTCCATTAAGAGTAAATAATCCTCTTTCATTTTCATTCATCTGTGTGTTTCCAGCCATTTTATTCTCCTATACTTCTTAAGTAATTAGCAACTGCTTTTACTTGAGTATCAGTTAACATACCAGTAAAGCTTGGCATGATACCAATATTAGATTTTTTACCATCTTTTAATACAGCAGCAACTAAGTTATCATCATAAGATCTGATATTTGGACCAACGTACTCAATTCCATTTCCATCCATACCATGACATCCAGCACAAGCTGCATATGATGCAGGAGCTTCACCCTTGAATCCACCAGCTACATACTCAGCAATTACTTCAACATCAGCACCAGCTGCCATACCTGCAGGCATACCACCTGGGAATGCAGATTTAAAGTTATTTGCACCGTTATTAATTACTTCAATTACAGACGCTTTTGAAATTCTCTTCGTTAAATCTTGAGCTTTTCCATCAATACCTTCAGCATCAATACCATGACATGGAGAACATTGTACTAGGAATACAGATTCACCCATAGCAGTTAACTCTGTAGGTGTGATGTTTTTCCATTTATCATCAAACTTAGTTTGATGCTGTAAAGTCTCTTCATTCCATTGACCAATTTGTGAGAATTGATTTGTTGGATATCCAACAAATAGATACCACATAGCCCATATAATTGTACCAATGTATAATAATCCCCATCCTGTTGGAACTGGATTTTGATATTCACCGATACCATCCCAATTTTCTTCAGCTAGTTCACCACCAGCTTTATCATTTTTAATCTGATTTACATATTTTAATGCTACAAATACTGTAATAGAAATAATTGCAATACCAGCAAGCATTGTTAAGTCATTAATATAATCTTCACCTAGCTTAAAAGAGTCACCTGCCATAAAGTAAGTTCCTGCCATTAATGCTACGATTAGAATAATACCACCTATAACCATAGATTTCATACTATTTCTCCTCTTCTTTTGTTTTTTTCTTATCTTCTCTTTGCTCTAAAGGATGAGAGTCAATAGAGTCATCTAACACTAGTTTAGAGTACTTTTCAAAATCTCTTTCACCTGTTTTTTGTCTTTTATATAAACTATAAATGTATGAATAAAAAATCACACAAACAATAAACATGAAAGTAAATTTCGCATACCCTTGAAGTGTTACAATATCTTCATAACTCACACTAATACCTTTAACTATTTAAGAGAATTTAAATATGCAATTAATGCAACAATCTCAGGAATCTGACCGTTTGCTACGGCATCTTTTACTCTCTGATCTTTCATATCAGCAACAATTGCTTGAGCTTCCTCTAATGCAAGTTGTTGTGCTTTTGGCCAATTTCTTAACTCAGGATTACCTGGTTTATCGTATGGTACACCAAATACTTGCTTTTGAGTATTTGCATTTGCATAAGCAGTTGCAATATCAGCCATATTGTCGAACATATGTGGATATGCAGGCATTACTGTACCAGGTACAATAGATGCAGGATCTAACATATGATTTTCATGCCAGTCAGTAGTTCTATAGTTACCAATTCTCATTAAATCTGGACCAGTTCTTTTTGATCCCCATAAGAATGGTCTATCATATGCATATTCACCAGATAATGAATACATACCATATCTATCAGTCTCAGATTTAAATGGTCTAATTAACTGAGAGTGACATGCATTACATGAATCTTTAATATAAACTTGTCTACCTGCTAACTCTAAAACAGAGTAAGGTTTAGTACCAACTGTTGGCTGTGTTTGCTTAGCAAAATCAGGAATTACCTCAATAATACCGGCGATTGAAATTGCCAAAAATACCATTACTGCAAAGAAAAATGGTCTTTGTTCTAACCAGTGAAACATTTTATTATCCCCCTTCTCTTAAGCGCCCATTGGCGATGCATTTGTAGGCTCTTTATCAAGAGGTCTACCTGCTGTTGCTGTTTTATACATATTGTATGCAAACATAAAGAATCCAATTAAGTACATTAATCCACCAACTGCTCTAATAGTGTAGTATGGTTGAAGTACATTAACAGTATCAATGAATGAGTAAACTAATGAACCATATTCATCATAAGCTCTCCACATCATACCTTGCGTAATACCTGCAATCCACATAGAAGTGAAGTAAAGTACAATTGCAATTGTTTGTAACCAGAATTGAGTTTCCATTAATGACTTAGAATAGATCTCTCTTTTATACATTCTAGGAGCCATATGGAATAGCGATGCCATAATCATAAATACAACCCATCCAAGAACACCATCATGTACGTGACCTGGAATCCAATCAGTAAAGTGAGCAATAGCATTTACAGATTTAATAGCTTGAATTGGCCCTTCAATTGTTGATAACATATAGAATGTTGAAGCCATAACCATAAATTTAATTAATGGTGAAGTTTGTAATTGTCCCCATTCACCTTTCATAGTAAGAAGCATATTAATAGCTGATCCCCACGATGGTAAAATAAGTATAATAGACATAACAGAACCCATAGTTTGCATCCAATCTGGAACAGTTGAATAAATAAGGTGATGTCCTCCAGCCCATACATAAACAAACATTAATCCCCAGAATGCAGCAATAGATAGTTTATATGAATAAACATTTTGCCCAGATTCTTTTGGTAAGAAGTAATAAATCATACCAACGATTGGTGTAGTAAATACAAATGCAACTGCATTATGACCATACCACCACTGAACTAAGGCATCATTTGTACCAGAGTACATTGAGATAGAATGAATCCACGAAGATGGAGCACCATCCGCAAATAACATTGTTGGAACTTCCATATTATTGAATAAATATAACATAGAAACAGCTAAGAAACATCCAATCATATACCAAATAGAGATATATAATGTTCTTTCTCTTCTAATTCCAATTAAACCAAAAATAGAAATACCCCATAAAACCCACCAAACAACAACTAATAAGTCTAGTGGCCACTCTAACTCTGCATACTCTTTTGAAGTAGTAATACCTGAAATTAAAGTTACAACTGCTAATAGAATTGTAATAAAGTATAATGCAAAATGTAGTTTTGCCACACCCATTAAAAATGGTGATTCCTTTAAAGAAACCTTTAATACCCTTTGCCCAAGATAATACCATGCAGCAAAAATACCACTAAGAGTAAAACCAAATGCAACACCATTTGTGTGTAAAGGTCTTAGTCTTGAAAAAGTACCATATTCCCCAGCTAAATTACTTAACTCTGGGAATGCTAATTGGAATGCTAGTATAACACCAACTAACATACCAATAATACCAAATAAGATTGTTGAAAAAGTAAAAGCTTTTGCAACACTGTAATCGTAATCGATCGCTGTACTATTTGACATCAATTTCCTCCTAAATTAAAATACAAAGTCACAATATTGTCACTTATTGGGCTAATAATACAAACTTATACTTTAAAGTTAGCTTTAGATGTGATTAAAAAATTAGATTAATTAATTAAGATATTGTTAAGATATTGAATCTTTTTGTTCAGTTTGTTGCTTTTTTTTCTCTTCTCTAGCTATTGCATCTCGTAAATCATCGGGTGAATCAAATAGTAATCCACTATTATGCTTTTCACCATCTTCAAACTGTCCTGTTTTAGCTCCCCATACTACAAAACCGAGAACGGCCATGCTTAATACTAATCCAAAAAATAACTCCATAATTAAGATACCATTCATAAATTTTCTCCTATTTTGTTTTTATTCTTAATGAATTTCCAACCACTAATAATGAGCTTAAACTCATCGATAATGCTGCTACTAAAGGTATCACATAACCTAATACTGCTAATGGAATTGTTACAATATTATATACTAATGAGATTCCAAGGTTCTGTTTAATGAAATTATATGTTCGTCTTGATATTATAAAACTATCAATTAATCCTTGGAGAGAATTATCTAATATTACAATATCACTAATTGAAATACTTACATCAGCTCCACTTCCCATAGATACGGCAATATCAGATTTAGCCAGTGCCAATGCATCGTTTACGCCATCTCCAACCATTACTATAATTTCACCTTTGTCTTTTAAGATATCTATATAGGATGCTTTTTCAATTGGTGTCATATTGGCTTTAAAACTTTCTAAACTCAATTGTTGAGAGACTTTTTTAGCAACATTTTCGTTATCACCTGTTAACATCACAATATTTAAACCTAAGCCTTTTAAATATTCTATAGTTTTTATACTATCATCTTTAATAGTATCTTCTAATTCATAAGCAACTTTTACCTCACCATTAATAGCAACTATAAATAAAGACATAGGTGAGTAAATATTATATTCTATACCATTATCTTTTAATAACTCTTGATTTCCAGCTAAAATTGTTTTACTATTATGTCTTACTTTAATTCCCTTACCGGCAACTGTTTCAACCTCATCAAGTTCAATACTATTTAAGTTTGAATTATTAGCTAAAATATGTTGTTTTACAGATTGACTAATAGGGTGTGTTGAACTATCTGTAATTGAATAGATTAATTCTAGATTATCTTTTGATAAATGATTATCTTTTTCATTAACTACTTTAAGTTCCCCTTTAGTTAAGGTACCTGTCTTATCAAATACGACTGTAGTAGCTTTTGCCATCGTCTCTAAATACTTTGACTCTTTAAATAATAGTCTTTTCTTTGCTAACCAACTTATACCAATTAAACTTGCCATGGGTGTAGCAAGGGCCAGTGCACAAGGACAGGCAATAATAATTACTGAGATGGAATTTATAAGTGCATTTTCAAACTCTCCAGTATAAATATACCAGCAAACAAATGTTAAAAATGCAATAGAAAGAATTGATACAGAAAAAGACTTTGATAATTCATTTGCTCTATTTTCAATAGTTGGTTTTGATGCTAGTGAATCTTCTATTAGTGTTACAATGTTATTTAAAGTCGAGTGTTCAAAGTCTGTTGTTGCCCGATATCTTACAACTGAGTCAAGATTAATAGTTCCTGCTAATATTTGAGACTTTTCTTTTTTTACTACTGGTATTGACTCCCCTGATATACTCGATTCATCAAAGTTTGCAACTCCAGAAATAACTTCTCCATCCACTGAAGCTTTTTCCCCTGTACGAAGTTCTACTATATCACCTTCAACTATATCATCTACAGATATATCTATTTTCACACCATCTCTTATTAATACAGCATCGGTTGGTATTTGTGATTTAATAGTATCAAGAGTATCAACTGCACTTTTCTTTCCTATAACCTCAAAATACTTTCCAACTAATATAAAGGTAATAATCATCGCTACACTATCAAAGTAGCTGTGGCCTACGCCACCTAACATAACATATATAGAATAAATATAAGCTAGTGTAGCTCCTGTAGCTACAAGTAGATCCATATTTACAATTTTATTTTTTAAGCCGTAATACCCACCTTTGAAAAATACACTACCACTATAAAATAAAACTGGTGTTGATAATAAAAACTCTGCTATATGGATTGCTTTTAGTATCTCATCATCAATACCTGAAAAGAATCCTGTATATTTTGCTACACCTATCATCATGATATTTAAACTTACAAACACAGCAACAGTCATTTTGATAAAGTAATCTTTTTTTGCTTTTGTAGCTTGTTGTTCTTTTAAATTTTTATCATATGGATATGCGTTATACCCAATAGATCTAATTTTAATAATAATTTGTGATAAACTAATTACTTTAGAATCCCAAACAATAGATGCCTTATTATTCGTAAAATTTATATTTACATCTATAATACCATCTGTATCAAATAATATTTTTTCATTTAACCAAATACATGCAGCACAATGAATACCTTCCATAATAAGATCAATTTTTTTTGTACCATCGTCATTTAATTTTACATAACGGTTTTCAAAGCTCTCTCTATCAAATTTAGAAGTATCATCATCTATCTCTATTGGAGGGGCTATAGTGTTGTTTCCCATCTTGTCATAAAAACTATCCAAACCATCATCTTTTAAAAGATGATATACCCCTTGACAGCCATTACAGCAGAAATGTAAATCACCCTCTGTGATCATAATATCTTTATCAAATTCAACGTGACAATGATTACATTTAGTTTTTGACAAATTTCTTCCCCGCTTCAGTATAATTTAAATTAATATATATTATTATTTTTACTAATGTAACTATTTAGTCACACTCAATCTATTACTTTATTTGAGGTATAATAGTACAAATAAATTTAAACTTCACAAAGGTCTTGTATGAAGAACTATAGAATACAAAGGTATTGGGCATACGTAGCTGCTAGTGTTGTTGCACTAGTAACTCCATTTATCCAAATTAATGGAAATCAAATTTTCTTACTTTCATTTGATAAAAAACAATTACACCTAATGGGTATTGCATTTGATATGCAAGAGCTATACATGATGCCATTTTTACTAATGATCTTATTTATTGGTATTTTTGCTGTTACTGCTATTGGTGGTAGAGCATGGTGTGGTTGGGCTTGTCCTCAAACAATCTTTAGAGTTATCTATAGAGACTATATTGAAACAAAACTATTAGGTTTAAGAAGAATTAAAAACAAACAAAAAGAACCAGACTGGTCAAAGCCAGAAAATGCTTCAAAAAGAGTAGTAGCTATTCTTCTATGGACAATGCTGTCACTTCTAGCTGCAGCAGATTTCATGTGGTATTTTATTCCACCTGCAGATTTCTTTGCATATATGGCTAATCCGATGGATCATACAGTACTACTTGGATTTATTGTTGGTATTACTGCATTTTTAGTTTATGATGTAGTTATATTAAAAGAAGATTTTTGTATCTATATTTGTCCTTATTCAAGAGTTCAGTCAGTACTTTATGATGATGATACTTACCAAGCAATCTATGCAGAAAATAGAGGTGGTAAAATATACAACGAAGATAAAGAAAAAGTTATCTTCAAACAAAAAGATGTTCCAGATGGTATGGATTGTACTGCATGTCAAAGTTGTGTAACTGTATGTCCTACTGGTATTGATATTAGAAAAGGGATGCAACTAGAGTGTATCAATTGTCTAGAGTGTGTTGATGCTTGTACAACAGTAATGGGTAAACTAGGTAAAGAATCTTTAGTTCAATGGGGAAGTACAAATCAAATTCTTCAAGAAAAAGAGACTCCACTATTTAGAAAGAAAACTATTATGTATTTTGTTGCTTTAGGATTAGTAGTTGCTATGCTATTTGTTATGGGTGGCAAAAAGGAGTATATGTTACTAAATGTAAATAAAACTACTCAACTATACAAAATCAAAGATGAAGGTACAAGAGTTGAAAACAACTTCTTACTACTTTTCCAAAATACTCAAAGTGAAAGACTAACGTATAACCTAGAAGTAGTAGGGGAATACAAAGATAAAATTGAGATTAGAAAATTTAAACCATTTGCTCTAAGTAGAGGAAAACTAGCTAAAAAAGTTGTTAGATTATCTACTACACAAAAGCTTAGTGATGACGCATCTAAAAGTACCCCAATCACTGTAACACTTAAAGCATACGCTACTGAAGACCCTGAAAAAATAGTAGTATTTAGAAAAGCAGTATTTATTTATCCAAGAGCAGATAAAGTAAATATTAAATAAAACTTAAATACTATAAGAAGTTTAGTGCAGCAAACATTTTTTTAATGTTCCTGCTGTACAATGCGGTCAACAAACCTAAATTATAAAAAATACAAGGAAACAAAAAATGTTAGTAACTAAAAAAGCGCCAGACTTTACAGCAACAACTGTACTTGCAGATGGATCAATCGTTGAAGATTTTAACCTATACGAAAACTTCGGAGAAAATGGAACAGTATTATTTTTCTATCCATTAGACTTTACGTTTGTATGTCCATCAGAAATTATCGCATTCTCTAAAAGAATCGAAGAGTTCAAATCAAGAGGTATCAATGTAATTGGTGTTTCTGTAGATTCACAATTCTCACACTTTGCATGGAGAGAAACTCCAGTTGAAAATGGTGGAATTGGAAGAATTAATTACCCATTAGTAGCTGACCTTTCTAAGCAAATCTCTAGAGATTACGATGTATTATTCGGTGAAGCTGTAGCATTAAGAGGATCTTTCTTAATTGACAAAGATGGAACTGTTAGACATGCAGTAATCAATGACTTACCATTAGGTAGAAATATTGATGAGATGATCAGAATGGTAGATACTATGTTATTTACAAATGAGCATGGTGAAGTTTGTCCTGCAGGATGGAACAAAGGTGATGAAGGTATGACTGCTTCTACTGAAGGTGTTGCACAATACTTAGAAAAAAACGCTGAAAACTTATAATAAGTAAAAGGAATTTAAAATGCCAAAAATTAATAAATACCAAGATATTAGTGAAATCGATAGAGAAGCTAAAAAAGATTTAATTGATAGACACTCTCCGTTTATCCACTGTGCTGATTCTGCAACTGCAGGTGAGCCATTTGAAGTAACTGTTAAAATGGGTAACGAATATACTCATCCAGATGATTTTGATCATTATATTGAATCAGTTTCATTATTTAATGGTGAGACTTTATTAGCAAAAGCTACTTATGTACCAGGAACTTTAGGAAATGTAAAAGCACATAACACTACTACATTTACTGTAATCCCAACTGGTAAAAAGTTAAACTTAACTGCTCATGGTTACTGTACTAAGCACGGTATCTGGGAAGGTACTCCAGTAGAAGTAACTGTTAAATAATTTTATATAGTTAATACAATCTACTTTCAAGCCTCGCATTTGCGGGGCTTTTTTAATGCCTTAAAAAACTTTGGAATTATAAGAGCTAAACTAGTTACAATTATATAGTTAATAATCCCTACTTATAGATTAAAAAGATCAATCTTATTCTAAATTTTTTATTTTAAAATTTTAATTTTTTTCTAAATTCATCTAAGCCTTTTAGTATCGAGGATTAACACTTTTTCAATAGTTTTTAAACAAAATTTAGACTATCTCATTCAGTACTTTATGAGTGACTTTTAGATACTATTTTCGCATATTTTATAAAATTTGGAGAGCCTATGCCAATTAAGATCACGAAAAGAAATGGTAGACAAGAATACCTAGATATTACCAAAATTCAACAAAATACAATTGCTGCGACTGAAGGACTAGACAATGTAAGTCAAAGTGAATTAGAAGTTGATGCTCATATAAAGTTTGTCGATGGAATGCAAACATCTGATATCCAAGATACTCTTATTAAAACTGCTGTTGAGAAAATCGATATCGATGCTCCAAATTGGACATTTGTAGCATCAAGACTATTTTTATTTGATCTATACCATAGAGTGGGGAAAACAACTCATGGGATTAAAGGTGATGCTTATGGTTCTTTTAGTGACTATATAAAATTTGGACAAGAAGCCGGAAGAATTATTCCTGGTATTGAATATGGATATGATTTAGAAGATTTAGGCAACTATATCGATCCAACGAGAGACTTTCAATTCAACTACCTTGGTATCAAGACACTATATGATAGATACCTAATCAAAAACAATGACAACCAACCAATCGAACTTCCACAGCAAATGTTCATGGCTATTGCAATGTTCTTAGCTCAAGAGGAAGACGATAAACAACAAAAAGCAAAAGAGTTCTATGATGTAGTTTCGAAATTTGAAGTTATGCTTGCAACTCCAACGCTATCAAATGCTAGAACAAATAGACACCAATTAAGTTCATGTTATATTGGTTCATCTCCAGATAATATTGAAGGTATTTTTGACGCATACAAAGAGATGGCTTTACTTTCTAAATTTGGTGGAGGTATTGGATGGGACTGGAACTCTATTAGATCTCTTGGTGGATCAATTGATGGACATAAGAGTGCAGCAGGTGGAACTGTACCATTTCTTAAAATTACAAATGATATCGCATTAGCTGTAGATCAGCTAGGAACTAGAAAAGGTGCAATTGCAGTTTATATTGAACCATGGCACATGGATATTATCGATTTTATTGATCTAAAGAAAAACTCAGGAGAAGAGAGACGTAGAGCACATGATCTTTTCCCTGCTCTTTGGATTAGTGATCTGTTTATGCAAAGAATTTTAGAGGATTCTCACTGGACTCTATTTGATCCATTTGAAGTACCTGACTTAGCTGGTCTAACTGGTGATGAATTTATCAAAAGATATGAAGAATATGAAAATGATACAACTATCACAAAAGAACAAATCAAAGCAAAAGACCTATGGAAAAAAGTTTTAACTTCATATTTTGAATCGGGAAGCCCATTCTTATGTTTCAAAGATAATGCAAATAAAGCTAACCCAAATCCACATACAGGATTTATTAGAAGTTCAAATCTTTGTACAGAGATCTTCCAAAATACAAATCCAAACTACTACCAAATCAAATTAGAATTTGAAGATGGTTCTATAGCTACATATGATGAAGAAGAATTAGTAACAGTAGACAATGGTATCACTAAAAAAGCAAATAAAGTTACTGCACTTGATTCAATGGGTGGGAAACGAATCTTTATCGTTGAAAAAGAAAAAATAGATGGTGATACAGCTGTATGTAATCTAGCATCTGTAAACTTAAGTAAGATAAACACTAAAGAAGATATAGAAAGGGTTGTACCAACAGCAGTTAGAATGCTTGACAATGTAATAAACCTAAACTTCTATCCACTTAGAAAAGTAAAAGCTACAAACCTTAAAACAAGAGCTATTGGACTTGGTGTAATGGGTGAATCTCAAATGCTAGCTGAAAACCAAATCATGTGGGGATCAAATGAGCATTTAAAAAAGATTGATTCAGTAATGGAAGCAATCAGTTTTAATACTATTCAAGCATCATCAAACTTAGCAGTTGAAAAAGGTAGCTATCCTACTTTTGAAGGTTCAAATTGGTCTCAAGGTATTATGCCTCATGATCATGCACCACAAGCAGTAGAAGCTTTACTACAAAAAGATCTTTTTGATACTGGATATGATTGGGATGCTTTAAGAGAAACTGTTAAATCTCAAGGTATGAGAAATGGTTACCTTATGGCTATTGCACCAACTAGTTCTATCTCTATTTTAGTGGGTACTACTCAAGCTATTGAACCAGTATATAAAAGAAAATGGTTTGAAGAAAACTTATCAGGGCTTATCCCTGTAGTAGTACCAAATCTATCTCCTGAAACTTGGTCTTATTATAAACCATCATATGATGTAGAGCAAACAGACTTAATCAAAGCAGCAGCAGTTAGACAAAAGTGGATCGATCAAGGTCAATCTACAAATATCTTTATGTCTTTAGATAAAGCAAGTGGTAAATATCTTCATGAGATATATACATTGGCTTGGCAATTAGGTCTTAAATCAACATATTACCTAAGAAGTCAATCTCCTGAAGCATCAAATGATGTAGAAGATAGAAGTATGGAATGTGTAGGTTGTCAATAAAATATATCTTTTTAACATTACTATTATTTTCTTTTACAATTAATATTTTTGCAAAAGATACAATATCTATCGATGAGGTAAGTTTTGGTATTGGTAAAAGCCATGATAATATAAATGTATACCGATTAGGTTTTAAACAAGACTTTCAAAATACTTTTTATGAAAGTAATAATGGTTGGCTTACAGGATATTATGAAGCCTCTATAAACTATTTTGGTGAGATAAATCAACAACATAGTTACGACCTTGCACTATCTCCTGTTTTTGTTTACAATTTTAAAAATATATCAAATACAATACAACCTTATGTAGAAGCAGGTATTGGATTATCATATCTTTCTCATACTACTATTCAAACTCGTAATATGGGAACTCATTTCCAATTTGAAGATCGTATTGGTTTTGGTATAAAAACGAATTCTAATGATCTAAATATAAAATATATGCATTATTCAAATGCCGATATTGGCTCTCCAAATGATGGGATTGATATTTTTTTACTTACAATATCTCATAAATTCTAAAGCATATGCTTAAACATCTTTTTACAATACTTTAGATAATATTTCATTCATATAACATGCGTCCGTGGCTTAACTGGATATAGCACTGGGTTTCGGCCCCGGTGGTTGCGGGTTCGAATCCTGCCGGGCGTACCACTTATAAATATTTCAATAATTAATCTACAATTTAGTACAATATCCTAATTTATATAAACTTTTTAAGGAAAAATCAAAATGATTTTAATGATCGATAACTACGATAGCTTTACTTATAATATTGTTCAATACTGCTTAGAACTTGGAGCAGATTTAAAGGTAATTCGAAATGATGAGATGACTATCGAAGAGATTGAAGCATTAAATCCTGAAAAGATTATATTGTCTCCTGGACCAGCTACACCAGATGATGCAGGAATAACACTTGATGTGATAAAACACTTTCAGGATAAACTACCTTTATTTGGTATATGCTTAGGTCACCAATCAATAGCGCAAACTTTTGGAGCAGATGTAATCAAAGCAAAAAATATGATGCATGGTAAAACATCTCAAGTAAAAGTTATTCAAGATAATCAACTTTTTAATGGCCTACCAAATGAATTTACACAAACAAGATACCACTCTTTAACGGTAGACAAAAATACAGTTCCAGATACTATCATTCCTACAGCTATATCAACTGATGATGAAGAGATTATGGCACTTAAAGTCAAAGGTAAAGACATCTATGGAGTTCAATTTCATCCAGAATCAATCATGAGTGAGTATGGTCATGAGATGATAAATAACTTTTTAAAACTATAAAGAAATGAAAACAAAAAGCAGATATAATACTCCACTTCTAACACTCTTTATATCTCTTTTTGTACTATTGATTTTTATTGCACACAATCTTGATATAAGTTACAATGAATCTCTAAACTATTTTAATAACTTTAATGAACTTACACTTTTAACTCATCTATCAACCTATATATTTGACACTTCAAATATTTCACTTAGATTACCATTTATCACACTTTATATACTTAGTGCTATATTGTTTTATAAGATTACACAATTTTATATAAAAAAGGAGCGAGACCAACTAATATCATTGGCTATATTTATGGTTTTACCTGGTGTTTTAAGTGCAGCACTTTTAGTAAATACATCTATAATAGTGATATTCTTTACACTTTTATACATATACATATATGAAAAACGAAAACAACACTCCTATCTACTTCTTGTATTTTTTCTTTTTTTAGATAATTCATTTGCATTATTTTTTGTATCACTTTTTTTCTATTCACTAAAACAAAAAGATAATAAGCTTCTTCTAGTTTCTCTTATTCTTTTTGGTATATCTATGCAGCTGTATGGGTTTGATAGTGGAGGAAAACCAAAAGGATACTTCCTTGAAACTATAGCTATATACTCTTCTATTTTTTCCCCTTTACTATTTTTCTATTTTCTCTATACAATATATAGAGCAGGAACAAGAGGAAGACTAGACCTTCTATGGTATATCTCAACTACTACTTTAGTATTCTCACTTCTTTTATCGTTTAGACAAAGTTTATATATAGAAGAGTTTGCACCTTTTGTAGTAATTGCTATACCTATTATGGTAAGGACATTTCTAAATTCATATAGAGTAAGACTTCCTCAGTTTAGAACAAAACATAAAATTGGTATCAATATTGTTATATTTACACTTATTCTAAATTCAACTATTTTATTATTTAATAAGCCTATATATCTTTACCTAGAAAACCCTAAAAAACATTTTGCAAACGACTACCATTTTGCAAAATATATTGCTAGTGAACTAAAACAATATAATATTCACTCAGTTATTATGCTAGATAAAAAACTTCTTCAAAGATTAAAATTTTATGGTATTACAAAAGGTGGTAATCATTATCTTTATAAACATAAACCTGAAAAGTTTGATCATGAGATAAAAATCGCCTTCAAAAATAAATACCTTTATAGCTACTATATAGTAAAATATTAGTATTATTAATCAAGAATAAAGCATAAATTTTATAAAATCACGGACTTTTATATTGTGAAAGGAGATTCTAACAATGCCAAAAATGAAATCTGTTAGCGGTGCTAAGAAAAGATTTAAAGTTAAGAAAAGTGGTTCTATTAAAAGAGGAAGTGCTTTCAGAAGCCACATCTTAACTAAAATGTCTCAAAAGAGAAAAAGAAATCTTAGAAACCCACAGTCTGTTCATGAAACTAATGAACTAGCTGTAAAAAGAATGTTATGTCAAGCATAATATAGTATCCTCTGATATTATATAACGTTTGATTCAGTAAATAGGTCCCGCCGTAACTACGGTCAAGTTCAACAATAGTTGACACCAACTTATGTGAAATGAGTTTTAGGTAAAGAAAGGAAAAATATGCCAAGAGTAAAAACAGGTGTAGTAAGAAGAAGAAGACACAAGAAAATCCTTAAAATGGCTAAGGGTTTCTACAGTGGTAGAAGAAAACATTTTAGAAAAGCAAAAGAGCAAATTGAACACTCTTTAGTATATGCTTACAGAGATAGAAGACAAAAGAAAAGAGATTTCAGAAAATTATGGATCGTTAGAATTAACGCTGCATGTAGATTAAATGGTATCAACTATTCAAGATTTATGAATGGTTTAAAACTTGCAGGAATTGAATTAGATAGAAAAATCTTAGCTGATATGGCTATGAATGATGCAGATGCATTTGCTTCTGTTGTAGAAGCTGCTAAAAAAGCACTATAATAAGTTTTATCTAGAAACTAAAAAGGGAAGAGGATTTAACCTCTTCCCTTTTTTTATACTTACAATTTATGAAATTATTTTGAACGAGAAAATAATTTTCCTACAACTCTAAATAATCCAATAAATAAGTAAACAATTAATGTAAATACAAATGGATGAACCGCTCCTGGTACTCCAAATGCTCCACCACTAGACATTGCCATCATATGTTCTATAGGATGATCAATCCACTGCTTAAAATGCATTCCAATTGTTAAAAATAGAAATATTGCTATATATATACCTAACTCTTTTTTCATAGTATCTCTTCTGCCTTTATAACTTTTTTAAAGATTATATATTAAGGGCAATAAAAAAGCCCTAAACCTATAAAAGGATTAGGGCTTTTAATAATCTTAATGTACTTATATATTAAGCTTTTCCAGATAACATTCCATGAACTGTCATTGGTTTTAATAAATAGAACTTCATTAACCACCAGATATATCTCTCTTGAGTTGGATCTAATAATGAAGTTACTGCTGCATTTTTACCTGAACCTAATTTCTTAGAAGCCCAGTTAAATTCAGCCATCATAACTGTACCAATTGAAGTGATTAATGGACAAACAGTATATCCATCGTATTTTGCATTATCAGCTGGAATTGAACCAGTTTCTAAGAATGATAATACATTATCAGTTACAACTTTGTATTGCTTTCTAGCTGATCCACCAGTTTTACCCATTGGAACTGCGGCAATATCACCTAATGCAAATACATTTGGGAATTTAACATGTTGTAAAGTTTCTTTATTTACAGGAACCCAACCTTTTTTAGAACCTACTTTAGAGTTTGCAATCTCTGGAGCAGCTTTCATAGGTGGTGTAACATGAATAAAGTCAAAGTTAGTTCTAACTTCTTTATGAGTTTTAATAACTTCGTACTCTTCTAAATCTGGATCCCATGCACCTTTTTTAGTACCATGGTTATCAAAAATTGCTTCACCATCTTTAATCTCTACTAGGTTATGCTTATAAGACCAATTAAATCCTTCTCTTTCGTATTGTTTAACGATCGCTTTATGATAGTCTTTAATTCCGAACATTCCACCACCATTTGGATAGAAGTGTAAATCAGCATTTTCTCTAGCACCAGCTTCTTTTAATCTAGAGTTTGCAAGGTACATAATTTTCTTTGGTGCACCACCACATTTAATTGGAGTATTTGGATGAGTAAATACACCTTTTACTTTTTTACCAGATTTTGCTTGTGCAATAAACTTTTGCATATTTTCCCAAGTTGCAGTTGCACCATCAACAGTGTATAATGAAGAAACACCTTTAGCATTTAATTCAGATACTAATGCTCTATTATCTCCAACTGAATAAGCTTCACCAGCACCTTCAAGACCTTTAATCTTTCCGTAATCTAACATAATACCTGCAGCAACGATCATTGCATCATAAGTAATTTTAGTACCTTTATCAGTAACTACAGTATTGTTCTTTGGATCAAACTCTACAGCTTTTTCTGCAACAACTGTTACATTACTTGGTACAAAATCATCTCTATTATAAGTGATATCTGATTTTTCCCATAGTCCAGCAGCCATTAAAGTTTGTCCTGGTTGGTAAGATACCGATTGAGCATTTGGCTCAATTACTGTGATCTCTACATCTGAATTAGTATTTCTAATTCTTGCAGCTGTAGACATACCAGCAAGTCCACCACCAATAATTACAATTCTACCTTTTGCATTACTTGCTTTAAGATCAGTTGCAGCTTCTACTTCAGTTCCTCCAACCATAATAGCAGCACCACCAAGTCCCATCATCTTCATTGCATCTCTTCTTGAGATACCTTGAGACTTTAAAATTGAATCTAATTGTTCAAGATCTTGTTTAAGATTTCTATTTTCCATGTCATTCCTTTGTTAAAGTTTAAAAACTAGAAGTAGATTATCACACTATAAATAACATAAGACTTAAGCGACTAAAAGTCATTATTATGGCTTTAATAAGTACTACTTATATATTAAACTGTTTTGATATTCTTCTGGAGTATTGAGGTTATAAAACTGCTTTTCATGCTCAAATTGACAAAAAAAACTGTTTGAATGTTCAATGAGATGGTTAATCTTATGATTATCATTCAAAATATATAATTCAACTCTATTGAGTATTTTCGTATCAAATACACCACATAGATTATGTACTTTCTCAGATGTTTTTGCAATCACTATCTCATAACTTTTTCTACTTTTATATATCTTCTCAATTGTTGATTTTTCTATTAAAGGTGTATCAACAGTTATGATAAAAATATATTCATGATTTTGTAGTTTTTTCAATGATGATTGTAACGCGACCATAGGTGAACTTACATCATAATTATCAAAAATTATTGAACTATCCTCTATAAAATCAAATTTATTAGTTTTTGAAGAGATATAAACTTTATTAAAAATCTTTGTTAGTTTTTCATATTGGTATTGGGTAAGTGTAGGAGTGTTACCAAAGGGAAGAAGAGCTTTATCTCTTCCCATTCTACTTGATTGACCACCTGAAAGGATTACACATGGTATATCAAGCATATTATTTACACTGAAGCTGGGTCAGTGATATATCCAGTTATACCTGAAGCTGCAGCAACAGCAGAGTTTGAAAGATAAACTTTTGAGCTTCTACTTCCCATTCTACCAACAAAGTTTCTATTTGTTGTAGAGATACAAACCTCATCATCACCTAGAATTCCCATGTATCCGCCAAGACAAGCCCCACAAGTAGGATTTGATACAACAGCACCTGCATCAACTAAAATATCAATATATCCTAGTTTTGTAGCTTCTCTTAAGATTTTTTGAGTACCCGGAGTAACAATCATCCTTACATGAGAAGCTAATTTCTTTCCATCTAAGATTTCAGATGCAATTTTTAAGTCACTTAATCTACCATTTGTACAAGAACCTACAAATACTTGATCAACTTTGATATTATCAGCAACTGCTTGAGACATTGAATGTCCATTCTCTGGTAAGAATGGATAAGCAATTACCGGTTCTAAAGAAGCTACATCAATTTCAAGTACTTGACAGTATGATGCATCTTCATCACTATAGTGAATTTTTGGCTCAGCTCTTAAACCATCATTAGCTTCAGCTCTTTGCTTCATAAACTCTTCAGTGATCTCATCATAAGCTACAATTCCATTTTTTGCACCTGCTTCAATAGCCATATTACATAGTGCAAATCTATCATCCATTGTTAAGTATTGAACAGTATCACCAGTAAACTCTAAAGTTTTATATAGTGCTCCATCAACCCCAATCATTCTAATGATCTCTAAGATTAAATCTTTTCCTGTTACAAACTCTTTTGGCTTTCCAGTAAATACAACCTTGATTGATTCAGGAACTTTAAACCAATTTCCACCAGTAACCATAGCAAATGCTAAATCTGTTGATCCCATTCCAGTAGAAAATGCACCAACTGCACCGTGTGTACAAGTATGTGAATCAGCACCAATAATTACATCACCAGGAAGAACTAGCCCTTTTTCAGGAAGTAGTGCATGCTCAATACCCATATCTTTTTCATCGAAGAAATGTTTTAAGTTATGTTTTGCCGCAAAATCTCTACTAATTCTTGCTTGATTTGCTGATGCAATATCTTTTGCAGGGATAAAGTGATCTAGTACAATTGAAAAACCATCTGGATTGGCCAATGAAGTAGCTCCACTATCTTCAAATGCTTTAATAGAAATTGGTGTAGTAATATCATTACCAATTACCATATCAATAGGACTTCTTACAATCTGTCCTGCATAAACTTTTTCACCTACATGTTCACTAAAAATTTTCTCTGTTATCGTCTGACCCATAAACTTTTTAATCCTTTATCTAATTTATTTCTACTAATTTATCAAGAATAAATCTCTCGAGATCTTTCTTTTTTATATCTTGTTCTAAAGCTTCACTATATATATCTGCAACCGTACTTTTATACTCACTATATGGAAAATGTGGAAAGTGTAATTTCCATGCTACTGTAATTCTTTGTTGTGAAATTTCATCAAATAACCACTCTTTAAACATACCAAAAAATGCAAAAAGTAACATTGTAAATAAAATCGCTGTAATGATCGAAAGATGACAATCTGCTGTTGCAAATAATGTATGTACTATTGCGGCAATAGGAATAATAAAAAGATGTGCTAAAAGTAAAAAGACAACATATGTTCTTCCTAGTTTTAACCTAAAACCAAGGTTTATACCTTTTAAGTGCATACCATCATTAAATTGCTTATTAGCAATCATCAACTCACTAAAAAGCACAGGTTGTGATGATATTTTAAAAACATACTTTAAGATTTTTTCTTTTATTGTTCGAAACATATTTCCACCTTAGAATATTGGATGAGTATATCTAAAAATTCTTTTTATACCACTTACTAAAAATCCAAAGAGCATAAAGGTGTTGTTTAAATTTATTTTTCTTACCTTGAGTGTAAATAAACTTCACATACTCTTCATTAAAAAATCCAGTTTGCTGATTTACACTTAAAATATCTTCTAGTATTTGCCCCTTATACTCGGCAAATAGCCACTCATTAAATGGGGAATTAAAACCTTTTTTAGGTCTATTTATAATCTCTTGAGGGATATATTTAGCTGCTATTTTTTTTAATAGATACTTATTTGTATCTCCTACTTTTATATCGCTACTAATCCCAAAAACTGTATCTACAAGTCTAAAATCTAAAAATGGATTTCTAGTTTCAACAGAATTTGCCATAGATATTTTATCTACTTTACTTAATAGGGCTTCACCCAACCAAACTTTTAGATCAATATAACTCATCCAATCAATTGGATCTTTTTTTGCTTTTTCACTTTTAAAATTTGGACATTTTTTAAAAAGCTTTTTCTTCTGTGCTTGTGTATATATCTCTCCAAAGCTGTTATATATATTTTCACCTTTTATAACTCTTCTTAAGTATTCACTCTCCTTAGTTTGTGTTTGTAATGCTCCAATAATATCATCTAGAAAATCAACTTGATCATTTTGTAAAGAGTCTTTAAATTTATAGTATTTTAAAAATTTTGCATAGTTATCATAACCTAAGAAAAGTTCATCACTTCCCTCTCCACTAAAAACTGTTTTAATCCCTTGATTATTTATCTCTTTTGTTAAAAGATATAAAGGTACAGAAGCAGGATCTGCATGAGGTTCCTCTAGTGAATCAATAACATCATCTAAAGATTCTATATAATCTTTTTGATCTATTGTTAGTGGAGTATGATCACTTTTAATATTATCGGCTAATAGTTGTGCATATGGCAATTCACTATACTGACCAAAGCCTTCATAACCCACACTATATGTTTTGATTTTTTTACCACTTATTTGAGAATATAAAGTTGAAACTAAACTACTATCAATTCCTCCACTCAAAAGAGATCCAACCTCAACATCACTTACTAATCTTTGTTCAACAGATTGAAACAACAAATCTTCAATTTTTTCCAATGCTATATCTTCACTTTTTATATGTTTATAGGTATTAATCTTGTAGTATTTTTTTGTGATTAGTTCACCATTTTGAACAGTTAAATAACTTCCTGCATCTAATTTTAAAATATCCGTATAAAATGTATTTGGTGCTAAAGGGACAAAGTATTGTAAATATTGAGATAAAGCAATTTTATTTAGTTTTGGTGCAAATCCCAGAAGTTTAATAATTGGTTTTATCATACTTGAGAAGATAAATTTTTTATCCTTAAAATAATAAAAAAATGGCTTTTTACCATACCTATCTCTAGCACAAAAAAACTTATCTAGTTTTTTATCATATATAGAAAAACTAAATGCTCCATTTAGTTTATTTAAAAAACTTTCCTGATATTTCTGATAAAGTCTTACTATAACTTCTGTATCACTTTTT
>CBFHVJ010000009.1:0-308 GCA_965659435.1 uncultured Arcobacteraceae bacterium
CATTATCTGAATCTTGTAAAATTGCTCTTTGAAACATCCATAACATAAATATCACCGCAACAATCACAGATATTCCAGCCAAAATACCCAGTATATTATTGAATTCATAAATACCTACAATTATTAAAAACTCAGATATAAAACCACTAGTACCAGGTAAACCTATAACTGTAAATAGCATAATGGCAAAATAGATTGTGAAAATAGGAGCTTGCCTTGCTATGCCACCAAGTTGATCAATTACCAATGTTTTAGATTGGAACTGAAGTACCCCTAAAAGTAAAAATATTCCACCTGTTGAAATTGCA
>CBFHVJ010000009.1:318-20715 GCA_965659435.1 uncultured Arcobacteraceae bacterium
TGCATGAGCAACCATAAGATAAAATGATCCATTAAGACCATAGATACTAAGAGAGAAAACCCCAGCAGCGATAAAACTAAGATGTGAAGCAGAAGAATAAGCCATCATTGCTCTGATCTCTTTTTGCATCAATGCTGCAATACCAAAATATATCATTCCAAAAATACCAAATGATACAGAGATATATGAAAAGTCAATATATATATCAGGGAAAATAGGAATTAAGAATCTTACAAGTGCATAAACACCTATTTTTGCCATAATAGATGATAATAAAAATACACCACCTGTTGGAGCATGTTTATATGTTCCAATAATCCAAGTATGAAGAGGAAAAATTGGAATTTTTAATCCAAAAGCAATTAAAAAACATAAAAACAGTAAGGCTTTTGTTTCATAAGCTGCTATCTCTACATTAACAATTTCATCAATTGCAAAACTATAATAACCAAACTGATTATGGAACTCTACACCTAGATAAAGAATAGCAAAAAACATTAAAAGAGATCCAAACATAGTAAAAATAGTCACTTTTAAAGTATTAAATACCCTATTTTCTCTACCGTATATTCCAATAATTAAAAATACTGGTAAAAGCATAGTCTCCCAAAACATATAAAATAAAATAATATCTAATGAAAGTAATGCTCCTGTAACCCCTGATTGGATTAGAAGCATATTGATCCAATACCCTTTTGTATCTCTATGCCATAAAAATAGATATGCTGTAGGGATTAAAAGAGCAATCAACATTAAAATTGTAAGAGAGAATCCATCTAATCCTATATAATAATTAATTCCTAAACTTTCAATCCAAGGAATATTTGTGATAAATTGTAAAGTACCTAAACTTTCATCAAAATCTATATAAAGTCTCAGTACTAAAAACAGTACAACTAGAGTTGTACTAAATGCTATATTTCTTGTATCCTTTGCATTTGTTGTTGCAAACATCATAATAAATGCAACAATAGCTGGTAAGAAAATTATAAATGATAAAACTTGATTACCCATAATTTAGCCTAATATAAAAAAATAAATATATAAAATAATCACATTTATAGCTAACAACATTAGTAAACCATAAATATTCAAATCACCATTTTGGACTTTTGCCACAAATTTTCCTAAAGAAACAAACTTTATAGATGTTTGCATAATTGCCTTATCGATAATCATTTTATCAAGGACATAAGAGATAAATAATGATAGTTTTTGTAGCCCTTTTACAAAAATAAAGTTATATACCTCATCCACATAAAACTTATTTGAAATAATGCCATCATCTGTTTTGACAGCATAAATATCGATATTTTTGTATTTTTTATACGCTACAAATATCCCTAAAGATGAAACAACTACCGACACTAACATCAAGATAAGTTCAGTAGAGATCTCTAGATGTAAACTATTTTTCTCTAATGCCAACCATGAAGATATCTGACTCTCTCCTCCAAAAACATGTGGCATATTTAAAAAACCAACAATAGCTGATCCTATAGCTAAAACTACTATAGGAACAGTTATAAATGGATCTACTTTAAGCTCTTTTAATTCACTTTTTGAATCACTATAAAACATAATAATATATGCTCTAAAGATATAATATGAAGTTAAAAATGCAGTTACAATAGCTATAGACCACAGCAGATAGTATTCAGATGAAAATAGTCCACTTAGAATTAAATCTTTAGAAAAGAATCCAGAAAGTGGAGGAATAGCACAAATTGCTAATATACCAATAAACATACTATATTGAATTACTGGCATTTTTACTCTATGTTTAGCTATATCAAAAATATCTTGCTTATGATGCGTATAGATTATGATAGCCCCTGCACTCATAAATAATAATGCTTTAAAAAATGCATGGGTAAATACATGGAATAATCCTGCACTATAAAATCCAATACCAACAGCTATAAACATATATCCAAGTTGAGATATCGTTGAATATGCTAAGATTTTTTTAATATCATTTTGTTTTGTTGCAATTATTGCTGAGAACAATGCTGTAAATGCTCCTATATAGGCTATCAATAATCCTAAATCTACAAATTCACTATATAAAAAGTGAAATCTTGCTACTAAATAAACCCCTGCTGTTACCATAGTTGCTGCATGAATTAATGCTGAAATTGGAGTAGGCCCTCTCATTGCATCAGGAAGCCATACATAAAGTGGGAATTGTGCTGATTTTCCAATAGCACCTATAAATAATAATAAACCACTTAGCATCAATATTGAACTATCTACACCTACAATCGATTTTTCAATCTCTCCAAACTCAAAACTTTGTAGATTTGCCCCAAAGAACAATACGATAAGCCCAAGTAGAAATCCTAAATCTCCTACACGATTTAAAAACATAGCCTTATTACCAGCTTCTACATTTTTTGCATCACCATAATAGAAACTAATAAGTAGATATGAACATACACCTACTCCTTCCCATCCAATAAATAAGATCACTGGATTATCTGCAAGTACAAGTAAAAGCATAAATCCTAAGAACATATTAAAATATGTAAAAAACTTACCAAACCCCTCATCTTTATCCATATATCCAACAGCATAAACATGAATTAAGGAACCAACAAAAGTGATAAACAATGCCATAAAGATTGAAAGTTGATCTGCTAAAAAAGCGAAGTTAACATTAAAGTTTTCAATAGCAACCCAAGTAAAAATATTTTGTGTTAATGCAACACCTTTCTCATTAAATTCAATAAATAACAAGTAAGTTAATACAAAACTAATAATTGGTGCAATCAGAGCTATAGCTGTAAATATCTTTTGATTTAGTTTTTGAATTTTTATATTATAAATATAGAGTATTCCATTTAACAATGATGCAACAAATGGGATGAAAACTATATAGGCTAAATAATGTGTACTATTCATCATTACCACCTTGTTGTAAGTTTTTGAAAAGGTTTGTATCTAAAGATTTTTTATCTCTAAATAAAGCTACAACTATTGCAAAAAACAGTGCTGCTTCTGCTGCTGCTACAGCAATAATCAACAATGCTATTACTTGAGGATCCAAAGATCCATGATATTTTGAAAGAGCGACTAAAAATAAATTAATTCCATTTAACATTAACTCTAAAGAGATATAGATAACGATAATATTTCTTCTTGTAACTACCCCAACAGCTCCAAGTGAAAACAATATCATTGCTAAACTAAGATAATTGAAAATCTCACTATCCATTTTCAAGCCCTTTTTTTAATTTTTTTGCCACAATAATAGCTCCAATAAGTGCTACTAATAAAAGAACAGAAATAAATTCAAAAGAGACTAACCAGTTTTCAAATAAAATAGTTCCTATTTCTTTTGTAGAACCTGTATCAACTGTATTATTAAGTGCAGGTAACATTGATAATTCTTGTAATATTATAAAATTAAATGGCAACATAGCAAAAATACCAAATGATATTTTCAATAGCCTATTTTTTTCATCAGGTAGATCTGATTCATCAATATTTAAAAACATTAAAATTATTAATATAAGTGTAACTACAGCTCCAACATAAACAATAATTTGTGCCATAAACAAAAATTTCGCATCAAGCATCAAGTATAATCCTGATAATCCAAGTGATGCCAAAAGTAATCCAAGTGCACTGTTCATTGGCTTTTTTGAAGCGATTGCAACTATTGCACCAAATAATATAATCACTGCTAAGATTAAAAATATAATACTACTCATTTTCAAAATCCTCACATCTTTTATGTGATAATAGTTTCTCTTTATCTAAAAGAAAATCTTCTCTATTTTTTCCTATAAAAGAAAAAATCCCTGTATCCATCCTAATAGCATCACATGGACAAGCTTCAACACAATATCCACAATAAACACACTCTAAAAGATCAATATTAAATATCTTAGGCATCTTCTCTTCTATATTATCAACTCTTGGTTCTGCTTCAATATATATACATTTCGCTGGACAATTTGTAGCACACATAAAACAAGCTACACACTGTATAGATTCATCTTCCCTTTTTGTGAGTCTATGAACCCCTCTATATCTGGCAGTTATATCATCTGGTGCAACCTCTGGATACCACTTTGTTTTTAGGTTATTAGTATCTTTTAGATTTGTAGAAAAATGTCTAAAAGTTGTCTTCATCCCAGAAAAAATTGCAGGTAAATAAAGTTTATCTTTTAAACTATCACCATGTCTTGTGACTTTTTTGATTCCCATATTTACCTCCTTACCAAACTACAACTATTGCTGTAATAAAAATATTTACTAAAGATAATGGAAGTAATACTTCCCATCCAAGCCTTTGAACTTGATCATATCTAAACCGTAAAAGTGTCCATCTAACCCATATAAATACAAAATTCATCATTAAAAATTTTATGAAAAATGTACCAAACTGTAATAATGCTGTAGCAATATTTGTCCCTATAGAATCAATCCCAATAAACAATAAGAAAGCTAGAAAAGCAACTAGCACAAAACCAATAACCGTTAGTACTCTTATAACTATTTTAGATTCTTTTGTTCTTGGATCATTAATATTTGGCCAGTTGTTATTTTTTTTGATCCAGTTAATAAAGAAGTATAAAATGATTGGTATTGCAATTAAAATTACAAAAAGGAAAATATCTATATTTGCTTTTATTGCTTGAGTATCAAACCAAGGGATTTGATATCCCCCAAAAAACATAGTCACAATAAGTGCAGAAGAAGCACTTAATGCAACATATTCACCAACTTGAAAAAGTCCAAATCCCATAGCTGAATACTCAGTATGATATCCTGCAACAATTTCACTTTCCCCTTCAGCAACATCAAAAGGTGTTCTATTGGTTTCAGCAAATACTGTAACTATAAAAATAATTGCAGCAAGTGGCTGGATAATAACTCCCCAAGACGGTATAAATCCAAATAGTAGTTCCCCTTGAGCAACCACCATATCATTTAGATCTATACTACTATAAGTAATCAACATAGAAACAACTGCTAATCCCATAGCTAGTTCATAAGAGATCGTTTGAGCACTTGCTCTAATACTTCCTAAAATGGCATATTTATTTCCACTAGCATATCCACCAAGGATAATTCCATAAACACTTAATCCTGCAAATGCTAAAAACCATAAAATACCTACATCAATAGGGATTGCTTGCATCACAAAAGTTTGATTACCTAGAACTAAATCATCAGTAAGGGGAATCACACCAAAAGTCAAAAATGCACATATAAATAACATAGCTGGTGCAAGTACAAAAAGCTTTTTCTCTTTAATATGTCCTGGTGTAAGATTTTCTTTAAATAAAAGTTTCAACATATCTGCAAGCCCTTGAACTAAACCACCAAGTCTAATCCCTTTAATATGACTTCTATTTGGTCCACTTCTATCTTGAATAAATCCAGCGATTCTTCTTTCCCACCAAACCATTACAGGGATCATAGCTAGTGCTAAAGTCACTACAACAATATTATTTACAAGTGATACTAAAACTGTTTCTAAACTCATTTTAATAGCTCCTGTATGGTTTTTGCAGGATTATTTTTTTCTATATCACTAGTGATAGTTTGTGATATTCCATCACAATTGATATATGTACCACCTTTTTCATAAAATGATTGGATTGGTTCTAAAATAGTATATTCATTTTGAGGCATTGTACTAAACATACCAATAGATATTTTGTCATTTAAAATATCTTGATGTTTTTCAAAGTAGTTATTTTCACACACAATGATAAGTTCACTTTGTGCTATACAACCTTCAAAAAACTCTTTTGTACAATTAATATTTAACTGCTCTAAACCTTTTTGATTTGGCGATCTATCAGATGTTTTGAGTATCTCATCTTTAAACTCTTCATCTATATATTGTGGTGCATATCCACTTAATTTTGCACCAATTCTTTTAGCATATTCTTGTAGATATGTTAACTCTTCTAAACTTAACGTAGGAGATACAAGAAGTAAGATATTTTTATTCTCTTCAATTACTTCAATTGAACTCTTTTGAGATTTTGAGATAGTTTTTTCTAATCGATTTAATTTCTCTTGTTTATATGAAAGCCGTCCATAATCACACATAAATGCTTTATTTATACTAGGATTTCTTCTTGGTTTAAATCTAAATATCTCATCATCTTTATCTTTTAGTTTCGTGTGGTCTACATAGATATTACAAGCTCGTGAACATCCACTACAAATAGATTCATCACTTTTTAAAAACCAAACACGCTGTGAAAATCTAAAATCTTCACTTGTTAATGCCCCAACAGGACATAAGTCTACAACATTCATAGAGTATGGTGATTTTAGTTTTTCCCCAGGAAAAGTTGATATCACACTATGATCTGCTCTTTTAAATACACCAAGTTCATGCTCACCTGTAATTTTTGGAAAGAATCGTACGCATCTAGTACATAATACACAACGCTCTTGATCAAGCATCACATTTGACCCTAGTGATATCTTTTTCCCTTGTTTATTTTTAGAAAATTTTAATCTTGAATCATATAAACCATATTCCATATAATAATCTTGTAAAGAACACTCCCCTGCTTGATCACATACAGGACAGTCTACAGGATGATGAAGTAGTTCTAATTCAAGGATAGACTTTCTTAAATCTTGTGTCATTTTACTTTTTGTTTTTACACTCATACCCTTTTTGATAGGAGTATCACATGCAATTTGAGGTCTTTTTTGACCTTCAATTTCAACAAGACACATTCTACAGTTACCATCAACACCTAAATCCTCATGATAACAAAAGTGTGGAATATCAAAATCATTTGATTTTAATAGATCAATTAATAATGATCCATCTTCTGCATTAACCTCTTGACCATCAACTTGGATTGTAATTATATCTTGCATCCACACCCCTTTAAAGCCTCTTCAAATTCACTTCTAAATTTACTTACAATGGAACCTATAATATCACTAACAGCAGGAGCAAAAACACAAACAGTCTTTCCATTCATGATATCACAAGTATCTTCAATCACTTGAATATCCGTTAAATCTCCACAGTTACACTCTAAAATATTATGTAAAATACCATCAATCCAACTTGTACCCTCTCGACATGGTGTACATTGTCCACATGATTCATGATGATAAAATTCTATAATATTCTTAGCTACTTCAACCATACAAGTATCTTCATCAATAATGATCATTCCACCTGTACCTAAAGCAGCATTGATATCCCACATAGACTCATAATCAAGTTTTGCTGTTTGAACCTCATCAGCTGTAAGAATTGGACAAGAAACACCACCAGGGATTACTGCTTTTAGTTTTTTCCCATTTTTTACACCGCCACCAAGTTTTTCAATTACATCGATCATTGGTAATCCAAATGGAAGCTCAAAGACACCTGGATTATTTATCTGTCCACTTAATCCAAATAACATACACCCAGGGGACTTTTTGGTTCCCATAGCTGTATATGCCTCATAACCATTTTCAATTATAAATGGTACAGTTGCAATTGTTTCAACATTATTTACAATAGTAGGTTTTCCATAAAACCAATCACACTCTTTTTGTTTAGGTTTAATCCTTGGATGTCCGCGTTTTCCTTCTAAAGACTCTAAAAGTGCACTTTTTTCTCCACATATATAAGCTCCTGCTCCTCTATGCAAAACAAGATCTAGATCAAATCCACTACCACAAATATTTTCTCCAAGATAGCCTTTTTCATATGCTTCTTCGATAGCTCTTTCAAGCCTTTTAGCCCAAAACTTGTATTCACCTCGAATATAGATATATGACATATTTGCTCTAATAGCATACGCACTACAAATAATTCCCTCTATCATTAAATGGGGATCAAATTCTAAAACTTGTCTATCTTTAAAAGTTCCTGGTTCTGATTCATCAGCATTTACAACTAAATAGTTTTCATCACTATCTTTAGGAATATATCTCCATTTCTCACCACTATATGCTCCACCACCACCTTTTCCACGAAGGCCACTTTTCTCAACTTCTGTAATCACTTCATCGCAAGAGAGAGAAAAAAGTTTTTCTAGTGTTTTATATCTACCATTTTTAATTGCTACATCTATTTTATGTGAGTTTTCAATTTTAAAGTTTTTGCTTACAACATCTACTATCATTTTGCATCCTTTAAAATTTGTTCAACTACTTCATCATCTACATCATAATAATAATCACCATTTAAAACAACTATTGGTGCTTTTTCACAGGCACCTAGACATTCAACTTCACTAATAGTAAAAAGTTTATCTTCTGTTGTTTCTCCAGATTTTATCCCTAGCTTTGTTTCTAAATTCTCTTTAACTGCACCACAGCCACAAAGCTTACATGAAAGTGTTTTACAAATCTCAATATGATTTTTACCAATTGGTTGTAATTGGAACATCGTATAAAATGAAACTACTTCATATACTTCAATTGGAGATTTATCAAGCTCTTTAGCTATAGTTTTCATATTTTCTAAACTAATCCAACCGTTTTTCTCTTGATACTCCCAAAGTTTAGGAAGCATAAGAGAGTCTTTTTTAGGATATTTTTTTATCATCTATCAAACTCCCCAGCAATAAGATTCAAACTCGCCATTGTAATAACTGCATCAGCTACTTGAGTACCTTCAATAATTTTTGGATAAGCAGCAAGTGGATAAAAACAAGGTGGTCTTAATTTTAATTTATAAGGTGTTCCACTTCCATCACTTACTATATAAAATCCAAGTTCACCATTTGCACCCTCTGTTGCACCATAATGTACCCCTTTTGGAACTTCAATCCCTTCATAGATAAGTTTAAATTGATTTATTGTTCCTTCAATTGTGTTATAAACAGAATCTTTAGATGGTAATACAACTTTTTTATCTTCTATATTGATTGCACCATTTGGAATATTTTTCATCGCTTGATTGATAATCTTGATAGATTCATTTATCTCTTCAAATCGTACCATCATCCTATCATGAATATCACCATGACTTCCTACAACCATATCAAAGTCAAATTGGTCATAGAAATAGTATGGATTGCTTTTTCTTAAATCAAACTCCACTCCACATGCTCGTAAGTTTGGTCCTGTGATTCCTGCATTTATTGCAAAATCTTTCTTGATTACACCAACATCACAAGCTCTATCTAAAAATATTTTATTTTTTGCTATTAAGGAAAGAGTATCATCAGTTGCAGTTTTAACCTCTTTTAATACCTCTTGAAGATCTGCTTCAAAACCATCATAGAGATCATAAGCTAAACCACCAACTCTCGTATAAGAGTTAGTAAATCTAGCTCCAGTTAGTTTTGAGAAAAGATCATAAATTGTATCTCTTGGATTAAATAGATACCAATAACTTGTAAGTGCTCCCATATCAACTAGATTTGCAGCATTACATACAAGGTGATCTGCTATTCTTGCTAACTCGCCTAATATAACTCGTATAAACTTTGCTCTATCTGGAATCTCAACTCCTAGCATCTCTTCAACAGTTTTACAATATCCAACATTATTTAATATCGCACTACAATAGTTTAATCTATCAGTATATGGAATGATTTGTGAATATGTATGAGTTTCACAAGCTTTTTCAAATCCTCTATGCAGATACCCTATCTCTGTAACTGCTGCTTGAACTTGTTCCCCTTCAAGTGCTACAAAGTGTCTTATTGTTCCGTGAGTTGCTGGGTGTGATGGTCCTATATTTAACATCATAAGATCATCCATTGAGTTGTAGCCTTTTTCTTTTAATAAAGGTTCCATCTCATCAACTAGATCTTGTGTTTGAGTACAAAGCTGTCTATCTGTGATCTTATAATCTTTTCTTAAAGGATGTCCTTTAAACTCCATATGGTTCAATACTCTTTTTAAATTTGGATGATTATTAAATCTAATTCCATATTGATCATATACTTCCCTCTCAGCCCAATTTGCACTATAATAAAGATCACTAATAGTCTCAATAGATAGATTCTCATCATTAAGTTTAATATTTAACTCAATAGTATTTTTAAAATTCTTATCTCTAAATATATACACTAAAGAAAATCTATTTTGAGGTTTTTGGGGATATTTTAAATAATCAATTGCTGTAATATCAAGTAAAATATCAAAGCCATTACTTTTAAGCTCTATTACTTTTGATCGTAAATCATGTTGGTTTATTTTTAATCTATTCATCAAATAAACCTTTAAAACTATTGTCTTTTACTGTTAATATTGATTCATCTTTTGATTTTTCTTGTATTTTCATAAGAGCATCAATGATCGCCTCTGGTCTTGGAGGACAACCTGATATATACTCATCAACTGGAATTATTTGATCAATCCCTTGTAGTGTTGTATAGTTATCATAAAATCCTCCACTACAAGCACAAGCACCCATAGATATCACCCATTTTGGTTCAGGCATCTGATCATATATCTTCTTTAATACTGGTGCTTGTTTCATAGTAACTGTTCCAGCTACTAATAGTAGGTCAGCCTGCCTTGGAGAAAACCTTACAACTTCAGCACCAAACCTTGATATATCAAATCTTGAAGCTGCTACACTCATAAACTCAATAGCACAACATGCTGTTCCAAAAGCAAATGGCCACATTGAGTATTCTCTAGCCCAGTTTACAGCTGCATCTACTTTTGTAGTGATAAAACTATTATCGGGATTTTGTAAGTCAATATTTCCTACTGCCACTTTAGTACTCCATTTTTATATACATAGATAAGCCCACCAATTAAAATAGATAAAAAGATAAACATATCAATAATTCCAATTAGACCTAATTCTTTGACATTTAGTGCCCAAGGAAATAAAAACAATACCTCGACATCAAATATAACAAATATAATTGCCACAAGATAAAACTTAATCGCTAAATTAATTCTTGAAGATCCAATCGGGTTTGTAATACCTGACTCATATACTAAATTCTTATTTTTCGGATTATTAATTGACTTCTTTCCAAGATATCGTGTAAGAAGAAAAACTAATGCTAAAATTAAACCGATAAAGAAGAAAAAGAAGGTTGAGAAATAAAGTTGTTCTTTCAAGTTGGATCCCCTTATAAAAAAAACTTATAAAATTGTATCATAAAAGTGTTACTTTTTAGCATATTTTTGTCATTTTATTGTCACTTTTAGAGATAATAGTACACTTATCAGCTTTAATTAAGCTTTTATGTATACTAATCCCTATACATTTATAAAGATAATATGTTACAATATATTTAAAATAGGTTAAAAAATATGGGTTCAAATAAAAACACAAATGCAATAAAAGATGAGATAGACTATATAAACTTTCAAGAAAAAAAAGCTTCAAAAAGTTTAAATGGAAAAGTACAAGTATGGGTTAAAAAAGAAACATTAGAATATGAGAATGAACTAAAAAAACTTCAAATTGAACTTTTAAAACTACAAAATCATATCAAAGATAAAGGTTTAAAAGTAGTAATGCTTTTTGAAGGTAGAGATGCTGCTGGAAAAGGTGGTACTATAAAAAGAATCACTGAACATTTAAATCCAAGGGGTGCTAGAGTAGTTGCTTTAGAAAAACCAGATGAGAAAGAGAGAAGTCAATGGTATTTTCAAAGATATATTCAACACCTTCCAAGTGCTGGAGAGATAGTCTTCTTTGACCGTAGCTGGTACAATAGAGCTGGTGTAGAGCCTGTAATGGGATTTTGTACACATCATGAACATCAAGAGTTTTTAAAAGAGGTTCCTGATTTTGAAAATATGTTAGTAAAATCTGGAATAACATTGATGAAGTTTTACTTTTCAGTATCCAAAAAAGAACAAGCAAAAAGATTTCTAAAAAGGGAAACTGATCCTCTAAAACAATATAAACTAAGTCCAGTAGATAAAGAGTCACAAAAACTTTGGGATAAATATACAGTAGTGAAATACTCGATGTTAATAGCATCAAATACTGATATATCACCTTGGACAATTATAAGAAGTGATAACAAAAAACAAGCTAGAATAAGCTGTATCAAACATATTTTGACGAATATGGAATATCCAAACAAAATATCAACAGATCAACTTACGACTGATTCAAATATACTTATTGATGGTGCTAAAGAGATTGCTATTATGGAAGAGGAAAATAAATTCTCAAAGATAGTTTAGTGTTGATTCTTAATAAAATAAGAATCAATACCATTAGCAATACCTTTTGCTAATAGTTTTTGATAACTTGTTGTAAATAGTCTTTTAGATTCTGTTGGGTGTGAGATATATCCTATCTCAACTAATACTGCTGGCATTTGAGCACCTACAAGGATCCAAAATGGTCCTTTTCTTACACCATTATCTTTTATATATCGATATTTTTTTCTAACATTATGTAATATATTATTTTGTACATCCAAAGCCAGTCTTTGTGAAGCATTTATTTTTGCTCTATTTAGTGTCATAAGGAAAATATCTTTTGACCCATAACCCATAGATTTTAGATCTGCTTTATTTTCTAATGCTGCTACCCTTTTTGCTCTTTCACTTCTTGCTGGAGATAAATAGTATGTTTCAATACCTTGTACCTTATGTGCTTTTCTTTTTGGTACAGCATTAGCGTGTATAGAGATAAACAGATCAGCTTTTTTCTTATTTGCTAGAGATGTTCTATATTTTAGTCGTTTATATCTATCTTTACTTCTTGTAGTATAAACTTTATATCCCCTTGCTCTTAATAACTTAGCAAGTTCATTTGATACTTTTAAAACAGCATGTTTTTCATATCTTCTTTTAGGACCTACAGCCCCAGCATCTTTTCCACCATGTCCAGGATCAATCACAATTGTTTTTTGCTCCATTTGGGGTACAAGTAGTGTTGCTTTGTTAGAAGATTTGATTTTTTTAATAGGTTCTAAAACTTTAATAGTGATTTTTTTATTGCCTATAATATAAATTGTTTTTAGGTTTCTTTTACCTCTTATAGAGATAGTAATAGATTTTTGTCTTGACTTATATATCGCAACTCTTTTTACACTTGGAACTATGCCCATTTTTAATTTTAATTTATTTACACCTGTAAGTGTACCATTGATAATAAATTCATCTCTAAATGAACCATTTTTCCTAACTTCCAAAAACTTAATATCTTTTTTTGAAACTCTTTTTTTGAAGTCTATAATAATACTATTGTCTTGAACACTAACGGACCTAATACTATCTGTACTATTAACTATTTTTTTAACAACTTTTTTTTGAGGTTTTGGTTTAGATTTTATAGAAGTGATTTTTACATTTTTTTGAAGTATCTTTAATTCTTTTTGATACTTAGATACTGGCTTATTAAGCTTTTTACTATAATAGATGAGTTTTTTTAATGATTGAATCTCTTTATTTTTATTACCATTTAAAATAGCACTAAAATATTCTTTTTTATATTTTGAATAGTTTGATATATCTGCAGAAGTTGAGGCAAAAAGTGCCCCAAATATAAGAAATAAAGAAAAAAGTACTTTTACCAAATTCTCTTTTCCTTAAAGGTTATTCACCGTTAACTAATTTATCCATTAGCTCTTTAACGCTAATGATTTTATCTAGTTTATATCCATTTGCTCCTGTGAAGAACAGACCAGTTTCAAGCTTACCTCTATACGCATCACTTAAACAATCTGCAATACAATAACCAACAGCTTTCGCTTCTTCACCTCTATTACAAGGTGCAACACAGTTACTTGCACAAGCAATCTTTGGTGCGGTACCATCTTCAATAGTTTTTTGAAGATTTGTAATTACACCACGCGCAGGTAATCCAACTGGTGATTTAATAAGTTTGATATCTTCTTCAGATGCATTAACAAGAACATTTTTTAAATTTTCATGTGCATCACATTCATGAGTACCTATAAACCTTGTTGCCATTTGAACACCATTACAACCAAGATCCATGTATTTTTCAATATCATTTTTATCCCAAATTCCACCTGCAGCAATTAGTGGGAAGTCTCCCCATTTCTTTGCTTCTTCTACAATTGGTGGAACGATATTTTCTAATTGGTATTCCTCTTGAAGACATTGTTCATAAGTAAATCCTTGATGTCCTCCACTTCTTGGACCTTCAATAATTACAGCATCTGGAACTTTATTATATCTTGCCCATCTTTTACAAATAATCTTTAAAGCTTTTGCAGATGATACAATAGGAATTAATGCTACATCTGGATAGTCTGCTGCAAACTCTGGCATATTTGTAGGAAGTCCAGCACCTGTAATGATAATATCAATACCAGCTTCACAAACATCTTTTACAATATTTCCATAATCACAACTAGCATATAAGATATTTGCAGCTAATGGTTTATCACCACAAATTTTTCTAGCATTATGGATAATAGCTTTTGTAGCTTCACCATTATAAAAGTTTTTTGCTTCTACAGGTCGTCCAGTTTTTGTCATTTTTTGAGAGTATTTACCATCTTCATAATAACCAGTACCAACAGCACTAACTACACCTAAACCACCCTCTTTTGAAACTGTACCAGCTAGTTTATCCCAACTGATACCAACACCCATACCACCTTGTATGATAGGTTTTTCAATAGTGTGCTTTCCTATTTGTAATGACTTCATTTGTTTCCTTATTTTACAATTACTTTTACGAAGTTCTTTTTACCCTTTTGAAGTACAAATTCCCCTTCTTCAAAACAATACTTATCATCTTCAACTTTTACTTGGTCTATTTTAACAGCTCCACCCTTAATATCCCTTCTAGCTTGAGAGCTTGAAGGTACAAGTTTTGTAGCTACTAAAGCATCTAGAATTCCTGTTCCATTTTCTATATTATATTCATCTAGATCAGTAGGGATATTTTTCTTTGCAAAGATCTTAGTAAATTCCTCTTTTGCTTTAGCTCCAGCTCCAGCTCCATGAAATCTATCTACAATCTCTATTGCTAAATTATCTTTTGCTAGTTTTGGATGTACTGTTCTTACTTCAACATCTGCTTTTAATTGCTCAATTTCTGTAAGTGGTTTTGAAGATAATAATTCATAATATCTCCACATTAATTCATCTGAAATAGATAATACTTTTCCAAACATATCATTTGCTTCATCTGTTACACCAATATAGTTTCCTAAAGATTTTGACATCTTTTGAACACCATCTAGTCCTTCTAGAATTGGCATCATCAATACAGCTTGTTGCTTACCAGTTTCATATGACTTTTGTAATTGTCTTCCCATAAGAAGATTAAACTTTTGATCAGTTCCACCAATCTCAACATCAGATTTTAGGTGTACTGAATCATATCCTTGTAGTAATGGATACATAAATTCACTTACAGCGATTGGTGTATTTGTTGAATATCTTTTAGAAAAGTCATCTCTTTCTAACATTCTAGCTACAGTTAAATTTGATGCAAGTTGAAGCATACCAGCAGCACCTAAAGGCCCTAGCCAATCTTTATTGTAAACTATTTCAGTTTTTGATTCATCAAGAATTTTAAAAGCTTGAGATGTATAACTTCCAATATTCTCTTTAATATCTTCATCTGTTAGGACTTTTCGTGTAGCACTTTTTCCAGTTGGATCACCAATAGTTGCTGTAAAATCTCCAATTAAAAACTGTACAATTCCACCAAACTTTTGGAAAGTTGCAAGTTTTTGAAGTAATACAGTATGACCTAAATGAAGATCAGGTGCAGTTGGATCAAACCCAGCTTTTACATAATAATTTTCACCAGTCTCAAAATATCTTTTGATTAGTTTTTCAATACCTTCAGTATCAATAATCTCTGCTGATCCTCTGTTGATCTCATTTAATGCTTCTTGAATTCTTTGTTCCATATTTCCCTACTATTTATTTATATGCATCACTTGATGATAAAAACTCTATAACTTTTGTTTTCTTCTCTATCAGTGTTCTTAATTCATTTTTGTTTTCACTGTTGATCTCAAACTCAATCTCACAGTATTGAATATCGGCATACTTATCTTTTCCATACTCAATAAACAATACATTAGCTCCAAGTTCTGAGATATATGTTAATAAACTTGCTAGAACACCTTTTTGGTTTGCAAGGCTTACTTTCATATTGTATTTAAAAAGTTTATCTTTAACCCAGCTACAAAAAAGCATCTCATCTTTTGCTTCAATTTGCCTATAGGCTTTATCACACATTTTATGATGGACAACTGCTCTATCATCTTTTTTCAATGCAACAATCTCATCTCCAAATTTCGGATGACAACAATGGTCAAATGATACAGAATTAATCTTAAAATTTGAATATAAAATTACATTGTCAAACTGATAATCACGTATTTTTATTTTTCCTAATTTTATCTTTGCTACAAGCCCTAAATGCTTCAGATAATCTTTTTCTAAATTTCGTTTTACATTAATAAGATGATCATAACTGTATGGGATTTTTTGTAGCGTAGACTCTTTTAGCTTCAATAGTTTACTTTTTCTATACAACCTGAAAATTGTATGCAAAATATTTCGACCACTTAATATATCTACATATTTATTTTTAGAAGCACATAATAATTTTATAGATTTTTTAGCACGCGATGTTTTTACCATATCAATCCAACTACATCTTGCTATCTCATCTTTTCCTAAAACAATAGAAACAATATCACCATTTTTTAATTCTGTTAATAATGGTTTTGTACTTTTATTTATAGCACAACCTATCGCCTTATTTCCAACATCACTATGAACAGCATATGCAAAGTCATAAGCAACTGCACCTCTTGGAAGCGTATAGATATCACCAGCAGGCGAATATACAACTACCTCTTCACTAAAAAGATCTTGCTTTGCATCATCATAAAAATCTTCTACATTATCATCACTTACACTTAACGCTTTTAACCAATTTAAACATGGAGCAATACTATTATTTGTACTACTGTTATTACTCTTATATTTCCAATGAGCAGCAATACCAAATTCTGCTACATTATGCATATCGTGTGTTCTTATTTGTATCTCATAAATTTTTGCATTATTAAAAATTGTAGTGTGTATCGTTTGATACCCATTCTCTTTAGGAAGAGCTACATAATCTTTAAACCTTGAAACAAGAGGCTTTGTATTTGTGTGGATAAACCCTAGAACTCTGTAACAATCAATAGGATTTTGAACTAAAATTCTTAATGCTAATATATCAAGAACCTCATCCATATTTACACCTTTTCGTTGCATCTTAAGATAGATTGAATAATGGTGTTTAATTCTACTTGTAATTTGAATATCATCTTTATTATAACCATGAATAAGAAGAAGTTCTTCAATTTTTGATACAAACTTATTAAATTCAACATGAAGTTTTTGTTTGTTTGCTTTTAAATAATCATCAATTTTTTGATATTCATTTGGATATAGATAGAAAAATGACAAATCTTCTAATAAATTTTTAAGTGCTGAGATACCTAGTCTATGTGCTATTGGGGCATATACAACTATAGTCTCTTCAGATATTCTTTTTTGTTTCTCGGGATTTAACGCATCTAGTGTAAGCATATTATGTGCTCTATCACAAAGTTTTACAACTAAAACCCTTACATCACTAATAGATGCAATTAACATCTTTCTAAAAGAAAGAGCTGAACTTAATAGTTTCTCATCACTAGTACTTGAAGCTAATTCATGTTCTTTAATCTCACTAATCTTAGTAAGACCATTAACTATATGAGCTACATCTTCACCATATTGTTGTTCAATATACTCTAGTGAATGTTCAGTATCTTCAACAACATCATGTAAAAGTGCAGCTATAACCATAGCTGCATCATTTGAAAAATATGCGGTGATTGTGGCAACAAGGATCGGGTGAACCGAATATGGCTCACCACTTTTTCTCACTTGTCGTTTGTGAGCTTCTATACAAAACTCTAAGGCATTTTGTATTTTATCATTGATCTCTATTACACCATCTAAAGCTTTTGATGCAGCTTCAATGGTATTAATAGATTTTATCTGTTCAAATAAAGCATCCAATAATTAGACTTTTATTTTAACTATTCTTTAAAACCTTCAATTTTTAATACACCAGAAGCAATCTCTTCAATTGCAATATCAGTGTATTTCATATCAAGTGTATTTTTACTAGAGATAAGTGGCTTAGCACCTTTACTTAACTCATCTGCTCTTTGACCAACAGCAATAGATAAAATATATCTATCATTATTTACCATTTTTAATGCGTGTGTAATTCTTTCTTCAATTCTCATGAGTTCTCCCTTTTATTTAACTATTGAACATTTTGTGTAATCACCATTTACAATACTTAGTAGATTACCTTTTTCATTCATATTTGCAACAACAATTGGTAAAGAGTTATCTTTTGCTAATGCAATTGCTGTATCATCCATAACTTTAATATGATCATTTAAAGCTTGATCGTATGTTAATGTATCAAGTTTTACTGCATCATCAAACTTTGCAGGATCTTTATCATAAACACCATCTACTTTTGTTGCTTTAATCAGCATAGAAGCTTCTATCTCACTTGCTCTAAGTGTTGCAGCTGTATCTGTTGTGAAAAATGGATTTCCTGTTCCAGCACTAAATACTACAACTCTCCCTTTTTCAAGATGTCTTCTTGCTTTTCTTACTACAAAAGACTCAGCAATTTGCTCCATCTTAATAGCAGTTTGTAATCTTGTATCAACCCCAATATGCTCTAAAGCTTCTTGCATTGCAATACCATTTACAACAGTAGCTAACATTCCCATGTAGTCACCACTTGTTCTTTTAATGATACCATCAGCTGCAGCTGTAACACCTCTGATGATGTTTCCACCACCAATTACAATTCCAACCTCGATTCCATTATCAACTAATTGTTTAATCTCATGAGCAATATCATTTAAGATTTTGTTATCAATTCCATAGCCTTCAGTACCAGCTAGTGCTTCACCAGAAAACTTAACTAAAACTCTTTTATTATTTGGCATTAACAATTCCTTGTAATTTAGGGGATTTTATCTAAAAAATACTTAACTTTTCATTTAGCACTCTTGATAGTTTTATACCATAGAGATATATCAACCATGAGATATAAAGCCAAATAAAAAACAACATTAAAACACTAAACGAGCCATATATAGTCGTATACATCTGATTATAAACCGTATAAAAGACAAATAACTGCTTAAATGTCGATAGTGCGATTAAAACTGTAAATGTCGATACAGCAATGGCTCTAAAGTAAACTTTTTGATTAATTGATATTTTAAATACAAAGATTAAGAAGATCCAGTTAACAATAAAAGTCAATAGTGATTCAACTAAATAGTTATCAAAAAAAGCAATTGTAACTGATGCTATTAGTACTGTATAAAAAACAAATACTAATGGTAAAAATAATATAAATATAATATATACAAAAAACATATTGAAAAATGACTTCTCTTCAATGCTATATATTTTATTTACAATATGATCATAATCTCTAAAAAATAGTATAAATGAAAAAAAGAGATAAAATAGCCCTAATGTTCCTAAATCACTCGCATTTGATAGAAAGCTTGATATTGTTGATACAAGTTGTTCAGAGTGTGTAGGGTTAATAAAGTCAAGTGCAAATAGTACAAACTGATCAATATGTTGGTTAAAAACTTCTAGCGTTGATATGAGAACAATAATTAATGCTAGTATTGGAAGAAGTGCAAGCAGTGTAAAAAAACTTAAGCTCGCACCATAATATAAAATATCATCATCAAAAAAATTGATAACTTTTTTGATATTTGACTGCAGTTGAGCCTACAGCCCCATTTTAAATGGATTGAGAATATTATTTGGATCAAATGCCTTTTTAACAGTTTTAAATAGATTGATCTCAACTTCATTAAATGCAATTCCCATATATGGAGCTTTTGATATACCAATACCATGCTCACCACTTAAAGTTCCTTCAAGATCAACTACAAATTGGAATATCTCTTCAATCGCTTGATGTCCTTTATGTACTTGTTCAGGATCGTTTTTATCTGGTACCATCACATTTACGTGGATATTTCCATCACCACTGTGTCCAAAACATGGAACTTTAAATCCATATTTTTCACCAATCTCATAAATACCTGCTAATGCAACAGGAAGTTTACTTCTAGGTACTGAGATATCTTCATTTAGTTTTAGTGTTCCAAAAATAGTAACTGCTGGTGATGCATTTCTTCTTGCATACCAAAGTTTATTTGCTTGGATATCATCTTGTGCAATAATAAATTCTGTTCCACCATTTTCTTTGAAACTATTATTTAAAATTTCAAGTTGATTATCAACCTCATCAATACTACTTCCATCTACATCACCAACTAAAATAGCACCTGCATTTTCAGGAAGATCAACATTTAACTTTTCTCTTAATGCTTGAATCACTAGATTATCTAAAAATTCCATAGCAACTGGATTTGCTCCACTTGCAAGTGATTTAAATACTGCATTCATCGC
>CBFHVJ010000010.1:0-20665 GCA_965659435.1 uncultured Arcobacteraceae bacterium
ATATTTGCTGGTCCAGGACTTATTACCAGTGGCAACATGACGGCTAACCATGAGATAAAAAAGCTACTATTCATATATAAACCTTTTATAAATAATGAATTATAGATTAAATGATTGATTCTGTCTTGTATAATATGGTAGATATATTAAGCTAATTTTTATTTTAGAGCATTTTTATAAATATTTGGACTAACACCTGTATATTTTTTAAAATAACGTGATAAATGGCTTTGATCAAAGAAACCACATTCTAAAGCGGTATCTATTATCGAATAACCTTTACAAAGAAAATCTTTTGATTTATTTATTTTAATGTAGTTTAAAAATTGGTGAGGTGTCAGACTATACTCTTTTTTAAAGTTTCTAATTAACTGATATTTATTCATATTGGTTAAATTTGATAGTTCTTCTAAACTAATATTCTGACTAAAATTATCAAATAGATATTCTTTTATTTGTTTATTTATTAAAAAATCTTTGCTATGTTTTTTTGTATTAAATTTGCGATTACCATATTGTTCAAATAATTCGGTTATTGTATTTATTAATAAAGAATCTCTTGTCAGATTAAAGTGTTCAGATTCTAAAGAATGATGTAAATTCAATAAGTTTTGAAATAGATATGGATTTGTTATATTAGGATTTGTTAACAAGGTATCATTTTGTATTGAATATTCAGATAAAATAGATTGAATTAAATTAGAATCAAAATAGAACATACGATATTTCCAGCCATTATTTGAAGCTGAGAATCCAGTATGAACTTCTCCGGGATTAATAGCTACAATATTGTTTTTTGTAATATTAAGTTTTGCTCCATTTAAATCAAGTCCCTCTGTACCTTCTTCAATCAATCCTATTGCAAACTCATCATGCCAATGTTTAGAAAAAGAGAACTCTTTAAAGGATGCACTTAATAATTCAATATTATTATAGTCTTTATTTTTCCATATTTTTGAATATTCCGACAAATAAACTCCAACTATAAAACTACAATATATAGTTATAGATTTTCTAGATTAAATCTAAAAATTCACTTTTATATATTTTAATACTATTTGATACTTTATCGTAGATAAATCTTCTATCTTTATTTTTTACTTTATCTAAAACAATAGCTTTGATTTGAGTATCTGTTTTACCATATGATCTCATGATAGAGAAAAATTCCTTTATATCTATAAACTGAACTGGTGCGATAAAAGGTTCCTCTTGAGACTTTTGATGTTCAAGTGTATAAACATTTTTCATCTCATTAAATGCACTTTGAAGTAAAGATATTTCAGATTGGAAAACAGATACTATTTGTTGTTGATTTGATTCAAGTCTTTTAATTTCTGCTTGATATTGAATTTTCATCTGTTTAATATACTTTTTGAACATTTTAAGTTGATTATCTTTTTCATCTAGAAGCTTATCGATATATAGATTTCGATTTGAGTTATTTTCCTCTATAGTATGCAATTTTTGTGGTATTTCTTCTATCTCTTTTTGTTTGATATCTTTTTCATCAATATATACAAATGTTTTACCAGATTGTTTTAGAGATTTTAATTGGCCTTTATTGATTCTATAGTGAACACCTTGAACAGAAAGATTTAGTAGCTGGGCTGCTTGGGAAGTAGTTACTAATCTTTGCTTATTCATAGGATATTTTTAGTTTTTTGTACTATCTATTTCGATAATAGTATGTACGTTACCTCTAGGGTTAAAGTCTGCGATTAGTTTCATAGACTTTGGTTGAAGATTTTCAAAAAGTGTATCATAGATCTCATTTGCAGAGTTTTCGTGTGATACATGTCTATCCATAAAGCTATTGATATAAAGTTTTAAAGCTTTTAGTTCTACTACTTTTTCATTTGGTTCATAAGATAGTTTAATCGTTGCAAAATCAGGATAACCACTTCTAGGACATTTACACATAAATTCTGGTAGATCTATATTAATCGTATAGTTTTTTTTATGCTCATTTGGCCAAAAGTTTTCATCAGAGTTGATATCAAAATTGATAATCTCCTCTTCACCATATTTTAAATTTTCTGACATTATTACCCTTAGTTTTTATTTATAGAACAAAGATCACTATAAGCAGTTTCAAGTCTTGATATAAGAGTTTCTTGACCTTTTCTTAGCCATTTTCTTGGATCGTAGTAGCCTTTATTTGGTTTATCATCACCTTCAGGATTGCCAATTTGTCCTTGTAAGTAGTCATGGTTTTTTGCTACAAATTCTCGTACACCATCCCAGAATGCCCATTGAGTATCTGTATCGATGTTCATTTTGATCACACCATAAGAGATAGCTTCTCTAATCTCTTCTATTGTTGAACCAGATCCACCATGAAATACAAAGTCAACTGGTTTAGCTAAGGTGTTGTATTTTTCTTCAATATATTTTTGTGAATTATCTAGAATTTTAGGAGTTAATACTACATTTCCTGGCTTATATACACCATGTACATTTCCAAAACTTGCTGCAATAGTAAAGTTTTCATTTACTGCTTTTAATTGTTCATATGCATAGGCAACCTCTTCTGGTTGAGTGTATAGTAAAGCGTTATCAATATCAGTGTTATCTACACCATCTTCTTCACCACCAGTGATACCAAGTTCAATTTCGATCATCATATCTAGTTGAGACATTCTTTTGAAATATTCTACACAAGTACCGATATTTTCTGCAAGTGGTTCTTCACTTAAGTCTAACATATGTGAAGAGTATAAAGGTCTTCCAGTTGCTTTGAAATTTGCTTCACTAGCATCAAGAAGTGCATCGATCCATGGTAGAAGTTTTCTAGCTGCATGGTCTGTATGAAGTACAACTGGCACACCATAAGCTTCAGCCATAGTGTGGATATGGTTTGCTCCACTAATTGCCCCTAGAATTGAAGCATTTGATGCTGGACAACCTTTACCTGCAAAAAACTGTGCTCCACCATTACTAAACTGGATAATAACTGGAGAGTTTACTTTAGCTGCTGCTTCAAGTACACCATTTGCACTTTCAGTATTTACTACATTTACTGCTGGTATTGCAAAATTATTTTCTTTTGCATATGCAAATAGTTTTTTTGTTTCACTTCCTGTTAGTACACCTGGTTTTACGATATCTAATACACCCATTTTATTCCCTATTTATTTAATTTAATTTCAGATTTATTTCTTAAGTCAGTTACAATTTTTCTAACATTTTGTAAGAACTTCTCTTGACCTACAACTTGTTGAATTTTTTGTTTTGCATCTTCAAAGTTTGCAACACCTTCATCTTTTTTATCTTCTAGATAAATTACGTGATAACCAAATTGTGTTTTTACTGGTGCTTGAGTAACTGCACCTTTATTTAGTTCAGATGCTGCCTTTGAAAATTCTGGAACCATTTGTTTTGCTTCAAACCATCCAAGATCTCCACCATTTACACCACTAGGACCAGTTGATTTTTCTTTTGCTAATTTGATAAAAGTTTCTTGAGTATTTTTTGCTTTGTTTAATTCAGCTATTAAAGATTTTGCTTCATTTTCAGTAGCAACTAAAATATGTCTAGCTTTTAAAACAGCTTTTTGAGTAAATTTATCTTTGTTAGCTTCATAGAATTTTTTCATTTCAGCTTCAGTTACATTAATAGCTTTTGCTTGTCTTTGCATCCAAAATTCTAATGCTAAATCATTTTTTAGTTTATTTAAAGTTTCTTGGAAAGCTTTCTCTTTAGTGATACCACTTTTTAGGGCATTTTGTGCAAGAAGTTTAGTATCTACTACTTGATTTAAAACTTTATCTTGAGTCTCTTTTGGTAAAGATACAAAGTTTACTTTTGGATCTTTGATTACCATTTTGATATCAGAATCAGAGATTATTTCACCGTTTACAGTACCAAAAGATTGGTTTGCAATTAAAGTTGAAGTAAGTGTTAAAGTTGCTAGAGTAGCTAAAAATGTTTTTTTCATTTTATCCCTTTTTAATAGTTGTAATATGGCCTCATTTTATCTAAAAGCTATAATGATTTTGCTGAAAAGTTAAAAGGAAAAAATTGAATCTTAAATAAATTTTAAAATTTAACTTAAAAACTCTTTAAATTCTCTATTTTTTATGGTACAATTCGCGTAATTAAATAACTACTTAAATAAAACTTAATGTTTTAATGGAGACTTAAATGAGAATATTAATTGTTGAAGATGAAATCACTTTAAATAGAACACTACTTGAAGGACTAATTGATGAAGGTTACCAAGTAGATAGCGTTGAATCTTTCAAAGATGCAGAGTATTTCATTGATATTAGAAACTACGACTTAGTGATTACTGACTGGATGTTACCAGATGGTGATGGATTAGAGTTTACAAAACTTGTAAAAAATAGAAATAGTAGAACAGGTGTTATTATCACTAGTGCTAGAGATGATAAAGAAAGTGAAATCAAGGCACTTAAAACTGGTGCAGATGACTATGTTAAAAAGCCATTTGATTTTGATATCCTTTTAGCAAGAATTGAAGCTAGGTTAAGATTTGGTGGAACTAATACTATCGATATCGATAAATTATCAATCAATCCTGATGAAGAAAAAATCATCTATGATGGTGAAGAGGTTGAACTTAAAGGTAAACCGTTTGAGGTATTAACTCACCTTGCTAGACATAGAGATCAAATTGTTTCAAAAGAGCAATTACTTGATGCTATTTGGGAAGAGCCAGAGCTTGTTACTCCAAATGTTATTGAGGTTGCTATTAACCAAATTAGACAAAAAATGGATAAGCCATTAAATATTGCTACTATTGAAACTATTAGAAGAAGAGGATATAGATTCTGTTACCCAGGTACAGAGGAAGCTTCTGAAGAAAAATAAAAATTTAGAGGGTTCTTCTCCTCTAAATTAAGGTTTTAACTTATGTATAAAAGTATACATCAACAATTTCTTAAACAACTTATCATTGGTACATCTGTATTTATCATTATATTATCTTTTATGTTTTATGGGTTTACAAAAGCAACAATTTCTGAAGAGATAAAAGATAATTTAATTAACGATGCACAACTTATTAATACTATTAGTAATTCAAGTCAAACTCAAGATATTCCTTTTAATATGCTAACTAAAGAGGGAGTAGACGTTGATATTCTTACAATTAAAACTCTTGCTAGAGATAGTCATTTTTATATTTATAAAGAAGATAGAAATCACTATGCAAAACTGCTATACCCTTTTATAAATAGTGAAGATAAATTTGTTCAAATTACAAAAAATATCAATAGTTCTCAAAGGATGCTAAATAAGATATTTAAAAATCTTTTGATACTTAGTATTGGTGGATTAGTTATGGTAATTTTATATGCATTGACTATTTCTAGAGTCTTAGTAATTCATATTCAACAAATTGCAAATAAACTATCTAAGATGAATGAAACAACACTAACACAAATTGATATTAAATCTTTACCTATAGAGTTCCATCCTTTAGCTGCTTCAATTAATCAACTTACAAATAGAATTGAAGGATATGTAAAGTATCAAAAAGAGTTATTTATTGGTGCTGCTCATGAGCTTAAAACTCCACTTGCTGTAATGAAACTAAAGAATGAAATTACTTTAAGAAAATCAAGAGAGCAAGAAAAGTATGAAGAGGTTTTAAGGCTTAATATCGATGAGATAGATGGAATGAATAAAATGATTACATCTATTTTGGATATTGGTAGACAAGAGGGGGCACAGTTTGAAAAAGCTATGGAGATTGATATTATTCAGTATCTTAAAAATAAGATGCAAGGCTATAGATTACTCGCAAATAAAGAAGATGTTACATTAACATTTACGAGTAATATACCGAGTTTTGATATTATTATTCAACCTACTTTATTAAATCAGATTGTTCAAAATTTTGTTCAAAATGCTATTAAATTTACACCAGGTAAAAAGACAATTAATATTACAACATTTCATAGTGATGAGTGGATAGAAATAAATGTAATTGATGAAGGTATTGGTATTGATGAGTCAATTGACCTTTTTGCACCATTTAAAAGAGTTGGAAATGCTCAGGGAGCAGGATTAGGATTATTCTTAGCCAAGAGTGCTTCTGATGCACTAGGAGCAGATATAAGCCTTAGAAATAGAACAGATGGTAAAACAGGTACTGTTGCTAGCCTAAGGCTTTATATTAATCCTTTGTGTAAGTTATAAATATATAGCTTTATGTTCTATTTTAGTACAAAGGTTTTGTACTACATTCATTCCTGAATCCGTTGCCTTTTGGGCTGCAGTATTATTTACAATACCAATTTGTGTCCATACAGTTTTTACATCACCTCTAGCAATAGCTTGATCAACTACAAGGCTAACTACATCTGGTTTTCTAAATACATCTACCATATCAACTTTTACAGGTATCTCTTCAAGTGATCTATACACTTTTTCACCAAGAATTGTTTCCTCTTTAGGATATACAGGGATAATTTTAAATCCAGCATTTTGTAGATACTTTGCTACAAGGTTACTTGGTTTTTCCTCTTTTGGAGATAATCCTACAATAGCTATTGTTTTTGTCTCTTCAAAAATTCCTTTGATCTCTTCTTTGTTTGAGTTTACAGTTGGAAATTCACACTCCATATTTTTCCTTTATATTAAGTCTAAAATGTTTTTTAATGGTCTACCAATAGCTGCACTATTTTTAGTAATTGCAATTGGTCTTTCAATTAGTTTAGGTGTATTAACCATAGCATTAATTAAATCATCATCAGATTTATTTTCGTTAGCTAGATCCATTTCCTTATATTCTGTTTCTTTAGTTCTCATCATCTCTCTAGGGTTTTTAAATCCTAGTTTTTGAAACACTTCTACTATCTCTTCTTTTGAAGGATTATCATCAAGGTACTTTTTTACAGAATAGTTAACTAATTTTTCATCTAAAGCCTCAATTGCTGCTCTAGATTTTGAACATCTTGGATTGTGCCATATAGTCATTTAGTTTTCTTCTTTATTAAAGTTCTTTTCAAGAGCTATTTTAATTCTTCTAATTGATTCATCAATTCCAAGAACAGCAATTACATCATATACTGAAGGTGCTTGAGTACCACCAGTTAAAGATATTCTAATTGGTTGAAACAGTTGTGGAAATTTTAATTCGTTAGTTTCAATAAATGGTTTTGTGATAGCTTCAATATCAACTGGAAGATGAAGAGAGTCTTGATTGTCTTCAAGTAATTTAACATACTTTTCTAACATTCCAGGTGTTGTTTCTTTGATAAACTTTTTTGTACCTTTTCTATCATAATCTGTTGGCATTTTCATGATATTTTCAATAGCTTCTTTTAGTTCTACAAGAGTATTTGCTCTCTCTTTACAAAGATCTAATACCATCTCTTTTTTATCATGTCCATGAATTTCACAACCAAAGAACTTTAACTCTTCAGCTAATCTATCATTTGATACATTTTTAATATAGTGTGCATTTAGCCATTGAAGTTTCTCTTCGTTGTATGCTGATGCAGATTTATTAATATTATCTGGATTAAATAGATTTAGCATCTCTTCCATTGAGAATATCTCTTGATCACCATTTGACCATCCAAGTCTTACCAAGAAATTTAATAGTGCTTCAGGTAGGTACCCTAATTTTTTATATTCCATTACATCCATTGCACCATCTCTTTTAGATAGTTTTTTACCAGATGGATTATTGATCATTGGGATATGATAAAACTTTGGTATATCAAAACCAAGTGCTTTATAAACTACAATTTGTTTTGGTGTATTTGATAAGTGATCATCACCTCTTAATACATCTGACATCTCCATAAGTGCATCATCAATTGCAACTACAAAGTTATATGTAGGGTTACCATTACTTCTAGCGATAACAAAATCATCTACTTGATCAGCAGTGAAACACATTTCACCTTTTACACCATCATTAAATACTATATCACCTTCTAAAGGTGCTTTGATTCTGATAACTGGCTCTACACCCTCAGGAATAGATGGTAGTACTTTTCCATCTTCAGGTCTCCAAGTTCCATCATATCTTGTAGTCTCTTTATTTGCCATTTGTTCTTCTCTTTTGGCATCAAGATCCTCTTTTGACATATAACATTTATATGCCTTTCCCTCTTCTAAAAGTTGATCAATATATTTTGTATATATATCCCCTCTTTTTGATTGGTATTCAATTTCACAATCACTTGGCATACCTACCCATTGAAATGCTTCTAAAATTGCTCTTACAGCATCTTCACTATTTCTTGCTTGATCTGTATCTTCTATTCTTAGTTTAAATTCACCTTCTGTTTTCTTTGCCCATAGGTAACTATAAAGTGCAGTTCTTAAACCACCTATGTGTAGATATCCTGTTGGACTTGGTGCAAATCTTGTAATTGCCATAAACTATATTCTCCTTTTATTGTTTCACATGAAACATTTTATTAATCTCTTAATGCTTTAAGTAGATAACCCATACCACCAATTAAAACAAATGCTAAAAAAACTACCATTACTATATCAAGTGTACCCATTTTAATTTCCTTTGTTATCTTTCTCTTTTAGTTGACCACATGCTGCACTAATATCAAGCCCTTTTGATTCTCTTATTGTACATATCACTTTTTTACTCAATAGATATTCTTGGAATTTTATCATATTATTTCTTGATGGTCTTTGATAATCTGTACCGTCAAATGGATTAAAATATATCAGGTTTACTTTTGCTTCTATACCATTTAAAAGTTTTACAAGTTTATCAGCAGATTTAGTATCATCATTTTTATCTTTAATCACTAGATACTCAAACATAATCTTTTTTCTTGTATCAACTGGAAATTTTCTAACAGCATCAATAATTGATTTAATATTATATGCTTTATTCATTGGAATAAGTTCTGTTCTTAGATCATCATCTACAGCATGTAAAGAGATAGCAAGCTGAACACCTAAATCTAAGTCACCTAATTTATTGATTTTATCACTTATACCACTTGTAGATATTGTTTGTCTTCTAGTACTTATTGCAAGTCCATCTAATTCACTAATAATATTAATTCCTTTTACAAGATTAGTAAAGTTATCAAGTGGTTCACCCATACCCATATAAACAATATTAACACTTTTATTTTCAGGAATTTGATTTTCTTTTTTTAAGTATTTAACTTGTGCTGCTATCTCACCAGCTGTTAAATCTCTAGTAAATCCACCTTTTGCTGTTAAACAAAAACTACACCCTACTTTACATCCTACTTGTGATGAGATACAAAATGTATATTGCTCCCCTTTTATAACATTACCATCTTCATCAGTTTGTTTTTCTTTCATAAGTAATAGTACAGATTCAACTGTAGTTTTATCAGATAGTTCAAAAAGGTATTTGATACTACCATCTATACTTTTTTCAACTCTCACAATCTTGAGAATATCTATAGGATAATTTTTTGAAAGTTCCTCTTTTAAATCTTTTGGAATATTTTTCATCTCATCGTATGAAGTTGAATATTTTTTATAAAGCCAGTTATAAATTTGCTTAGCTCTAAAAGAAGGTTTAATCTCTTCTTTTAATTCTTCTAATGTATAGTCATAAATTGTTTTGATATTTAATCCTTAAGGGTTTATTTGTTTCACATGAAACAATTTATTTAGATGAAGAGTTTTTAACCTCTTGTATAATTTTTTGCTCCTCTAAATAAGCTACAAGTTTCTCCATAGCTGGCTTATGATTTTTCATAAAGTCTTGATGTGCATCTTTATTAGTATAATTAGTTACAATAAATACACCAGCAATAGGAACTTGGAATTTCTGTGCTACTTGCATAAGTGCGTAGAACTCCATGTTTTCAATTCCTATATTATATTCTTTAAAGTTTCTTGATAAAGTTTCACTAGTTGTAATATAGTTTGAAGAGTTAACTATCGTTTGGTCTTTTACAAGTTGACTATCTGACTTTAGTACATTGTTTATAGGGGTATAACAATCATCATTAAAAAAGCCTAATTCAATATTTGCTGAACTTCTTGATTCAACAATATCAAATATTTCATGCTCTCCATAACTTCCTGCACTTCCAATAAATAAAATATATTCTGGTCTATCAAATAAACATATTTGAGTAAGACCAATAGCAGAATCAATAAGCCCTACTCCAACACTTTTAGCAAATTCAAATACCTCTTGGTTGCCAGCACAAATAATCATATTTTTTCTCCTATAAGTATAAATACATCAAAATCTTTATGTGGTTTACTAATAGTTTGTAATGTTTTATCTACTATTACTTTTAAACCATTTTTTTCAAAAATTTCTTTTATCTTATTACTATCAAAACCAAAATGAACTACACCCTCATTACAGCTGTGAAATGTACCATCTTCTATTTCAAGATCTGCTATAGCTAGATATCCACCTTTTGTTAAAGAGTTTGAAAGTTTTTTAATAAAGCTTTCAATACTTTGTATATGGTGCATAGTCATATTTGTTACTATTAAATCAAAACTATTTTTATCAAGAGCTTGATCATCTATATTGTGAAGTGTTGATTTAATGTTTTTAAATTGAAGATTAGAAGCCTTTTGATTATAAACTTCTAACATACCTATAGAATTGTCCATACCAGTGATTGAATGAACTTTATTACTAAATCCAAATGAAACTAAACCACTTCCACAACCATAATCAAGTAGATTAAAGTTTGATATATCATTTGGTATATTCTTGATGATTTCATCTACAAAAGTTAAAGCACCCTCAACTCTTTGAGGTTTACTATCCCATTGTTGAGCTATTTTATTAAAACGATCTACAGACATTTAAAGTCTTACTGGAATGTTATTTTTAGATAGATATCTCTTTAAATCCATAATATCAATCTCTTTAAAGTGAAAAATAGATGCAGCTAGTGCAGCTTCAGCACCACATTCAAATGCATCTTTAATATGATCCATAGTTCCAGCACCACCACTTGCAATAACAGGGATATCTACTTCTTTACTGATAAGGCCTGTAATATTAGTCTCAAATCCAGCTTTTGTACCATCGGCATCCATAGATGTAAGCAGTATCTCTCCTGCTCCTCTATTGTATACCTCTTTAGCCCATTTAATTGCATCTAAACCTGTATCCTCTCGACCACCTTTAACGAATACATGATAGCTACCATCAGCAACTTTTTTTACATCAATTGCAACTACAATGCATTGACTACCAAATCTTTTGGCTGCTTCATTAATAAAATCAGGATTTGTAACAGCACTACTATTAATACTAACTTTATCGCAACCTACATTTAAAAGATTGTAAATATCGTCAAGCTTTCTAATACCTCCACCTACAGTAAGTGGTATAAAAACCTCTTGAGCAACTTTTTTTACAACATCAACTATTGTATCTCTACCTTCGTGAGATGCTCCAATGTCTAGAAAAGTGATCTCATCAGCACCCTCTTGATTATATCTTTTTGCAACCTCTACTGGATCACCAGCATCACGAAGTCCAACAAAGTTTACACCTTTAACAACTCTACCATTATCTACATCTAAGCAGGGGATAATTCTTTTAGCGAAATAACTCATATATGTTATAGATCCTATCGTTTAATATAGTAGAATGTTATCTAATTATAAGTTAAACTTGGATAGACTCTTATCTTATGATAGAAGTAAAAGCAAAAAAACAATTTGGACAAAACTTTTTAAAAGATAGTTCAGTATTGACAAAAATCATCGAAGCGATGCCCAACAATAAGAATCATGTAGTAGAAATTGGGCCTGGCTTAGGTGATTTGACTGAAAAATTAGTCAAGTACAAAAAGGTTACAGCATATGAGGTAGATAGGGATCTATACTCAATATTATGTGAAAAATTTCATGGGGAACTTGAATCTGAGCAACTAAAAATACTCTTAGGAGATGTTTTAGAAAGCTGGAATAATAGTTCATTATATAGTGATGGAAGATATGATTTAATTGCAAATCTTCCATACTATATTGCAACAAATATAATTTTGAAAGCATTCGATGATGAGAATTGTGAGCACATCATCGTAATGGTGCAAAAAGAAGTTGCTGATAAGTTTGTGGCTAAAGTGAGTGAAAAAGAATTTTCATCTTTAGCTGTAATATCGACACTTCTTTCAATTGAGTCTAGGATTGTGGTAAATGTACCACCTGAATCATTTGATCCTGCACCTAAGGTTGATTCTTCTGTAGTTTATATCAAAAAGGATATGACAGCAAAAGTTGATGATGGGTTTAAACGTTTTTTAAAAATGTCATTTACTCAACCAAGAAAAAAGCTTTCAAAGAATTTATCTTCAAGTTACAGTAAAGATCTTATTAAAGAGATCTATGATGAACTTGAAATAAAAGAGACTGCAAGACCTCATGAAGTTTCAGCTGATTTGTACAACCTTATTTATAAAAGGATTAAAACAAATGGAAACAAAACAAGAAGAAACGAAGATTGATTCAGCTGTAAATCAAGAGAATAAACAACCTCAACAGCAACAAAATAATAATAGAAATAATAATGGTAATAAACCCAAAAAAAAGAAGGTACCAACATCTGGGTATGGATGGAATAATGATCTTTTAAAATCTTTTGAAATAAATGAAAAAATTCAAAAAGATAGGTTAAACCCTCATAATAAATTAAATTTGAAAACAGATGCAAGCATTAAAGTTACTCCACTTGGTGGATTAGGTGAAATTGGTGGGAATATGATGGTAATAGAGACTGAAAAATCTGCTATTATTATTGATGTTGGTATGAGTTTCCCTGATGAAACTATGCATGGTGTAGATATTTTAATTCCTGATTTTAGTTATATTAGAACTATCAAACATAAAATTGCTGGTATTTTAATCACTCATGGACATGAAGATCATATTGGTGCAATGCCATATTTATTTAGAGAGATGCAATATCCTGTATACGGATCGCCATTACCACTAGAGATGATTGGTTCTAAGTTTGATGAACACAAAATGAAAGAGTACAAGAGTTACTTTAGAGCTGTTGAGAAAAGAAAGCCAATTAGAATAGGGGAGTTTGAAGTTGAATGGATGCATATTACTCACTCGATTATTGATTGTAGTTCATTAGCTATTACTACTGAAGCTGGAACAATTATCCATACGGGTGACTTCAAAATTGATCATACACCTATTGATGGTTACCCTACAGATTTTCATAGATTCGCTCATTATGGTGAAAAAGGTGTTTTAGCATTATTAAGTGATTCTACAAACTCTCACTCTCCAGGATTTACAAAATCTGAAAAATCAGTTGGACCTACATTTGATAAAATATTTGCAAGCTCTAAAGGTAGAGTTATTATGTCAACTTTTTCATCAAATATCCATAGAGTTGCACAAGCAATTCAAAGAGGACTTGATCATGGTAGAAAAATTTGTGTAATTGGTAGATCAATGGAGAAAAATCTTGACCTTGCTATGAAACTAGGTTATGTTAAATTTCCAAAAGAGCAATTTATTGATGCACATGAAGTAAATAAATATGAAGATAAAGAGGTTCTTATTGTTACAACTGGGTCTCAAGGTGAGCCAATGAGTGCACTATTTAGAATGTCAATACATGAGCATAGACATATTAAGATTAAATCAACTGATCAAATTATACTTTCTGCTCGTGCTATTCCAGGAAATGAAGCTGGAGTTTCTGAGCTTATTAATAAGCTTATGAAAGCTGGTGCTAAAGTGGCATATCAAGATCATGCAGATATTCATGTTTCTGGACATGCTGGTCAAGAAGAGCAGAAATTAATGTTAAGAATGTGTAAGCCAAAATTCTTCCTTCCAATACATGGTGAGTATAATCATGCAGTAAGACATGGTAAGACGGGTGTTGATTGTGGTGTATTAGAAAGAAATGTACATATTATGGGTGATGGTGAACAAGTAGAAATTGCACCTAAATTTGTTAAGAAGTTAAAAACAGTTAAAACTGGTAAAGTATATATTGATAACCAAAGAAACAATAAAATATCTAATGATGTAGTAATTGACAGACAAACTATGGCAACAGATGGGGTAGTTATGATTGTTGCACAAGTTAGTGGATCAGAAAGAAAAATTATTGGTAATGCAAAGATTAGTATATTTGGATTAACAGGTGGAAAAGGTGAGAAATTCTTAATCAAAGAATTAGAAGATATTTTAGCTCACTATATTGAGCATATTAAACCTGGAACATTACAAAATAATAAAGCTATTGAAGATGAATTAAGAAAAGTAGTTAGAAAGCATTGTGTAAGAAAATATAGAAAATATCCAATGATTGTACCTACACTATTTGTACAATAGAAAAGGAGATATTATGATATATGAGAATATTGCGAAAGAGGTTTTATTAACTGAAGCAAAAGAGCTAGAGATAGCAGCAGAACATATATCTAATGAGATAGTAAAAGCAGTTGAATTAATTGCAACTACAAAAGGGAAGTTAATTGTTATAGGGGTAGGGAAGTCTGGACTTGTTGGTGCAAAAATGGCAGCAACACTAGCTAGTACTGGTACAAGTTCATTCTTTATTCATCCAACTGAAGCTATGCATGGAGATCTTGGTATGATCTCTGCTGGTGATGTAGTTTTAGCAATTAGTTATAGTGGAGAGAGTGAAGAATTAATTCAACTTTTACCACATATTAAAAGATTTGATATTCCATTAATTGCTATGGCAAAAACAAAAGAATCAACACTTGGCCAATATGCAGATATTTTTCTATCAATTAATATTACAAAAGAGGCATGTCCTTTAAATACAGCACCAACATCATCTACAACATTAACAATGGCATTAGGTGATGCATTGGCTGTTTGTTTAATGAAATATAGAGATTTTCAAAAAGAAGATTTTGCTTCTTTCCATCCAGGTGGAAGTTTAGGGAAAAAGCTTTTTGTAAAAGTAGATGATCTATTAAGAAAAGATAATTTACCAATTGTTTCACATGAAACAATTTTAAAAGATGCAATTGTAACTATGAGTGAAGGTAGATTAGGAAATGTGATTATTACCAATGATGATAATCAGGTTTTAGGTGTTTTAAGTGATGGAGATTTACGTAGAGCATTGATGAATGGAAATCTTAGTATGGATCAAAAAGCATATGATATCTGTACAAAAAATCCTAAAACAATATCAAATAAAAACCTTTTAGCTAGTGATGCATTACAAGTGATAGAAAACTTTAAAATACAACTTTTAATAGTAGTTGATGAAAATGAACAAATAGTAGGATTATTACATATACATGATCTGATTGAAGCAGGAATAAAATAGATGAAAAACCTAGATGAAGAGGTAAGACTAAATAAGTTTATCTCTCATAATACAAAATATAGTAGAAGAGAAGCTGATAAGCTTATAGAGGAAGGTAGAGTTGCATTAAACAATGTAATAGTTACTAACCTTGCTACAAAAGTAACAGCAGATGATAAAGTTGAAGTTGATGATAAAGTTGTTAGATTTAACCCTAGAAAAGAATATACAGTAATTGTATATAACAAACAAAAAGGTGAGCTAGTAACTAAAAAAGATCCTCAAGGTAGAAGAACTATTTTTGATTCGATTGATAAAAAATTTCAACATTTTATTCCAATAGGAAGACTTGACTTTCAAAGTGAAGGTGTTTTACTTTTAACTGATAGTGTTGATATTGCGAATCAACTTATGCATTCACAACTTGAAAGAATGTATAAACTAAAAGTAAATGGAGCTATTACAGAAGATATAGTAAATGCTATGGATAATGGTATGGAGCTAACTGATGCTACAAAAGGTGCACATGAATATACAGATATTAGAAGTATGACATTTAAGCCTTTTATTGGTTATCAGATCCAAACCATAGGGCAAAACTTTTCTAAATTAAAAGTTGCCATTAGTGAAGGTAAAAATAGAGAGCTTAGAAGATTTTTTGGTCATTTTGACTTAGATATCTTAGATCTAAAAAGACTAGACTTTGGTGGTATAACTTTAAATGCTTTACCATCAGGAAAAACTAGATACTTAACGCGAGAGGAATATAAAAATCTTCGAGCATTTTTAGCCCAAGAAGAGTAATGACTAAGTGAGTTTAGCTCAACTTTTAAGACCAACAAAACTAGAAGAATTTGTTGGTCAAACACATATTCTAAATGTAAAATCTCCCCTTTATAAACTTATAACTTCTAAAAATATTCCACATATGTTTTTATATGGATCACCAGGAACAGGGAAAACTACACTAGCAAAAATTATTGCAAAGATGAGTGATTTTGATTTTTATTCTTTAAATGCAACGACACTTAAAGTTGAACAACTTCGTGATATATTTAAAAGATATCAAAATAGTTTAGTAAAGCCATTAATATTTATTGATGAGGTACATAGACTTAGTAAAAACCAGCAAGAGGTTCTTCTACCTGTGATGGAAGATTATAGTGTGATTATAATTGGAGCTAGTACAGAAAATCCACACTTTTCATTAACTAATGCAATTATCTCAAGAAGTTTACTATTTGAATTTAAGCCATTAGAGTATAGTGAATTAGAAAAATTATTAATTAAAAGTAGAGAAAAGTTAAAATTTACTATAGAAGAAGATGCAAAAGAATATCTAATCACCTCTAGTGGAGGAGATGGTAGGGCTTTACTAAACTTACTAGATTTTAGCGTTAAAGTAGATAATAATATAACGATTGATACTTTAAAAGGATTAAGACAACAGCCTATCAATGAATCTACAAGTTCAGCACAAACGCATTATGATTTAGCAAGTGCTATGATTAAGTCACTTCGTGGAAGTGATATTAATAGTGCATTATATTACCTTGCAAGGTTAATTGATGGTGGAGAATCAGTAGATTTTATAACTAGAAGATTAGTGATATTTGCAAGTGAAGATATTGGAAATGCAAATCCAAATGCCTTAGATGTAGCAACAAATACTATGACAAGTTGTAATAAAATTGGCTATCCAGAATCAAAAATAATACTAGGACAATGTATTGTGTATCTTGCAAGTTGTCCAAAATCAAATAGCTCTTATAAAGCAGTAAATGAAGCCTTACAATATGTAAAAGATGGTAAAATAGAGGATATTCCTCAAATAATCAAAGATAAACATATAGGGTATAAAAATCCACACGATTTTGGTGGATATGTAGATCAAAGATATATGGAAAATGATTTAAAGTTTTATAACTCAAAAAGTGTTGGTTATGAAAAAACATTAGATCAATGGATAGAGAAAATTAAAGGGGTTGAAAAAACTGATGTATGATGTAATAGTTGTCGGTGGTGGTCATGCTGGAATTGAAGCGGCATTAGCAAGTGCAAGAATGGGTAAGCAAACATTATTAGTTACGATGTTAGTAGAACAAATTGGAGCAGCAAGTTGTAATCCAGCTATTGGTGGTTTAGCAAAAGGTCACTTAGTACGAGAAGTAGATGCTATTGGTGGTCAGATGGGATTATGTACAGATGCTACAGGTATCCAATTTAGAGTTTTAAATGCCTCAAAGGGAGCTGCTGTTCAAGGAAGTAGGGCGCAGATAGATATGGATAAATATAGAACATATATGAAAAATATATGTCTAAATACTTCCAACTTAGATGTATACCAAGATGAGGTAAGTGATGTTTTAGTAGAAGATAATAAAGCATATGCTGTTACAACTAAACTAGGTGAACAATTTGATGCAAAAAAGATTATCTTAACTACAGGTACATTTATGAAAGGTTTAATCCATATAGGTGAAAACCAATATCCTGCAGGACGAGCATGGGAGCAACCTTCTACTACATTATCTGATAAGTTACGAGAATTAAATTTTAAAGTAGGAAGACTTAAAACAGGAACACCTGCAAGATTAAATGGTAATTCAATAGACTTTTCAGTAATGGAAGCACATGGCGGTGACGAAAAACCTATGCCATTCTCATTTAGAACAGATAAGGGTGTATTTAATCCAGAGCAAAAACCTTGTTATATTACATATACAAATGAGGGAACACATACAACAATTAGAAGTAATTTTGATAGAGCACCTTTATTTACAGGACAAATTGAAGGGACTGGCCCTCGATATTGTCCAAGTATAGAAGATAAAGTAAGTAGATTCGCAGAACGTGATAGACACCAATTATTTTTAGAACCACAAACATTGTCTTGTGAAGAATATTATATAAATGGATTTAGCTCATCATTACCAATAGATATTCAAAAGAATATGATCCATTCAATTAAAGGTTTAGAGAATGCAAAGATTGTAAGATATGCATATGCAATTGAATATGATTATATAGATCCAACAGAATTAAAACATACATTAGAGACAAAAAAAATTGATAATCTGTATTTCGCTGGTCAGATAAATGCTACAACGGGATATGAAGAAGCAGCTGCACAAGGATTAATGGCTGGTATAAATGCCGCTCTATCAATAGATAATAAAGAGCCATTTGTTTTAAGAAGAGATGAAAGTTACATTGGTGTTTTAATTGATGATCTTGTAACAAAAGGGACAAATGAACCATATAGAATGTTTACAAGTCGAGCTGAGTATAGATTGCTTCTTAGAGAAGAATCAGCAGATCTAAGACTTATGGAGTATGGATATAATCTAGGGTTAATTGATGAAGATAGTTATAAAACTATGAAGCATAAAGAACAAACTATAAAAGATGCAGTTAACTTCATGTCAAATGAATGGTTTACACCAAAAAAAGAAAACCTTGCATTACTTGAAGAGCTTGGTGAAAATAAGATATCAGACAGGGCACTACTCATTGATGTAGTAGGGCGAAATACTATTACAAAAGAAAAGTTTGATAGATTGGTTCCATCATTTAGTGATCTTGGTGATTACTTAAAAGAGCAAGTGATTATTGAAGCTAAATATTATAGATATGTACAAAAGCAACAAAAGCAAATAGAAAAAATGAAAAAGATGTTAACACTGAAAATACCAGAAAATTTTGTGTTTGATGAGGTTCCAGGGTTATCGTTAGAGGTTGTTGAAAAGCTTAAAAAGTTTAATCCACCGACATTGTACAATGCAAGTCAGATTAGTGGTATCACACCAAGTGCTGTTGATATTTTACATCTTAATATTGATATGCAAAGAAAAAAAGAAAATAAGGGAAAATAGAGAATGGAAGAAACAAAATGTGGATATGTAGCAACTGTAGGTAGACCAAATGCAGGAAAAAGTTCTCTTCTAAATTGGTTAATTGGTGAAAAAATTGCAATGGTTTCACATAAAGCTAATGCAACAAGAAAAAGATCTAATATTATTGCAATGCATCAAGGTATTGAAGATGAAGAGGAATCTCAAATTATTTTTATTGATACTCCAGGGATCCATGAAAAAGAGAAGCTTATTAATCAATTTATGTTAGATGAAGCACTAAAAGCAATTGGTGATTGTGATTTGATCTTATATCTTGCGCCTGTAACAGATAAAATAAATCATTACGAGGATTTTTTAACTAAGAATAAAAAAAATACAAAACATATAGTTGTATTAACAAAAACTGACTTTGTTATGCCTGGAGAGGTTTTAGATAAGATTGAAGAGTATAAAAAGTATGAAGATGAATACGAATCGATTATCCCTATCTCTATTAAAAAAGGGAAAAAACAAAATCAAATCTTAGATGCAGTTGTTGAATTACTTCCTAATTCTCCATATCTGTATGATACAGAGATTTTAACTACAGATCATTTAAGAGATATCTATAAAGAGTTTGTTAGAGAAGCTGTATTTGAGAATATTAGTGACGAGATTCCTTATGAAACAGATGTAGTAATTGATAAAATTACAGAAAAACCTGAAATAGATGTGATTAAAGCTACAATAGTTGTGGAAAAGTCTAGCCAAAAAGGTATGATTATTGGTAAGGGTGCTGCAGCTATTAAAAGAATAGGAAAAGATGCAAGAGTTAAGATAGAAAAGCTTAGTGGCAAGAAAGTTTATCTTGAACTATTTGTATCTGTTAAAAAAGGGTGGACAAAAAACAAAAGTTCACTTAAGGAGATGGGTTACGATATCAATTAACTTTCATGATATAAATACAATAACTGTTTTAGAGAAGACAGTTACAGAGCAAATAAACCCAAAGAGTATAGATAGTTTTTTACTATCTATACTAAAAGAAAACAATATAGAACTATCCTCTAAAATTATAGTTAACTACACTTATCTAGAAAATAAATTCACATATGTTTTATATATATTAGAAAACAAAAAGCGTAATACAAATATACCTATACCCCATATCTTTAGTTCATATTATCTTGATAAGCTTGAAAAGAATAAAAATGATCTTTTTATTAGCAACGATTTTTTTGTTGTATATATTAATTCACAAATGCAGTTTTTTAAAAAATATAATCAAGAAAGTGTTGAAGATATCGTAAGATATATAGAAAAATTATTAAATATTAAAATAGATAACACACACTATATAAGTGATAAAGAATTTGAAATTATAAAGAAAGATTATATAGATAACTTCAATAAAATTATACCACTAAAAAGAATCCAAAAGTATAATATATTCTCAATCATTATAAAAAGTAGTATATTTATAGTGTTTTTAGGGCTACTCAGTTTTTTTGTGACATATGATACTAGTAAAAATGATTTAATTGAAACTAAAGAGGTAGTGGTGGAGAATAATATCAAGCAAGCTCCT